>BNTU01000019.1 GCA_025996835.1 Bacteroidia bacterium
AAACTACTTAATAAAGAAAAAGCAAAAAAAATTCTTGCTAATACTAATTTCTTTCTTTCCATTCACAATAACGTTATAACCTTTACAGTTATCATCTTTAGAATAACTTGTATCAATATGCTCATCTCCTGATTTTGCTGATACTATGAATAAATCAGGTTTGCCTGATAAAGCGATAATATCGGAAGTAAAGCCAGATTTATGTCCATGGTGGGAGGCAATAAAGAAATTAGTATTAGCAAGAATTTTTTTTGCTTTTTCTTTATTAAGTAGTTTTTTCCATCCTTCTATCTCTATATCACCAGGTATTATTATTTTTTTACCTGCGTAACCGATTGCGAATACATAACTACGATTATTAATTATCTTATCTTCAGAAGCCGATACTTCATCAGCCTCTCTATATGTTAATTGACAAGAATCTAAATCAAATCCATAATTAATTTTATCTGTTGCATCTTTATTATAGTCTTCTCTAAATTTCTTAAATGTTTTTAAGACTTGTACCTTATCGTTATCGTCATTCTCTGCTTCTTTTATTTTTTTGTCTATAAATTTTAATGTCTCTTTATCAGATAATAATCTCTTAGGTTTATCTTCTTTATGTAGATAAAAACTCCCAACATCTTCAAAGTGATCCTTATGTAAATGCGTTATTTTTAACTCAGCAATTCTTCTTTGACCTTTATAGTAGGAAATATTTTGATTTGTGGCATTATAGTGGCTTCTAATCCACTTTATTGGAGAAAATGTCTCGCTACCGCCACAGTCAATCATTAACCCATAGTCATTTGGCGATTTTATAAAAATTGCGAGACCATGCTCCACATTAAAAATTACACATTCAAGACTTTTCATATTTTTGTATTCATTATTGATAAATTATTTCGAATCTATATCTATATTTATTGTCTGTTTTGCTGTTTCCAACGCTTCCCCTGCCAACTCTTTTTCATCGTCAACAGCAGCAATAATTTTGTCCGCAAGCCAAAGGGTTACAAGTGCATTTTCATCTATTTGTAATAAGGTCGCAATAAGTGGAATTTGTTTCCGCTTTGCAGATCGTTCGCCATGCTCAATTTTGCAATATGCGGCGGTATCAATATCCAACGCTGCCGCCAATTGCTTACGCGATTTTTGGCTACGGTTCGGCAAATTCAAACAAGTTTGGTTTGCACTCGCCTTGCGCAAAAATTTTCGCTGTGGAATATGTCGGTCTTCGCGTAACTGTTTTATCCTATCATTGAACATCATAACTTACAATTTTAACGTCTTGCAAATTTTTGGCAAAATTACAACTTTTCTTGGAATTAGAGATTGCTTTCCTTGAAAATTTGTTAATATTTTTTATGGCAGTGCTGTCGCAGGTAGGGTGTTGTCTTTGGGTTGCATGTAACTCATAAATATACGCAACTTCCCTTTTTGCCTGTAAGGTGGTCTTGCCTGAACCGTTGCCACCCTTGAGCGTATATATACGACCTTTTTCCAAACAGAGATTTTCTCCATTCAGAACTCGGACATCGCCGAATGATTTATGTATATTTTTCAATTCAAGCATACTATTATTTTCTGAAATAACACCGCAAAGTTACAAATAATCATTTAATTGGCAATGCTCCGCATGGCAAACGCATCTTAAATTATGTTAAATAAAACAGCAACCGCGCTATAACTACCCCGAACGGGGTTAAATTTCACATTCAAGACCTCCAGTCTTGACCATACTTCGCCGGTTGGTCATAGCCCGTTCGAGTCAACCCGTGAGCAAGGCTGGAGCCGTTGATTATCAGAGTGGAACATACCCGTCGCATTTTTAGGCGGCGTGATAGGCATTGTTTTTTACGATGGATATATTATCCCGACAAAAGTCGCAAACATCTTATCGCATTATCCGGAAAAATATTATCCCCGCGAGAATTGAATGGCTCTGAAAAAAAATCTTCAAGCTTCAAATATCCAATTCTCATGGAGTTTAATCAATTTTGGGTGTCGCAATGACGAAGCAGGATTATCCATCTCATATAAACAAAAATCGCAGCAAACATTTCTGCTCACTGCGATTTTTCGTAATTTGTAATTCGTAATTGAATCACTTCACCTCCTCAAAATCCACATCCTGAACCTCATCGCCACCGGATGCCTGACTTTGACCACCGCCGCCGGCATTAGCATTCGCCTGCTGCCTTGCCTGGTCAAACGGATTGCCACCCATGCTGGCGAAGGGGTCGGCTCCGGCAAACGGGTTGCCGCCTGCGCCTGCGTTGGCATACATCGCTTGGCTGGCGGCTTGGAAGGCTGTGTTCACTTCCGCTATGCCCGCTTCGCAGCCTGCGAGGTCTTGACTCTTGTGGGCTTCTTTCAGCTTGCTTAGGGCGGCTTCTATGGGCGGTTTTTTGTCTGCCGGAATTTTTTCGCCCAAGTCTTTCAGTTGCTTTTCTGTTTGGAAAATCACGCTGTCGGCTTTGTTCAGACTGTCGATTTTTTCCTTTTCCTTTTTGTCCGATTCGGCGTTGGCGGCTGCTTCGTCCTTCATACGTTGGATTTCGGCGTCGCTCAAGCCGCTGGAGGCTTCTATGCGGATGCTTTGTTCTTTGCCCGTCGCCTTGTCTTTGGCGGACACGCTCACTACGCCGTTGGCGTCGATGTCGAACGTTACTTCGATTTGAGGTACGCCTCGCGGTGCCGGCATGATGCCGTCCAAGTGGAATTTGCCGATGGCCTTGTTCTGACTTGCCAGCGGGCGTTCGCCTTGCAGGACGTGAATTTCCACCGAAGGCTGGTTATCGACCGCCGTCGTAAACGTTTCCGACTTCTTGATGGGGATAGTCGAGTTGGCTTCAATCAACTTGGTCATCACGCTGCCCATCGTTTCGATGCCCAACGAGAGCGGGGTTACGTCCAAGAGCAGCAGACCGCCCAAGTTGCTGTCGCCCGCCAAGATACCGCCCTGAATGGCTGCACCAACGGCTACCACTTCGTCAGGATTCACGTTCTTAGAAGGCTCTTTGCCAAAAATCTGTTTCACCTTGTCCTGAATGGCGGGGATACGGGTCGAACCTCCCACGAGGATGACTTCATTCACGTCTTTTGCCGAGATGCCCGCGTCCTTCAACGCCTTTTCGCACGGCGCAACGGTTTTTTGAATCAGGGCATCTGCCAACTGTTCAAACTTCGCACGGGTCAGGGTTTTCACCAAGTGCTTCGGCATACCGTCCACAGGCATAATGTAGGGCAGGTTGATTTCCGTTGAAGCGGTGCTCGAAAGTTCGATTTTCGCCTTTTCAGCGGCTTCACGGAGGCGTTGCATCGCCATCGGGTCTTTGCGCAGGTCAAGCCCTTCGTCGTTTTGAAACTCGGATGCCAACCAGTCCACAATCACGTTGTCGAAGTCGTCGCCCCCCAAGTGGGTGTCGCCATTGGTCGATTTCACTTCAAACGCGCCGTCGCCGATGTCAAGAATTGAAATATCGAACGTGCCGCCACCAAGGTCGAACACCGCGATTTTCATATCCTTATCCGTCTTTTCCAAGCCGTAAGCCAAAGCTGCCGCCGTTGGCTCGTTCACGATACGCTTCACTTTCAAGCCCGCGATTTCGCCCGCCTCAATCGTTGCTTGACGTTGAGAATCAGAGAAATACGCCGGCACGGTGATTACTGCTTCGTCCACCGAAAGCCCCAAATAGTCCTCAGCCGTTTTCTTCATTTTTTGAAGCACGATGGCTGAAATTTCCTGCGGCGAGAACTTGCGACCGTCAATTTCCACCCGTGGGGTGTTGTTGTCGCCTTTCGCCACCTTGTACGACACGCGCTTCACTTCCGCCGCTACTTGGTCGAACGTTTCGCCCATAAACCGTTTAATCGAATAAATCGTTTTCGTAGGGTTTGTAACCGCCTGACGCTTAGCAGGGTCGCCCACTTTGCGCTCGTTTCCAACAAATGCCACCACCGATGGGGTCGTAGCCTTTCCTTCGCTGTTAGGGATTACCACAGGCTTGCCACCTTCCATGACCGCCACACACGAGTTGGTCGTTCCCAAGTCAATTCCAATAATTTTTCCCATTTCTTTAATTTTTTAATTGTTTTTACTTTGTTTATTTTCCCGATAAAGAGCAAACAGCGTGCCAAAGGGCAAAAAAAACGGAGTGCCTGACATTTTGTCAGGCTCTCCATAAGGAATAGCAATTTTGCTTATAGTTTTTCTTCTATCAATCCTTCTCTACTTTTAATTCTAACATAGCAATTTGATTGGTCAAATCTATAAATTCCTCGACCGACAGTTGTTCGGGACGCTTGTCGAAAATCGGCTGTACAAATAGTTCATTGCCCTTTCCGACCAACGATTGCAGCGAATTTCGCATCGTTTTTCGCCGCTGATTGAAGGCTGTTTTGACCAGCGTTTTGAAAAGCACTTCATCGCACGGAAGTTTCGTCCGCGCATTGCGAGTCATCCGAATCACCCCCGAACGTACTTTGGGCGGCGGGTCAAACACCTCAGGCTCAACGGTAAACAGGTATTCGATGTCGTACCACACATTCAGCAGCACGGTGATGATGCCGTAGGCTTTCCTGCCCGGTTTGGCAGCCAACCGCTCCGCCACCTCCTTTTGCAGCATCCCCGCACAACAAGGGATTTTGTCCCTGTGTTCCAACACTTTAAAGGATATCTGGCTGGAGATATTGTAAGGGAAATTGCCAATCACACAAAATTGCCCCGCAAAGAGGTTGCCCAAATCCATAGTCAAAAAATCGGCTTCGATGATACGCTCCTTCAAAAGCGGATAATGCGCCCGCAAGTACGCAACCGACTCCGTATCGAGTTCAACAACAGTGGTTTGCTCAATCGGCAAAAACTGTGTCAGCACCCCCGTACCCGGGCCAACTTCCAAAATCGGCAGTTCCGAATAACCGGCAAGCGTGCCCGCAATGCGCTCTGCAACAGTCAAATCTTTTAAGAAATGCTGTCCCAACCCTTTTTTAGGTTTTATTTCGCGATGATACATATATATTATGTGTGAATTTTAAAATCGGGACAAAATTAGGCTATTTTAAACAAAAAAGACTACCTTTGCGAGAAATTTTTGAAAATAAAAGTCATGAAAAAGGTATTTCTTGGAATTGACCACCCTGCATTGGCAGCAAAAGACGTGGTCGCATTAACAAAATGGTACTGTGATGTGTTAGGCTACGAGGTTATAGCACAGACAGATAAGCCCATCTTCATCATCAAAGCCCCCGACGGCACCAACATCGAACTGATGCCGGAAGACGGCACCCCGCCCCCGACGCGAACCGTAAGCACCAAAGGCTGGTCGCACTTAGCCCTGCGTGTAAGCGACTTCGACAAAGCAGTAGCAGCCTTAGACAAGCACCAAGTGCACTGGGAAACAGCAGAGTTTGAAGCAGTTGGAGGCGGACGCATCCGCAATTTTTTGGATATTGAGGGAAATTTGTTGCAGATTGTGGAGAGATGAAAATTGCCCTATTCGCCTCCGGCAACGGCTCTAATGCCGAAAATATCATCGCCTGTTTTCGCGCTCGGCATGATGTGCAACTCGTTGAATTTCCGCTTATTGTGAGCAATAAGGCGGATGCTTTTGTGCATGAGCGCGCTCGCAAATTGGGCGTGCCGTCGTTCACTTTTGGCAAGGCGGACTTTGACAATGGTGCTGTGCTGCGGTTGTTGCAGCAATATGGCATTGATGGCATCGTGTTGGCAGGTTTTTTGCTGAAAGTGCCGGACAATCTGCTGCAGGCGTTTCCTGACCGCATTATCAACATTCATCCTGCCCTTTTGCCGAAGTTTGGGGGGAAGGGGATGTATGGCTCACACGTCCATGAGGCGGTGGTTGCCAATCACGAAACCGAGAGTGGCATCACAATTCACTCTGTCAATGAACATTACGATGAGGGGACAATCATTTTTCAGGCACGCTGTCCCGTTTTGCCGACCGATTCGGCGGATGATGTTGCCGCAAAAGTGCACGCGCTGGAATACGCGCATTTTCCTGAGGTGGTAGCTCAATTTTTTGAAAAAAAATGACTAATTTTGCCGCTCAAAATAAAAAACACGTACGAATGAATAAAATTTTAAAAAAAGACGCACTCTCCGAAAATATTGTGCAGTTGGAAGTGGAGGCACCGCTGATTGCGAAAGCACGGAAAGCGGGGCATTTCGTCATTCTGCGCGTGGGTGCGCAGGGCGAACGCATTCCCCTCACCATTGCCAAGGCGGATGCGCAACGAGGCACTATCACGCTGATTATTCAGCAAGTAGGCGTATCCACGCGCCATATTTGCGCACTGAACGTGGGCGACGAACTCACCGATTTGGTGGGTCCGCTGGGTAGAGCCACGCATATTGAAAAGTTGGGCACAGTCGTTTGTGCTTGTGGTGGCGTGGGCACGGCTCCGATGTTGCCAATTGCAGAAGCGATGCACAAAGCGGGCAATAAGGTTGTTACGGTCTTGGCGGCGCGCAACAAAGATTTGATAATTTTGGAACGCGAGATGCGGCAATTTTCGGATGAGGTGATTGTGATGACCGATGACGGTTCTTACGGACAGAAAGGCTTGGTAACCAATGGAGTAGAGGCAGTTATCCAACGCGAAAAAGTGGATTTGTGCGTAACGATTGGTCCGCCGGTGATGATGAAATTTGTGTCGCTGCTGACACAAAAATACAATGTGCCAACGGTTGCCTCGCTGAACACGATTATGGTGGACGGAACGGGCATGTGCGGCGCGTGTCGTGTGTCGGTGGGCGGGCAAACAAAATTTGTCTGCGTGGACGGTCCCGAATTTGATGCCCACCAAGTGGATTTTGACGAGATGATTTCACGCTCAAAAGCGTACAATTAAGAATTAAAAATTACGAATTACGAAATGGTAAGTATTGCATCTAATAAAATATTGAGGAGTGAGCCTTGGCGCGACGAACTGCGCAAGAGCATGAAAGCGAAAGAGCGCACCGATATTCCGCGCGTGAAAATGCCTGAGTTGGCACCGGATGTGCGCAGTCGCAATTTTGAAGAAGTCAACCGCGGATTGACTGCCGAGCAGGCGTTGCAGGAGTCCAAACGCTGCCTCGACTGCCCCGATGCCCCCTGCATGGCGGGCTGCCCGGTCGAAATAGACATCCCAACGTTCATCAAAAACATCGAGCGCGGCAACCTCCCCGAAGCCGCAAAAACCCTGAAAGCCACATCAGCACTACCGGCAGTGTGTGGACGCGTGTGCCCGCAAGAGAAGCAGTGCGAATGCCAATGCACCTACCTCAAATTGAAGAAAGAGGCGGTTGCGATTGGGTATTTGGAGCGGTTTGCTGCTGATGCCGACCGTCATTGCGGGCTTGACCCGCAATCTCCTGAAAAGGAGCCGAATGTTGGGCTGCAGAGCGATGTAGAACAGGGGATTGCGGGTCAAGCCCGCAATGACGTGAAGATTGCGGTGGTCGGCTCCGGTCCTGCCGGGCTCTCATTCGCCGGCGACATGGCGAAGTTGGGCTATGCTGTCACGGTTTTTGAGGCTTTGCACGAGATTGGCGGGGTGCTCAAATATGGTATTCCGGAATTTCGTTTGCCTAATGCGGTGGTGGATGTGGAAATTGAGAATTTGAGGCAGTTGGGGGTGGTTTTTCAGACAAATTGCATTATTGGTAAAACGCTTTCGCAGAGCGATTTAGATGAGATGGGCTTCAAGGGTATTTTTGTTGCCAGCGGAGCCGGTTTGCCTAATTTTATGCACATCCCGGGTGAGAATTTGAACGGGGTGCTGTCGTCCAACGAATATCTAACGCGTGTCAATCTGATGGAGGCGCGTAAGGCTGAGGCAGATACGCCTGTGTGGTTGGGCAAGCGCGTGGCGGTGATTGGCGGTGGCAACACGGCGATGGATTCGGTGCGCGTGGCGCGGCGGCTGGGTGCTGAGCAGGCAATGATTGTCTATCGGCGTTCGGAGGGAGAAATGCCTGCCCGCATTGAGGAAGTCAAACATGCCAAAGAGGAGGGCGTCATCTTCCTAAATCTCTATAATCCAATTGAATACATCGGAGATGACACAGGCAAAGTGAAAGCGATGGTGCTTCAAAAAATGGAACTCGGCGAACCGGATGCTTCGGGGCGGCGCAGCCCCGTGCCCATCGAAGGTGCCACAGAAACCATTGAAGTGGATGAAGTGATTGTGTCGGTGGGCGTGTCGCCTAACCCGCTCATTCCGAGTGCGTTTCAAGGTTTGGAGGTGAGTAGAAAAGGAACCATCATCGTCAATCAGGATACTCTGCAGACCGATTTGAAAACAGTTTATGCCGGCGGCGATATTGTCAGAGGTGGCGCTACTGTGATTTTGGCGATGGGCGATGGCAGAAGAGCAGCGGCGGCGATGCACAAACAACTAACAGTTACCAGTTACCAGTTACCAGTTACCAATAACTGCAAACTGACAACTGACAACTGATAACTGGTAACTGGTAACTGCTAACTGGTAACTGATAATTGATAATTGATAATTATTTAAAAATGTTTGACATATTATATCACAACGACTTAGACATCAAATCGGTTGAGAAAACGTTTGCTAAAACGCTTAAACAGTTGCAGACGGGCGATTTCAAGAGTGCCGATGTGAAAAAGATGCAAAATTCCGGATTTTATCGTGCGCGATTGGATATTCGCGACCGCCTTTTGTTTAATTTTGTCACCTACGAGCAGCAGAAATATGTCCTTTTGCTGGAAGTTATCAAAGACCACAACTATGCTCACAGCCGATTTTTGCGCGGGGCGAGTATTGACGAAGACCATTTTGTGGCGATAGAATCGCCTGAAACTGAGGCGGATAAGACGGCTGTTGCGCTCACCTATCTCAACAAGAGCAATAAGGCAATTCATACGCTGAACAAGTTTATCTCGTTCGACCGCTTTCAGGAGGATGTCTATGGGCTGCAGTTGCCGTTGATTATCGTTGGTTCTGCCGGTAGCGGGAAAACTGCGCTGGTGTTGGAAAAACTGAAAAGTCTGCATGGCAATGTCGCCTATATTTCGCTGTCTAAATATTTGGTCGATAATGCGTCAAGTATCTATTATTCACTTGGTTATGACAATGAAAATCAGGAGACAGAGTTTTTGTCGCTGAAAGATTATTTGGCTCTTTGGCAAAAACCAGAAGGTCGCGAGGTGGAATTTAAGGACTTTGAGCGGTGGTTTGCGCGCCATGCGCAGGCGGTTAAAATCAATGAGCCGTATCGCGTTTATGAGGAGTTTAAGGGTGTCATCACCGGCTCTCCGGTGCATACGGCGTGGCTCTCGCGCGAGGAATATATGGATTTGGGTGTTAAGCAGTCTATTTTTTCGTTGCAGGAGCGGGAGCGGCTTTATCCCCTTTTTCTCAAATATGTGGAGTGGTTGAAAGAGGAACGTTTGTATGACAGTAATATGCTGTGCTACAATTATTTGCAGAAGGTGCAGCCCTATTACGACTATATCATGGTGGACGAGGTGCAGGACATCACCAACATTCAGTTGAAGTGCATTCTGGCTTCGCTGAAAGACAAATCGCATTTTATTCTCACCGGCGACAGCAACCAGATTGTGCACCCTAACTTCTTCTCTTGGAGCAAGATAAAGACCTATTTCTACGAAACGGGCGACACGAAGGACAACCAGATTAAGATACTCCAAACGAACTATCGCAACAGCCTGAATGTGGTGGAGTTAAGCAACAATCTGTTGAAAATCAAAAACACCCGCTTCGGCTCCATCGACCGCGAAAGCAACTACCTTGTGGATACCGTGAGCACCGACCACGGGGAAGTGCTACTCTATGCCAACGACGAGAAAAAGAAAAACGAACTGAACCGGCGCACGCAAAACAGCACCAAATTTGCGGTCATCGTCCCAACCAATCAGCAAAAGGCGCAAGCAAGCCGATTCTTTAAAACGCCGCTGATATTCAGTGTGCAGGAAGCTAAAGGGCTTGAATATGAGAATGTTATCCTCACCGATTTTGTGTCCACCCATGAGGCGGAGTTTCGGGAAATAATTGCCGGTGTTACCGCCGAAGACCTCAAACAGGATGCCCTGCGCTACAATCGCGCCGCCGACAAGCACGACAAGGATGCCGAAATCTACAAATTCTACATCAACTCGTTTTATGTGGCAATCACGCGCGCTGTCAAAAATATCTACATCTTTGAGCAACGTGCCGACCATCCGGCTTTGCGACTGCTGCAAATGCAGGAAACGAAGGCGGAAATTCAGTTAAAAGAAGTGAAATCGTCCACAGAAGAGTGGTTAGACGAAGCCAACCGCCTCGAAGAGCAGGGCAAATATGAGCAAGCCGAGCAAATCCGCGCCAAATATCTGGGCTACGAATACATCAGCCAGGAGCAGTTGGAAACAATCAAAGCCCTCGCTCTCGACCCCGCCAAAAAGGAAGCGGAGGTGAAAAAGGAACGCAAACAGTTGTTCCAATACGCTGTCAATCACCGCCAATACGATTGGATAGATGCCTTAGCCAAACTGCAATTTCAGCGTGCCGTCCTGTTTATGAAAGAAATCCGCAACGACCGCAAAGAATACGACAAGCACATCCGTTTGGGGAATAAGACGAAAGTGGTGTCGCTCATCCAAAAATACGGCACCGACTTTGCCCTTGAAGACAATTCAACGGGACTTATGCTCGCCGCAACATACGGGCAAATTGAATTGTTGAACGAATTTTTATCCAAAGGTGCTTCGCGAACATTGCTTGATAATCGCAACCGTTTTGCGTTAGATTACCTGCTTGAAGCCTATCTAAAAACGAAAATTCAGAAACAAAAACAAATACAAAATTCAAAACAAAGGCAAACACAAGCACAAAAGCAAACCGCTTCGGCAGAAGACAAACTATTGATAGGTTTTTGGGACAAACTGAAACCGCAAAGCCTTGAATATGAAACCGGTGGCAGGCTGTTCAAAATCAATGCACATACTATGTTGTTCTTCCTTATCCTGCTATTACGCAATAAGCAGGACAGTCAAAAATGCAAAGCAGTCCACGAACTGCGTCCGGAACTCGGCGAAGTTGGCATTTTCGACATGAACGACCTTGAGCAATTGGCTGCCCTGATACCGGACGAAATCCTGCCGCCCTACCGCAAAAAGCGCACCTACATCAACAGTGTCATGGCACTAAACGAAGCCCAGAAAGACTCGCCCTACTGCAAATTGGCATTTATCAGGTGCGACAGAGGGCGGTATATTTTGGATCCGGAGTTGATTTATAATGGTGTCTGAACTGTGTGTTGCACCGTTTTTTGATTTTACAGCGTTTTCTTGCGCAGTTCAAAATCCCTTCCGAGATATTTTTCGCGCACGATTGGGTTGGCTGCCAACTCTTCGGCATTGCCCTGAAAGAGGACTTTGCCCTCAAAAAGCAGGTAGGCGCGGTCGGTGATGCTGAGCGTTTCGTGCACGTTGTGGTCGGTGATGAGGATGCCGATGTTTTTGTGTTTGAGCTTGCCCACAATCTGCTGAATATCCTGCACGGCAATCGGGTCAACCCCTGCGAACGGCTCGTCGAGCATGATAAACTTTGGGCTGATGGCGAGGCAACGGGCTATTTCCACGCGCCGCCGTTCGCCGCCCGACAGTTGGTCGCCCAAATTCTTCCGCACTTTGCCCAACCCAAACTCTGAAATCAGCGATTCCAATTTCTCTTTTTGCTCGTCTTTCGACAACGTGGTCATTTCCAGCACCGCAAGGATATTGTTTTCTACCGACATTTTCCGAAATACGGACGCCTCTTGCGGCAGATAGCCAATGCCGTTTTGGGCACGTTTATAGACCGGATATTTTGTTACTTCGAGGTCGTCAAGGAAGATTTTGCCCTCGTCAGGAGTCACCAACCCCACGGTCATATAAAAAGTCGTGGTTTTACCGGCTCCGTTTGGACCCAGTAACCCCACGATTTCACCCTGTTTCACGTTGATTGACACATGGTTAACCACTGTGCGGCTACCATATTTCTTAACCAAATTTTCGGTGCGTAAGGTATTTTCCATCTGCTGTTAATGTGCTTTCTCAAATTCCTGCATCGCTGCAACCAATGCTTCTACCGCAGAAACAGGCAACGCATTGTAGCACGAAGCGCGGAACCCACCCACAGAACGGTGTCCTTTGATGCCAACCATGCCTTTGGCGGTGGCGAATTTGTAAAACTCGTCTTCCAAGTCCTTGTACTGGTCGTTCAGCACAAAGCAAATGTTCATCAGCGAGCGGTCTTCTACGGCTGTGGTGCCTTTGAAGAGCTTGTTGCGGTCGATTTCGTTATATAATAAGGTCGCCTTTGCCTTGTTGCGTTTGTACATTTCGGGTACGCCGCCGATGCTTTTCAGCCATTTCAAAGTTTGCAAAGCGGTATAAATCGGCAATACAGGCGGTGTGTTGAACATCGAACCCTCTTTGATATGTGTGCGATAATCCAACATCGTAGGAATCGGGCGTGTTACTTTGCCCAACAATTCGTCTTTCACAATCACAAATGTAACCCCCGCAGGTGCCAAATTTTTCTGTGCACCACCGTAAATCAACCCGTATTTCTTCACATCAATCGGACGCGAAAAAATATCGGACGACATATCGGCAATCATTGGCACGGGACTGTCATAATCCGTGTGAATTTCGGTGCCAAAAATGGTGTTGTTAGTCGTGATGTGGAAATAATCCGCATCTTTGGGGATGGTGTACCCTTTGGGGATAAACGTGTAGTTTGCATCTTTTGATGATGCCACTTCGATAACTTCGCCAAACAGTTTGGCTTCTTTTTGCGCTTTGTTTGCCCACGTACCGGTGTTGAGGTAAGCGGCTTTTTTTTCCAGCAAGTTGAAAGGCACCATGCAAAACTGCAAACTTGCGCCGCCACCCAAGAAAATCACCGAATAACCATCGGGAATGTGCAACAACTCTTTGAACAACGCAACGGCATCCGCCACCACCTTGTCATACTCTTTGCTACGATGGCTGATTTCCATCAACCCGATGCCCGTACCCTCAAAATCCTTAATCGCCTCAATCGTACTCAGCACAGCCTCCTGCGGCAAAATAGAAGGACCGGCATTAAAATTATACTTTTTCATATAGACACTATTTTTTAATTTTGTTACGGCTGCAAAGGTACGGATAATTTTTGAAAAATAGAGATGTTTGGAGTCCCGATACAATTTGTTGGGAAAAAGTTTTTTTTATTCAGAAAAATGTTGTACTTTTGCGCAATATTATATGATGATATGACACAAGATTTGTTAATAGAAGAAGTGAAACGAGTACACGACCCGGAAGCGATTGCGGCTCTGTATTCGTATGCACTGTATTGGACATCCGGTTCTGCTAAAGCCAATGTTAATGAACCCCAAAATCACCAAACCGGTCGTAAACCGTATTCTTGGGGCGATATTGTTCCTATTAAAGCGAAGTCCGGCAGGTCAACAAAAGAAATGACTGATTGGGTCAGAAGTTGATGGATAAGATATATATTGACTCATCGGCATTTTTGAAACTTATATTCAGTGAAGAATATTCAAGTGATATACGGTTGTATTTGGTTGAGCACGAGTCTCGTATCACTGTGGTTTCGTCAAAGTTGCTTGAAACGGAAGTTATCCGAACTGCTGTCCGCGAAAGTCATGATATGGAATTGGTTCAAAGGGCACTTGGTTTAGTTCAAATTTACTCGGTTGATGATTCAGACTTTACTCGGGCGGCAAAAATGGCGCAAAATGAGGATGGTCGCTATTTGAGGGCATTAGATGCAATACACCTTGCGTGTGCAGAAAAACTTGCCGTTACAAAAATATTGACTTATGACAAGGTGCAGTCAAACGTTGCGACATTGCCGGATTTAAGGTTGTTTCGCCCGGAACGGGAATAACAACAGTATGATGAGTGACAAATAGTTTTTTTGTTGTATTGCATTCTTAAATTTTTCACTTTGCGATGGCACGGCGTTTTTTTTAATTAATTATGTATCTTTTTAACAATGTCTTTTCCGAAAAATTTTACTTACCTTTGCAGAAAATTTACAAAATAAAAATAACCATAAAAAAAGATGGAAACAGTTTATCCTAATGTAGAAGTGGGGTTGGAGAATGAATTTCTCAACCCGACACAGTGTGTGAAGGATTGGTCGCCGGACGACCAACCGCGTGAAAAATTGCTCTCTAAGGGTGTGGAGGCACTTAGCAATGCTGAATTGCTGGCTATCCTCCTCCGGTCGGGGAGCCGTAGTGAAAATGTGTTGCAACTTGCTCAGCGCATTCTTGCCTCGGTCGATAACGATTTGAATCGGCTGAACAGGATGTCGGCTCAACAGTTGGCGTACAACTTCAAGGGCGTTGGTGCGACCAAGGCTGCCAGTATCGTTGCCGCACTTGCCCTCGACAAGCGACGAAGGGCGCAGGAGGTGATACTTCAGGGCAAGGTGATAAACAGTACCGACACTTACAAGTATTTTCTGCCGATGTTGCGCGATTTAGATCATGAGGAGTTTTGGGTGCTTTTCCTCACGAACACCAACAAAATCATTGACCGCCTTAAAATAGGGCAGGGCAGTGTTGATTCAACGGTCGTGAACACGCGAAGTATCTACAAAGAGGCCGCCACGCGCGACTCTGATAGGGTGATTGTCTGTCACAATCACCCGTCAGAAATTCCGTATCCAAGTTGTGTGGATGATGATATTACTCAGAAGATACATGGAGGGCTTAATTCGATGGGTATCAAATTGGTAGACCATGTTATTATTGCCGGAAGCACGTTCTATTCGTATCGCGATGAAGGGCGATTTGTGGTGTAACTATCTTTAATTCTTTTTAATTGCCAAGTTTCGTTGTGGTTTTAAACTTTTTTATTACCTTTGCAGCGAATTTCTGAATGAAAAGGCGATTTTACGATGATTTTATTTTTTAAAAGTCTGAATAACATTATATTGGCACTTGATGCCGTCAAAAAAATATCTGCAGAGGATTTGCAAAAATTGCTGTGGCTTTTTGGCGATGCCGAATTGTTGAAAGATAATCATGTAAACGGTTTTTTGATAGGTCCCAGAGCCGAAATGATTACCCCGTGGAGTACTAATGCGGTGGAAATCACGCAAATAATGGGCATCGAAGGCATCGCGCGTATTGAGGAGTTTCAGATAGCAGCCCCCTCTAACTCCCCCTCAGGGGGCGAAATTGAGCACGACCCGATGTTGCAACGCATATATAATGGTATCGACCAACAAATTTTCACTATCGACAAAAAGCCCGATGCTATCATCAATATCACTGATATTGAGGCATATAACGAACAGGAAGGCTTGGCTTTAAGCCCGGATGAGGTGGATTATTTGAACGGTGTGAGCCGGAAAATCGGTCGCCCGCTCACCGACAGCGAGGTTTTTGGCTTTTCGCAAGTCAATTCGGAGCATTGTCGCCACAAAATTTTTGGCGGCACGTTCAAAATCGACGGCAAGGAAAAAGACCTCTCGCTGTTTGAACTCATTAAAAAGACCTCCAAAGAAAATCCGAACTTCCTGATTTCTGCCTACAAAGATAATGTGGCGTTCAATCAGGGTCCAACGCTCGAACAATTCGCGTCGGCAAGTCCCGAAAAGCCCGATTTTTTCCAAACAGAAGAAATAGAATCGGTGATTTCGCTGAAAGCCGAAACGCACAATTTTCCGACCACGGTGGAGCCGTTCAACGGCGCGGCAACAGGCTCAGGCGGCGAAATTCGCGACCGCTTGGGGGGAGGAAAAGCCTCGTTGCCGATTGCAGGCACGGCGGTTTATATGACCAGCCCCCCAGCCCCCATCAAGGGGGGTATGAAACCTCGCAAGTGGCTGTATCAAACGCCCGAACAGATTTTGATTAAAGCCTCAAACGGTGCTTCGGATTTTGGGAATAAGTTTGGGCAACCGCTGATTTGCGGCTCTGTTTTGACGTTTGAGCACGAAGAAAATGGCAAGCAATTTGCTTATGATAAGGTGATTATGCTCGCCGGTGGGGTAGGGTATGCGAAGAAAAGCGATGCCCTCAAAGGCGAAGTGCAGCCGAATGAAAAAGTCGTCCTCCTGGGCGGCGATAATTACCGCATCGGGATGGGTGGCGGAGCCGTAAGTAGCGTGGACACAGGCAAATACACCAGCGGCATCGAACTGAATGCCGTGCAACGAGCCAATCCGGAGATGCAAAAGCGGGTCGCCAACGTGATTCGCGCCCTCTCGGAATCGGCGCACAACCCGATTGTGAGCATCCACGACCATGGTGCCGGCGGACATTTAAACTGTCTTTCGGAATTGGTGGAAACCACCGGCGGAAAAATCCAAATGGATGCCCTTCCGGTGGGCGACCCAACGCTCTCCGACAAGGAAATTATCGGCAACGAAAGTCAGGAACGGATGGGCTTGGTGATGAAAAAAGAGAGCATCGACTTCGTGAAAAAAATTGCCGACCGCGAACGCTCGCCAATGTATGTGGTGGGCGAAACGACTGATGATGAGCGGTTTGTGTTTGAACGCAAAGGCGGACAAAATCCCCTGGATATGCAGTTGAGCGACTTTTTCGGGAAGCCGCCGCGCACGGTGATGGTGGATGAAACGGTTGTGGAAAAGTACAGTGCGCCTGTCGTGGGGGCGTGGCACGCCGCGACCGTACAAACATATATTGAAAATGTGCTGCACTTGGAGGCGGTGGCTTGCAAGGATTGGCTGACTAACAAGGTCGATAGGTCTGTGACGGGCAAAGTGGCTCGTCAGCAGTGTCAGGGTGCTATTCAGTTGCCGTTGAGCGACTTGGGCGCGGTGGCATTGGATTATCGGGGCAAGGCGGGTATCGCCACGAGCATTGGTCACGCGCCGCAGGTGGCGTTGGTGGATGCGGCGGCGGGGTCGGTGATGGCGATTGCGGAGGCGTTGACGAATTTGGTGTTTGCGCCGCTCACGCATCGGCTGAAAGGCGTGTCGTTGAGTGCCAACTGGATGTGGCCCTGTCGCAACAAGGGCGAGGATGCCCGTCTGTATCAGGCTGTGGAGGCGTGTTCGGACTTTGCCATTGCGCTTGGCATCAACATTCCGACCGGCAAAGATTCGCTTTCGATGACGCAGAAATATGGCGATGAAAAGGTGTTTGCTCCCGGCACGGTGATTATTTCGGCGGCGGCGGAAGTGTCTGATATTAAGAAGATTGTGTCGCCCGTGTGGGTCAATAATCCCGTTTCGGCATTGTATTATATTGATTTTTCGTCCGGCAAATTGCAATTGGGCGGCTCGGCTTTCGCGCAGTCATTAAATAAGGTGGGCGATGAAACGCCGACGGTGCAAGATGCGGCGTATTTCAAAGCCGCGTTCAATGCTGTTCAGGGGCTGATTGAAAAGGGATTGGTGCTGGCAGGGCATGATATTTCGGCAGGCGGGATGATTACCACGCTGTTGGAAATGTGCTTTGCAAACGTTGCCGGCGGCTTGGATGTGAATTTGGACGGCATCAATGAAGCCGATTTAATAAAAGTGTTGTTTGCTGAAAATCCGGGTGTGCTGCTGCAAACGGCTGATACACAGGTATTTGAAAAATTGCTTGCGGATAGCGGCATTAAGTTTGTCAAAATTGGGAAGCAGACCGATAAACGGCAGATTACCCTTGTTAAGGGTGCTGTGACGCAGCATTTGGATATTGATGCGTTGCGCGATGTTTGGTATAAATCGTCTTATTTGCTTGACCGCAAGCAATCGGGCGAGACGAAAGCCAAGGAGCGGTTTGAGAATTATAAGCAACAACCGCTTGTGTTTCAATTACCAATTACCAATTACCAATTACCAATTCGAATATTGGAAAGGACGGCTAAAGCGGCGATTATTCGCGAAAAAGGCACGAATGGCGAGCGCGAAATGGCGTATTCATTATATCTCGCGGGGTTTGACGTGAAGGATGTGCACACTACGGACTTGGTTAGTGGTCGCGAAACATTGGAAGACGTGAATATGATTGTCTTTTGCGGCGGATTTTCCAATTCCGATGTGCTTGGCTCG
Organism: Bacteroidia bacterium; assembly: GCA_025996835.1. Lineage (GTDB taxonomy): Bacteria > Bacteroidota > Bacteroidia > Bacteroidales > Azobacteroidaceae > Azobacteroides. The sequence continues at coordinate 18,040 of BNTU01000019.1, forward strand.
GCGAAAGGCTGGGCGGGGGCGTTGCTCTACAATGAAAAGGCGAAGTTGGCACTCGACAGGTTTTATGCACGCCCCGACACGTTGAGCTTGGGTGTTTGCAATGGCTGTCAGTTGATGGTCGAGTTGAATTTGTTGCAGTTGGAGGGTGACCGGATGTTAAAAACGCTGCCCAAAATGTTGCACAATGATTCGCATAAGTTTGAGTCGAATTTTGTGTCGGTGGCTATTCCTGACAATCAGTCGGTGATGTTTAAGTCGTTGTCAGGCACTAAATTAGGCATTTGGGTGGCGCACGGCGAGGGCAAATTCAGTTTGCCGTTGGCGGAAGATAAATATAATATTGTGGCGAAGTTTGCTTACCACAATTATCCGGCTAATCCGAATGGCTCGGATTACGATGTGGCGGCATTGGCATCGCCGGACGGTCGCCATTTGGCGATTATGCCGCATTTGGAACGCTCGATATTCCCGTGGCAGTGGGGATATTATCCGCCGGAGCGCAGGGATGATGCCGTCACGCCGTGGCTGGAGGCATTTGTGAATGCGCGGCAGTGGATAGAGCAACATACCCCGTGAAAACGGGGGATTGCGGGTCAAGCCCGCAATGACAATCCAAGTCAGTAACCTCTGTTTAAGAGTTGTCGGCTTGGTACTAAAAAAAAATATTGATACATGGGGATACCCCTCATGTAGCGAAGCTTTTGTGTGAAATGAATGAAATGAATGACATGATGACAACAACGACGACAGTAGCATCTACAACAACAGCAGCGACAACGAAGAAAATTCAGCCGACAGATTTTTCAAAATGTCTGTTTTGGGAGATGAATGTGTCCACTTTGGATATGGACAAACATGCGGCTTGGATTGTCGAGCGCGTGCTGGATTATGGTTCGTGGAGTGATGTAAAACTTATTCGCGACTATTACGGCATGGAAAAATTGCGAGAAATCGCAATGGGCATACGCAGTATGCATCCGGAATCTTTATCGTTTATTGCAACAGTGACACATACCCCGGAAAATCAATTCAGATGTTACGAACTGCTACAGTCGAAGGATTCATATCGGTACTTTAAAGAGCTAAGGAAAGAACAGAAGAATAAAAAGGATGCCGTATATACTATGAACCTATTTCAGGATCGGGCAACCCTTGTTTTTTAGTCCCTTAGTAGCCTTGTATGATTCCCCCTTATTCCCTTATTATGTGGAATAATGTCAATAAGAAAATAAGGGTGAGATGGGGTAGGGGGCATGAATACTACTAAGGGTACAAAAGTAAGAGTTCGTTGGGGGGTGATGAGAGCGCAGAGGTTGTCTGATGATGGAGAGGATACAGCGTGTTTCGTTGCAAATAAATAATCATTGTGCCAAATTACCATACAGAAAAGAATATGAATATTCAAATGACAGACCTGACAGGTCAGTATGCTAAAATCCAGAAGGAGATTGATGAGGCGGTGTTGCGGGTGATGCGCGGCGGGCGGTATATCAATGGGTCTGAGGTGGGGGTGTTTGCAGAGGCGTTGCAGAATTACACGGGTGCCAAGCATGTGATTCCTTGCGCTAATGGGACGGATGCTTTGCAGATTGCGCTGATGGCTCTTGGGTTGAAGGCGGGCGATGAGGTGATTGTGCCGGCTTTTACTTATGTTTCTCCTGCGGAAGTGGTTGGTTTGCTTGGACTTACGCCTGTTTTGGTGGATGTTGACCCTGATTCCTTTAATGTGACGGCGGCGAATATTGAACGGGGCATTTCGGCTCAAACGAAGGCTATTATTGTGGTGCATTTGTTTGGGCAAAGTTGTGATATGCTGCCGATTATGGAATTGGCACACAAATATCATCTGATGGTGATTGAAGATAATGCACAGTCGATTGGTGCACGATATACTATTCCGCCAACCCCGCTCTACAAAAATTGGTCGGAACGCCGACAGACGGGAACGATTGCTCCGATTGGTTGTACCTCGTTTTTTCCGAATAAAAACTTGGGATGCTTTGGCGATGGAGGGGCGATGATGACCAATGACGATGTGCTTGCCGACAAGTTGAAAAAAATAGCCAATCATGGGCAAACAGAAAAATATCACCATGCGTTGTTAGGTTGCAATTCGCGTTTAGACACTTTGCAGGCTGCTGTGTTGAATGTGAAGTTGAAATACCTCAATAAATATATAGCTGCACGTCAGAAAGCAGCAAAAATTTATAAAGATGGTTTGAGGGGCGTTGAGGGCATTGCGACACCGAAAGAGCATCCGTTTTCGACCCATGTTTATCATCAATATACGCTCAAAGTGGGCGATGGCAAGCGCGATGCGTTGAAGCAATATCTGGCGGAACAGGGCATCCCAACGGCGATTTATTATCCGCGACCTTTGCAGGAACAGCCTGCTTTTAAGTTCATTGCTCGCACGGCAGAACCGTTGCGCGTTGCAAAAGAGTTATCGCAATCGGTGCTCTCGTTGCCAATGCACACGGAATTGACGGCGGAACAGCAGCAATTTATTATTGATAAAATTAAGACGTTTGTTTGAGGGGATTGCGGGTCAAGCCCGCAATGACGCCCTCACTGACAATTGAATATGAGTTATTTTGCACACGACACGGCAGTGATTGACGACGGTTGCACGATTGGCGACGGCACCAAAATCTGGCATTTCTCGCATCTGATGGGGGGGTGCACGGTTGGCGAAAATTGCGTGATTGCACAAAATGTCTTTATTGCGCCCGATGTGGTGCTTGGCAATAATGTGAAAGTGCAAAATAATGTGTCGATTTATACGGGCGTGACGTGCGACGATGATGTGTTTTTGGGACCATCGTGCGTGTTTACAAATGTGCTCAATCCGCGTGCAGCCATTTGCCGCAAAGACGAATTTAAGAAGACTCATATTGGAAAAGGTGCCACCATTGGTGCCAATGCTACGATTTTGTGCGGCATCACGATTGGCAAATTTGCATTCGTTGGTGCAGGGGCGGTGGTAACAGAAAATGTGCCGGATTATGCGCTGGTGGTTGGCAATCCTGCCCGCCGGACGGGGTGGGTGGATGAAGAAGGTTGTAAAAAAATGAGATGATTAGTTTCATCTGCAGCTTCTTTTAAAATTATGAAAAAGAAAATTTATATTTCGAGCGCAATAATAGTACTGTTCACAATCTTGTGCATATTATTTCAACTGCCCTTTGGCGGTGCGATTTACTTCTTTCTTGTTGCATTCGGGGAATTATTTAATCTTTTTATTTAATCTTTTTTTTGAAAAAAAAAAACGATATTTTTGCAAGAAAAATTGTTTTTTTATGGATAAGGAAAAAATTTACAAGCAAGTCATGAGCGGCAAAGCCGGTAATGGCGCAGCAAGCAATGAATGGTATAAAGCTCAAGGATTAGATGCTGCTCAGATTGGTGAAATGAAGGCTTACATTAAGTACCAAATGAACAAACAAAGTCCGGCAGCAGCTTCTCCTGCTAAACCGAAAGCCAATGCTAAAGGAGATAAGACAAAGAATCCTTACGAGGAAGGAACTGCTGCACACAAAGGTTTTGAGATTTCTAAACAAGCAGGGAAAACCGAAGAACACGAGTCAGTGGTAAAAGAATGGAGAAAGAATTACGAGCAAAAGAAAGCAGAAGCTGCTAAACAACAAGCAATTCCTGTCACTGTCAATCCTAGTGTAATGGTGTCTGATGCCACCAATGTGTCATCACCCTTAATTCCTTATAATTTTACAGATTATAAACCCACTAAACAGGAACAAAAGGAATTCAAAAAAGAACAAAATGCCAATACGCCATATGTAATAGATTACAGTAACATGACTGATTATGAAAAAGCTTCACGGGGAATAACTCAAGAACAGCTAAGCAAAGGACTTCCCTCACGTGGAGTATCTGGGTGGTTACGTGATGAAATACCTTATGGATCATTACTTAGTTCAATTCCTCCTGTAGCAATAGCTGCTGCAATTTCTCCTAAAGTAAGAGCTGGTTTAAATGCACTTGACCACACTAATGGAAGACAATTTGTTTATGATATTGCAGGTGGAGAAGCTCCTATAACTAATAGTTCAATTGATGAGGATGAATATAATGAACTAACCAAAATGGTTAATGAAAATGCAGTCATTACTAAATCAGATATCATTTTAGCAGGTATATGTCCTTTGTTTACTCTTATTCCAGGATATATTATTTACAAAGTAATGAAAACTAACAAAAAATTAGGAATATGTTTGTTAATCTTGTTTTTTGTGCTTCCCGCTGGTTTAGGTATCCCTACTGAAAATACACTCGACGAAATTGCAAAGATAATTGTCTTACTCTCACCTGTGATTATTTATCTGATTTGGATGTATCAAAAAAAAAACAAAAAAAATCATTCAACAGAAATTGAACAAACAGAAAATTTATTAGAAGAAAAATTATGAAAACAAAATATATAATTATCATATCATTTATATGTACTTGTTGTGTTGCTCGTTACTTTTTACTTAATGAAATTGTAATTCATTGTACGGCAACACCAGAAGGTACAGAATATACGCTCAATCAGATAGACCAATGGCATAAAGCACGTGGCTTTGGTACTATTGGCTATAATTACATTATTCATTTGGATGGACAAATAGAAAAAGGACGCAGTTTATGGTTACCTGGCGCACATTGCAATCAAAAAGGCAAAAATTTCACAAGTATCGGTATTTGTTATATTGGAGGCTGCGCCAAAAATGGTAAAACACCAAAAGATACCCGAACAAATGCACAAAAGCAAGTAATGTCAAAACTAATAAAAGAATTGAAAAACAAATATCCAATACACAGTATTAACGGACATCGTAATTATGCTCAAAAAGCATGTCCATCGTTTGATGTATCTACTTTAAAAAGAGAAATGAATCTATGAAAAAGAAAATCTATGCAGCAAGCCTTGTGCTCGCAGTATTCACAATCTTGTGCATATTATTTCAACTGCCCTTTGGCGGTGCGATTTACTTCTTTCTTGTTGCATTCGGGGAATTATTCGGATGTGGCTATGCTTGGGCTAATTACATTATTTATTTTGTGCAATCCCGGCAGGATGGATTTTTATGGCAGGTAACTGTAAATACTCATTGAAATTTTTACCTGCAGCTTTAATGTATTTGGTCGGAACAATCCTGATAGGATACCTGTTTATTGATATGGACAAATTCCTTAACGACGGGGTAGACTTTTGCCTTGCACATCCTGCCCCATTCCCGTTTCTAAATACCATGCCGTTTATTCGTAGATGGACAGATTTGTCCGATATGTATATAGCATCTTGCGCTTGGTGGTGCATTATTTTGCCAGTGGTGGCATATTATTTGCTGTATTTGTTGAATCTTTTTTTGAAAGAGAAAAAGGTTCTTCAGGAAATTGTGTGAAAAGATATTATTGTCCCATAGGGACAATATGTAGGTAGAAAAATGCGAATATACACTGCTGCCGTCCCGTTAGGGACGGAATATGATACAATGCCATTGATATTTCGTACCTACGGCATGAATGAGGTGGGAGGCGGTGTTTTTTTTACCGAATTGAGAAAAAAGTTAAGGCAAAAAAAATAATTTTATGAAAAAAATTAATTTTACAAAAAAAACAATTCTATCTATATATTTGAGTGTGTTTTCCATTTTATGTATTTATTATTCCTTACTTCTTGGATGGACATTTGTTATTTTAGATGAACACAAAGCAGGAAATTTATCAGAAAACAATTGGACTGAGTTAGATAAAAATAGTAATTTTGGTTATTTTGTCGGTGTCGACGGTCCTGATACTGATTGGTGGATAGAAGACCAATGTATTTCAACTGTAAATAATTTAATGAATTATTCATATAATGGAGTGAACTCAAGAAATCCTAATACTATTTATTCTATCAAGAAGGGGCATTGTGGAAATTATTCTGAACTATATGCTGCATTATACAATAGAGCATATAAACAATACGGATATAAAAACCACGAAGCCAAAGTTGTTAATTGTAACATACTTTTTCTTAATAGTATTTTAGTTAGTCATCATGTTACTGTAGCAATTTATATTGATGGGAAATTACATCATTATACTGATGCTTGTTGTATTGATTTATTTAATTATGATTTCGGTAAATATGCAAGTAAGACTAAATCATATCCAAATTATTATATCAATATAGAAAATTGTTTCAAGCCTCTTTATAGAAAAATCTTTTAAAACAACAATTTAAAATATAGGAATATGAGTTATATTTTTTATGTTCTAATAGTAACTGTGTTATGGTCTCCAGTACAGTCAATAATGTTTTTAATTCTTTCCCTTTTTATAATAACAACAATATTGGGGCTGATAATTTTTGTGATAAATTTTACAAAAAAAAGTTCTATAACGTCACCAAAGGCAAATACAATAGTAAACAACCTAAAGAAATATCAATAAAATCTTTATTAACAATTACTGTTTGGACTATAATAGGCGTTCCATATATTTTTGATTTAATGTGTTTATGGATTCTTTTTGTATCATGGGAATCATATTCAAGAACAATAGAAGACTATTATTTAGTTATGCTCTTGCTTATACCTTTTGTCCCTTTGGTTATATATCTAATATGGCGGAAACAAAAGAAAAATAAAGAAGTAAATGCAATTGAACAACCGGAAGCCGAGGTAAAAGAAGTATATCCTGCCCACAAAAGCGAACCTGAAGAGATTGTGCATAAAATAAAAAAGATGCATTTCTATATTTGAAAGAAGCCGAAAATGATTAAATTCTCTTTGTTTTTAATAATATGTTGAAAAAAAACAGTATATTTGTACGTTAAAAACTTATAGTTATGAGAACAACAATTATTCTTCAGATTTCAGAAATTTCTACCACGGGAAATTTGATTAGGGACATATTAGGTAGTCCGGCGGGGTCTTTTGCCTCCGTTTTAGGTTTTTTGATTTTAGCCGGTTGGCTGGTTTATTTTGTTACAAAACAGGCGACACAATATGCTTGTGAGAGTAAATCCGACAGAGATAGTGTGAAGGGGTTGCAATCCAATGTGGATATAATCAGGCAAGATATATCCTATATCAAGGGAAATATAGACCTTTTGTTCTCCTATATGAGGGAGAGTATCAACCTTTTGATACGTGACCGATATTTCCAAGCAAAAGGTATCAATGTGTCCGATATAGATGAACATGACCCTCATAAAAAAAACTAAACGATACCAAAATTGACTGATAAAATGATAAAATTTGCTGTTGTGGGCTGCGGGCATATTGGTAAACGCCATGCAGAGATGGTGCTTCGTAATTCTGATGCGAAACTTGTTGGGGTGTGCGACATTGTGCAGTTGCCGGTTAGCAGTTACCGGTTGTCGTCAGTGCCGTTTTATTCGTCTATTGATGAGTTGTTGGCGACTACTGATGCGGATGTGGTGAATATTTGTACGCCTAATGGGTTTCATGTCGATTATGCGGTTAAGGCTTTGGAAGTTGGCAAGCATGTGGTGGTTGAGAAGCCGGTGGCACTTTCCCAAAAAGAGGGGCAAAAGGTGCTTCGCGCGTCTTTGAAAGCCGATAAAAAGGTGTTTTGTGTGACGCAAAACCGCTATTCGCCTCCTTCGGTGTGGATTAAGGACTTGGTGCAGTCGGGCAAATTGGGTCGTATATATATGGTGCAGTTGGATTGCTATTGGAATCGCGATGCGCGTTATTATAAGTCCGGCGATTGGCACGGAACGACTGATTTGGACGGTGGCACGCTGTTTACGCAGTTTTCGCACTTTATCGACATCTTATATTGGCTGTTTGGCAACATCACCAATATTCAGGCGAAGTTTAACGATTTCAATCACAAGAACTTAACTGCTTTTGAAGATTCCGGCAACGTTACGTTTGACTTCGTCAATGGCGGCGGAGTGGGCTGTTTGAATTATTCGACTGCCGTGTGGGACAAAAATTTGGAGAGCAGCCTGACGATTATTGCCGAAAACGGCAGTGTCAAAATTGGCGGACAATATATGAACGAGGTGGAATATTGCCACGTCAAAAATTACGAGATGCCAACGTTGGCACCGACCAATCCGGGCAATGATTATGGCGCATACAAAGGTTCGGCACAAAATCATCATTTCGTGATTGACAATGTGGTCAAGACATTGAATGGTTGCGCAATACCTACTGCCTCGATTGTGGAGGGGTTGAAGGTGGTGGAAATTATTGAGACGATATATAAACAGAAATTACACAATAAATAAAATATGAAACGAATTGTTTTAACTTTTTTGACGGCTTTATGCTTTGTGACGGCGGGAGTGGCACAGATGTCGGACTCGCAAGTGTTAAATTATGTGAAGCAGGAGTACGCTAAAGGTGTTTCGCAGACTCAAATCGCATCGGATTTGATGAAGCGCGGCGTTACGCGAACTCAATTGGAACGCATTCAACGAGCCGCGGGCGCGGGCACCGCGGGCGCGGGCACCGCGGGCGCGGGCACCGCGGGCGCGGGCACCGCGGGCGCGGGCACCGCGGGCGCGGGCACCGCGGGCGCGGGCACCGCGGGCGCGGGCACCGCGGGCGCGGGCACCGACCAATCCCGAACTCGTTTTCTTGGCGATAATGAAATGGGGCTGCTCATGTCGGGCATTTTGGATATTGAGTCGGATAGTCGGCAGGTCTTCGGGCGCAATATTTTCAATGCGCAGAATTTGACGTTTAATCCGAATGTCAATATTCCGACGCCGGTCAATTATCGTTTGGGACCCGGCGATGAGGTGATTATCGACATTTGGGGTGTTTCGCAGACTTCGTTGCGACAGACGATTTCGCCCGATGGTCGCATCACGGTGGAGCGTCTGGGACCGTTGTATCTCAATGGTAAGACTATTCAGGAGGCTAATAATTATGTTCAGAAGAAATTTGCCGAGATATATGCCGGTGTTGGCGATGAGGGGGGGGATTCGCAGATTTCGCTGACTTTGGGACAAATTCGCACGATACAGATTCAGGTGATGGGCGAGGTGGCTCGTCCGGGCACGTATTCTGTTTCTTCGCTGGCTTCGATTTTTCACGCGCTGTATATTGCCGGTGGAGTGAGTGAGATAGGGTCGTTGCGTGCTATCTCGTTGGTGCGCAATGGAAAAACTTTGCGCACATTAGATGTGTATAATTACTTGTTGAAAGGGAAGTTGAATGAGGATATTCGATTGGCTGACAATGATGTAGTGCAGGTCCCAACTTACGTTTCGTTGGTTGGTATTGACGGCAATGTCAAACGTCCGATGCGTTACGAAATGAAAGGTGATGAAACGGTGGCGGACTTGTTGGAGTATTCAGGCGGTTTTGCAGGTGGAGCTTATGCCGAAAAAGTGCGTTTGGACAGGCGAACCGGTGGCGAAACTCAGATGTTTACCATTTCCGGCGAGTTGTTTAATACGTTTAAGTTGGCAGACAAAGACTCGGTTTCGGTGAGTGAGGGGTTTGTAGAACGCTATAAAAACCGAGTGGAGATTTTGGGTGCTGTTTATAGGGAGGGTTATTACGAACTTGGAGACGATATTCAGACGGTCAGGCAGTTGATTGAGGCTGCTGACGGGGTGCGCGGCGATGCGTTTTTGAATCGTGCCATTTTGATACGCGAAAATGATGATTTGCGTAAGGAAGGTTTGGCGATAGATTTGAATGATTTGTTGAATGGCACAGCGCAAGATATTCTGCTGCGAAAAAATGATGCACTTTTCGTGCCATCCGCGATTGAATTGTATCCGCAAGGGGGCGTAACCGTTCATGGGGCTGTGGCTCTTGCTGGTTCAACGTTTGAATATGTTGCCAACATGACTTTGGAAGATTTGTTGGTGCGAGCAGGAGGCTTGTTGGAATCAGCCTCAACGGCTCGTATAGACATTGCACGGCGTGTTGTTGACCCCAAGAGTACGACTTCGACCGGTGCTTTGGCGCAGAATTTCTCGTTTGGTCTCAAAGACGGTTTTGTGGTGGATGGCAAAACGGATTTTGTCTTGCAACCTTATGATGTAGTGTATGTGCGCCAAAGTCCGAGTTATCGTGTTCAGCAGAATGTGAGACTGGAAGGCGAGGTCTTGTTTCCGGGTACTTATGCACTGAATAAAAAGAACGAACGCCTTTCGGATATTGTAAAGCGGGCGGGTGATTTGACCCCTGAGGCATACGTTAAGGGGGCACGTCTTATGCGGAAAATGACAGACACAGAAAAGTTTAAAGCCCGGCAAATAAGAATGTTGGCACAGGGAACGGATTCGATTAAATTGGCAGCACCGGATACTACTTACGCTGTTGGTATAAACTTGGAAGCGGCTTTGAAAAATCCAAAATCGGATTATGACGTGGTACTGAAAGAGAGTGATGTTTTGATAATTCCGGAATTTAACAGCACAGTTAAAATCTCCGGTGCGGTGATGTATCCAAACACGGTGGGGTATGGTTCTACAAACAAATTGAGCTATTACATTGAGCAAGCCGGCGGGTACGCCGATAACGCCAAGAAAGGCAACGGGTATATTGTCTATATGAATGGCACAGTGTCAAAAGCAAGAAATGCAGCTAAGTACATAGAGCCGGGCTGCGAAATCATTATCCCAACGAAAGCGGAAAAAGTGCGAATGACTACGGGTGAAATAATCAGTATCGGCACTTCGGTGGCATCTCTGGCAACAATGGTTATGGTGCTAATTAATTCACTTAAATAAAAGTAAATAAAGATGGAAGATAGAAATATCAGTATTTCTCAGGAAGAGGAAGAAATAGACTTGATGGAGCTTGTCAAGAAGTTTTGGGCGCAGCGCAAATTTATTTTGATGGTTTGTGGCATTGCCTTGGGGGTTGGTATCGTTGTGGCTATTAGTATTCCCAAAGAATACACCACTACGGTTATTTTGGCACCCGAATCGAGCGGAGGCGGCTCAGGCAGTATGGGTGCGTTGGCAGCGATAACGGGAATGAATTTGACGGGCGGCAAGGGAGGAATTACTCCCGAATTGTATCCACGGATTGTGGAATCTGCACCCTTTTTGCAGGGTTTGCAGACTATTCCGGTGGCTGATGTGAAGCAAGAGGTTGATACTACGCTTGCAGGGTATCTTACAGAATATCAAAAACGGGCGTGGTGGAGTGTTATTTTGGGGTTGCCGGGTAAATTTATAGGTTTATTTAGTTCATCTGAAGATGAATTAGTCACTCAGGGCGTACCAACACCGTCACAGGGAGGAGTATCTACCGGAGCCATTAAACTCTCGCGCCGAGAAGCCGGTGTTTTGAGTGCTTTGGAAGGGCGAATAGATGTGGAGGTGGAGAAAAAAACGGGTGTTATCACGCTGAAGACCACCATGCAAAGTCCGATAATCTCGGCGTTGATTGCCGACACGGTAGTGGCTTATCTGCAGGCATATATTATTGGGTATCGCACACAAAAAGCACGATTAGATTTGGATTATGCACAGAAATTGTACGATGAAGCACAGATAAGTTATAATCAGACACAACAAGATTATGCCGATTATCAGGATGGAAATCTGGGTGTCATATCTGCACGTTACGGTGTCAAGCGTGAACGAATGCAGCAAGAGATGACGTTGGCTTACGCCATCTACAACCAGATGGCGCAGCAGTTGCAAATGGCGAAAGTGAAGGTGCAAGACGAAACACCGGTTTACACCGTCATTCAGCCGCCGGTGGTGCCATTAAAGGCAGCTAAGCCTAAAAAATTATTGATTATGCTCGGCTTCGTATTTTTGGGATTTGTAGGGGCTTGCGGCTGGATTTTCCTGCAAGATTGGCTGGCGCAGCAAAAAGAAAAAGCATGAGAAAAACAGGAATATTATACGGTATTAAAAAAAAACAAAATGAAAATTTCTAACATCATCGAGCAAGTCAGGCAAAACATGGCTGCGACAGAATTAGCTACCGGCGAAATTTTGTTTAACAGCAACGAGTGCACACTTTTGTCGCAATCGGCTGTGGCTGTGGATTTTGTTGTGACTGTTGTTGGCGAAAATAAGCATTTGGAAGTTTCGCTTATTTTTGATGGTGGCGAACACATTGTTCCTGAGTGTGACGGCGAGCGCATTGGTTGGAATCGCTATTCGTATGCTTGTTTGTTGCGCTATGAGGCAGAATTGAAGGCGTTGCAACCCCAAGAACGAACCGAACACAAGAAATATACTCGCGAGGGGATGATTAAACGGGTGCTTGCCGAGCGTTTGGCGAAGACCGAAAAAGCTAATTATCGGCTCAAATGGGCGGATAATATCTATGGCGACCACATTTTGACTAACGAAACGGGTGTGCAGTATAAGGTTTTTTTACGCGATTTTGAACACGAAACGGGCTATAGCGACAGTGCGGATTCGCAGTTGAATAAACTTGGGACGACGAAACATATCATGTATGCGTTTCGTAAATTAAAGGAAGACAAAGAGTTATACAACCACCTGAGCAAAACTTATCCGTTTATTGAGATTTATTGCGACCCGTTGAATGATTACAAAATATCGTGGTTCTACCCGCATGAATTGCCGTTGAATGAAAAATTGCTCATATCCAAGTTCTTCAAAGCAGCCACATTCATTGAAGATTCGGAGGTTGAAACTTTTTTGACGTTCATTGAGGAAGCCGAGAATTACGAAACGATTTGCATTCGTCCGGAGGTGCGCGAAAAAGTAGAACGCCGCTATGAGGCGTTGATGTTGAATGAGTTGAGGGAAAAACAGGATGTTGATTTTTCGTCCATCCATGCCGAATTATTTCCTTATCAAACTGAGGGTGTCAAGTTTGCCCTTTTTCGCAAAGCCGCCATTATTGCCGATGAAATGGGGCTTGGGAAGACTATTCAGGCTATTGCTACTGCTATATTGAAGAAGCAGGTGTTTGGATTTCGCAAAACATTAGTAGTTTGTCCGGCAACGTTGAAATCGCAATGGAAAAAAGAAATTGAGAAGTTTACAGACGAAAAAGCTGTGATTGTTTCGGGCATTCCCGAAGAGCGCGAAAAGCAGTATCTTGATACGCACAGTTTCTTTTTCATCATCAATTATGAGACGGTTTTGCGTGACAGTCAGGCAATTAACAGAGCCGATTTTGATTTTCTTATTTTGGATGAGGCGCAAAAAATCAAAAATTACGAAACAAAAACGGCATCTTCGATTAGGCGGCTCAAAGCGAAACACACATTGGTGATTACCGGCACGCCGATTGAAAACCGACTGATTGATATTTTCTCGATTATCAGCGCGATTGACCCGTATTTTTTCGGACCGCTGTGGGAATTTTCGTATCAACATTGCTTGTTCGACCACGAAAAGCCCAACAAAATCAATGGCTATTACGACCTGAACCAACTCAATGAAAAACTGTCGGACATTCTGATTCGCAGAGAGAAAAACGGTGTGTTGAGCCAATTGCCTACGGTTCAGCAGATTGATATTCCGATTTCGTTGTCGCCGTTGCAAGAAGAGTATCATGGAAGCTACATGAGGGGGGTTGTAAGCATTATTCGCAAAAAATTCTTGACTCCTTATGATTTGCAAAAGCTCACTTTGTTGTTGAATAGTGCGCGTATGGTGTGTGATTCAACGTTTTTGGTGGATGAGGCAACCAACGAATCACCCAAATTGGAAGAACTGAAGGATATTTTGCTCGAAAAATTAGACATTTGCAACACCAATCGCAAAATCATTATTTTTTCGGAGTGGATAAAAGTGCACAAACTGGTTGGACAACTGTTGCGAACAAACAATATCGGGTTTGTGGAACTGAACGGGAAAGTGCCGGTGAACTTGCGCGGCGAACTAATCAAAAAGTTTGAGAGCGATGCCAACTGCAAAATATTTCTCTCAACAGAAGCAGGAGGAGCCGGATTGAATTTGCAGGCGGCGGACATTTTGATAAATTTTGAATTGCCGTGGAATCCGGCAAAAAAGAATCAACGTATTGGTCGCATCGATCGGTTGGGGCAAAAGAGCAATAAACTAACCATTTACAACTTTATTACCCGCAACTCAATTGAACAACAAATCGCGGCAGGGTTGCTGGTGAAGCAAAACCTGTTCGACGGTGTGCTGTCAGACGGAAACACCACCAATTATGTAGATTTTTCCACCAAAGGTCGCTCGCAATTTATCCAACAAATTGAGGCATTCATCGCCCGACAGGAGAGTGGCATTCAGCCGGAAGACGAGCTGCTTGATGCCGCAGAAGTGGTTGCCACTCAAACAGATACAATAGAAACAACGGAGCCGACCGAGCCAACCGAAGCAACAGAGGCGGCAGAGCAACCAATAGCAGCCAAACAAACGGCTGAAATGGAGCAAGTTATGAATAGCGGAATGCAATTTTTGGCAGGCTTATTCAAAATGTCCACAGGCAAAGACCTTGGGATGGAAAATCAGAAGATTGAGATTGATGCTGCGACCGGTGAGGTGGTGATGCGATTCAAATTGAAATAGGTAAAACAACGCAAACATGGAACAAATAAATCAGTGGGACACTCCAATTACCTCCATCTGCTGCATTGGAGCAGGCTATGTGGGCGGACCGACAATGGCTGTCATAGCCCAAAAATGTCCGCACATCAAGGTGACGATTGTGGACGTTAACGAACAGCGCATTGCGGCTTGGAATGGGGACGACTTGGATGCTCTCCCTGTTTATGAGCCAGGGTTGAAGGAAGTTATCCAATCCACGCGGGGGAAAAATCTGTTTTTCTCGACCGATGTCGAAAAAGGGATTCGCGATGCCCAAATGATTTTCATTGCGGTGAATACGCCAACTAAGACCTACGGGCTTGGAAAAGGGATGGCTGCCGATTTGAAGTATATCGAATTATGCGCCCGTCAAATAGCCAAGGTTGCGAATGGAGATAAAATTGTGGT
>BNTU01000020.1 GCA_025996835.1 Bacteroidia bacterium
TTTGAACAACATGTCTTGCGTGTTGCCCTGCTGCACCGTTTGCCCGTTGATGTTCAGATGAAACGGCAATTTTTCTACTTCCCCATCCAATTGGTCAATCGCTACAAACTCTCCCACCACAGCCGAATTGTCAAATGCCTTGCAAACCTCCCACGGCAACCCGTCTGCCCGAAGTTTTGTCTGTAAATCCCTCGCCGTCAAGTCGATACCAACCGTCACCTCATCAAAATAGCGATGCGCAAACTTGCGGGAAACATTTTTCCCCAACTTGCTGATTTTCAGCACAATCTCCGCCTCATATTGCAAATCCGACGAGAAATCCGGCAAATAAAACGGCTTCCCATCGCGCAACAAAGCCGTATCCGGCTTCATAAAAATGGTAGGCGCGTTCAGTATTAACGCATTCCGCAGCTCTTTATTGTGTGCCGCATAATTCATCCCAATGCAAAATATTTTCATAAGTTGCTTTTTTTCATTAAATTTGTTTGCAAAAGTAATAATTAGTTGTCATTTTTGCAAATTTGTGGTTCAATTTTTTTTGCCCGTTTAGATTTGTTGCAGTTACATGTCAGTTACATAAAAATACAGTTGATTATCAGATGATTAACAAACTCAAATAGAGCTGTAGTCACATGCCAGTCACATAAAAAACTATCCCCAATAAGGAATATAGCTTGTAAACTTTCTGGATTTATTTTCAGGTTGATATTCTTTTATCAACCCTGAATTACAAGTTTCTTTCATAAGTTTGGAAACCATTGGATAATTTTTGTCTTCAATTTCAAACCTCACTCTTAAACTCTGATTTGTCATGTGTTCTTTTTCCATATACTTCAAACAGCAATGTTGATAGCAGGCGCGAATCCTGTCTTCTTTTGTCATTTGGGCAAATGTTTTTTTCGGATAGATAAACACTTTGGTATAATCCTCTCCACGGATAAATTCCGGCGCAGGGAGGAAAGATGTTTCTATGGCTGTAATAGCCCTGTCGATACCACTTCCCCGTTGTTCACAAATATCAAAAAGACGCATCAATAATGCAATGCGCTCATTTCTTGATTTTGGAGGCGTATCAATAAAACGGTTTACATCCACCAGGGGCGCACCCGGATTGGTTATTTCTATGCGGTCGGAAAATATTTCGACCATCACATACATTCCATTTTGCCTCAGGTCTTGATGAATCAATGAATTTGCCAAAATCTCTCTGATAGCGACTTCCGGATACGATTCCTTTTTTACCCGCAAGGCTTTCTCGATAACTTCGACCGAAGTCCGTTCCATGATAAATTGGGTAAAATGTTCAAAACCGCAGGCATATCCTTCCTTAAAATTTTGTTCGGGATATGCTTCTATTCGATTTTTACCTGTATAAATGACAATCCGAAGCGTTTTATATTCCAAACCTTTGAATTTCGTTAAGTCGCGTGCAAACAAAAGTGCGCCGAGATTGGTAATTTTCCAATAATCGTTCTGCTGAACAACAAAATTTGCATCCGATAATGTCTCAAGGACTGCCGTCTTATTTTCCGGTAAATTGCGACCGGTCAATTGAAAATAACTGTCATAGTCCAACAGGTTCAACACATCATCGGCGGTAGCTTGTTCCCAAGCCGTTTGTTCATCAAACGAAAAGCCTTGCGTTTCGGCAATCAGTTGTTTCACTTCTTGGCGGGTCATCTTTACCGTTTGTCCCGCCGAGCGGCGATAACTGTCATAAATAGTGCCACCACGAGGAAAGACAGGCTTTTCTCTGTTTTCCGGCACATGAACGAAAAGCAGAGAATAACTCTCAAAATCCAATATAGCGTGCTGAATAAGTACCGCCTGGGTCAGATTATTGCGCGCAATATTACCTAATCGTTGAATAATAGCATCAGCTTCTTCCTTTGACAGGGAAAACAAGGTTGCATCATCATTTACACCAAAGGCGAAAAAACCTCCCCCTGATTGATTGGAAAAAGCGCACAAATGCTGCGCCAGCCGTTCCGTTTTGGGAGACAAACTACTTTTCCAGTCGATTTCGTTTAATTCGGCAGGGACAGGATACAGACTGTCTTTCAAATAATTGATTGCTTTTGCTTTCCAACTCATACTTTTGTTGATTTCCGCAAAGGTACGTTTTTATCGCCAGCCTACCAAAAATTCAATCATACCATTATCCCACATTTATTTTTCTGAAATAAATATCGTACCTTTGCTCTGTCAATATCACAATCACAATGAAAGTTTTGTTTATATCTGCTTGGTATCCAAATCGTTATGATGCGATGGCCGGTCTGTTTGTTCAAAAACATGCGGAAGCTGTCAATTTGTATTGCGAGGCAAAAGTGCTGTATGTGTATGCAGATACGCATATCCGTGCGTTTGAAATTGTTGACCGGAAGCATAACGATTTGAACGAGATTATTGTTTATTATCCGGCAAAGGCATCCACGAATGTGTTTTGCAAATTACTGAAAACTTGGAATTATGTTAGAGCCTATTGGAAGGGCTATAAATACATCACCGAGAAAGGCTATTCGCCTGATATTGTGCATGTTAATGTGCTGACGCGGACGGGGTTTATTGCTTACTTGCATAAAAAATGGAAAGGTGTGCCATACGTGCTCACGGAGCATTGGACACGCTATTTGCCGCAAAACTTTGGTTATAAAGGCTTTTTGAGGAAACGGATTACGGAGCTTGTTGTTCGTAATGCCTCGGCGGTGATGCCGGTGTCCGAATCTTTGCAGCAGGCAATGCAGGGGCATCGGTTGCATAATGCCCACTATACGGTGGTGAATAATGTTGTGGATGATTTCTTTTTTGACGAGCGTGTGGTTTCGCATCGAGAGAAAAAACGAATTTTGCACATTTCCTGCTTTATTGAGCGGGCAAAAAATGTTTGCGGAATGTTGAGGGCTGTGCAGGAGTTGTCGAAGCAACGGACTGATTTTGAATTGATTATCATCGGTGATGGTCCCGACTTTGATACGGTAAGTGCTTATGCCCGAACTTTGGATTATCCGCCCAACACTGTTTCTTTTGTTGGCGAGCAAACACCGCACGAGGTGGCTAATTGGTTTGGCGACAGTGATTTTTTTGTTTTATTCTCAAATTATGAAACGGCGAGTGTGGTTATTGCAGAAAGTTTAGCAAGCGGGACACCGGTTATCGCAACACCTGTAGGTATTGTTCCTGAAGTAATTGGCGAATTTAACGGCTATATTGTTGATTGTAAGGATGATGAAATGCTAAGCGAAAAAATGAATACGATGCTTGACAGCTATCACCAATATGATGTAGAAAGTATAAGAAAAGGTGCGCAAGAGAAATTCAGTTTTAAAAATGTGGGACAGAAAATATATGAAATCTATCTACAAGTTCTTGGTTGATGCTATTTTAGGCAGGTTGCCTCATAATTGGCTGGACAATATCTTCGCTTTGAGGCGTTTTAATCTCAAACGGATGATGCATCCCGACCGACAACTGTTGATTGCCGTTATTGACGGGCGGGGTTTTCAAGGAGGGCTTTGCGACCGCTTAAAAGGGATTGTTTCGCTGTTTCACTATTGTTTGCTAAACGCTGTTTCGTTCAAAATCAACCATATTTCCCCTTTTGAACTGTCAGATTATTTACTGCCGAATGAATATGATTGGAAATTGTCGCCTGCCGACAAAATAACCCACCACTTGTGCGAAGCAAAATATATCAGTTTGATTGCCGACCCATCGGCACGACGATTGGTGCACTTGAACACCCGACGACAAATCCACGCCAAAGCCAATCGCGATATTGTGGACGAACTGAATGCAGCCTATCAAACGCATTATATATGGGGCGAATTGTTTAAGAAACTTTTTAAACCAACGGACGAACTCCGCGATTTAATTCGGGATTGCCGGTCGAAAATTGGTGGAGAATATTGTGGTGCCGTGTTTCGATTTCAGAATTTGTTGGGTGATTTTGTTGAATACAAGTATTCGGAATTGCCGGACGAAGCAAAAACGGCGTTAATTGCCCAATGCCGCCAATCCATTCTTGACCTTCAGCAAACAGGGGCACACAAACGGATTCTTGTAACAGCCGACAGTGCTCTGTTTTTGCAAAGTGTGGCAGATATGGAAAATGTTTTTGCGTTTCCAAGCAAAATAGTGCACCTCGACACGGCAAAAGGCGAAGCGCACGAGGTGTATCTGAGGTCATTTCTCGATTTTTATTTGCTCTCGGAAGGTGTCAAAGTGTATTCCATCGGCACCGCGCAAATGTATAAATCCGAGTTTCCGTTGTATGCCGCAAAATTAAACAATGTGCCGTTTGAAAGAATATTGATTAATTAAGAAAAACAATGCCCAACTTAAAAACAAAACTGTCACGCTACTCCAAAGTAATTGAAAATTACCTTTTTATGACTTTTTCGCAAGGTGCTGGTTTGTTGGTGGGATTGTTGTTGTATCCGTACTTAATCAGGGTGTTGGGCGGAGAAGTCTATGGCACCTATATTTTTGCGCTGTCCAATGTGCAGTTTTTTACGGCTTTCATTTCGTTCGGATTTGCGATGCCTGCCCTCAAAAAAATAGCCCTGTTTCCGGATGATTTGGAGGTGAAAAGTCGGACGGTTTCGGAAGTGTTGGTTGCCAAATGTTATCTCCTTTTGCTTTCGATTGTCGTGCTGGTGATACTCTTATTGGCGGTGCCTTTTGTACAACAACATTATCTGCTTTACTTGATTGTTTCTTCCACCGTCATCAACGAAATATTGTTCCCTGTATGGTATTTTCAGGGGATACAAAAGATGAAATTTGTAACGTGTGTCAATTTGAGTTTGCGTTTTTTGACCATCCCGTTTATCTTTATTTTTATCAAAACGGCGGACGATTTGCTCAAATATGCCGCTATAGCATCAGTTATTCCGCTGTCAGGAGGAATTTTTACAATGTTTTACCTCAAAATCAAAGAAAACATACAATTTCGATTTGTTTCTTTGAGTGCTCTCAAACCTGTATTTCGGGATGCTTTACCCTTTTTCTGGACAGCCGCACTTGGAACTGTTAAATCTGAAACCGTCACATTTGTCATTGGCACTTTTTTCAACATGAAAGACGTGGCGTTATACGATTTAGCCAATAAAATTGTGTCAATTCCACGATTGATGATAACCTGCCTCAATGCGGCATTGTTTCCAAGCGTAGTAAAAGACATCAAACCGGTTGTGGTGAAAAAAATTATCCGTTACGAACGCCTGATAGGAATTGTCATCATGGGGCTGATTGCCGCGTTCGGCTATTGGGCGGTACTGCTGTTTGGCGGGGCAGATATGATTGGTGCGTATCCGCTCGCGATTGTGCTGAGCCTGACAATTTACACTTATCTGGAGGTGGGCTGCTACATCAATTATATTTTTGTGCCGCAAAACAGGTATTATTTTGTGACAAAAAATCAATTTGTTGCCCTTGTTTCTTTCCTCATCATGGGTTGCTTGGGTGCTTTTATCTTAAAAAACATACTGCTGATAGTGCTGGCATATTCATTGGCGGGCATAGTAGAAATTGTTTATTGCAGATACCTCATTATCAAACATCAATTGTTATGACGCCCGAAGTATCCATATTAGTCCCTGTATATAATGTTTCTGCCTATATTGAACGTTGTGTACACAGTATTTTCCGCCAAACATTTCACGATATTGAGTATGTGTTTGTAAACGATGGAAGTACGGATAACAGCATAGATGTACTGAAATCGGTTATAGAGCACTATCCGGCGCGAAAGCCACATATCAAAATCATTGAATTTGCACAAAATCAAGGCTTAGCAGTTGCCCGAAATACAGCGATTGAGCATTCCACCGGAAAATATATTTTGTCTGTCGATAGTGATGATTACATTGATGTGGAAATGGTAGAAACGTTGTACAACAAAATAGAAGACGAACAAGCGGATATTGCGGTTTGCGATTTAATGAACGAATATTCCGATGGCACCAGCCGTTTTATGCTTGATTATGTGCCTGAAAATCAAGAAGACTATTTTTTTGAAATGTTAAAAAATGACCGTTCACAATCTTATCGTGTCACCAAACTTGTGCGGCGCGATTTGTACGAAAAAGCCGATTACCACATTCCGAGTGGGCTGAATTATTTGGAAGACCGCTATCTGATGCCCCGATTGTATTATTATGCAACGAAAATTGTCAGGGTAAATCAGCCTTTTTATCATTATATTCACTATAATGCCGCCTCTATAACAAAAAATAAAAGTCAAATGCACTTTGAAAATTCGCTTCTTTTTTGGCAGTCGATGGACGAATTTCTAAAAGAAAAGGACTTATATAATCAATACAAAGAGGTCGTTGAACAAAGTAAAGTAGCGAATAAAGTTCATTTAATGGTCGATGTACGCTCCTATGAACTTCGCAAAGAATATGCAACGATGTTTCGCGACATTGAAATGAAATACATCCATCATTTTCGACGTGGCGAACGACTGATGCTGTGGTTGGTGCACTACCGGCTGTTTGCAGTAGCACAACTGTTTCATCAACTGCTCCGGTGGAAAAATTTGGGGCTAAAATGATGGGGGAAGTGGTGGAGCAGCATTTTTGATTAAAAACGTTTGCTAATTCAAAAATTTGCATTACCTTTGCGGGGTGAAACAATTTAAAACAAATAAAAATATGGAAACAACAGTAAGAAAACGTACAAAGAAAATGTCAAGAATGGAAGCATCCATTCAAAAGCGCATTCAGGAAGGAAAGCCTTTATCGGCAGGTGCCAAGTATTGGTTAACAATGGAGAACATTGATGATGGTTCAAAAATGGACATGAGGGCTATATTACGATGAGATACTATATCGATACCAATGTTCTGATATTTTATCTATCAAATACCAGAGATAACCTAAGTTTCAAAGTCGTTGATATTTTGACTGATTGTGTCAATACGATCTATGTTAGTTCGGTGGCTGTGCAAGAATTGATATTATTGTATAGAATAGGCAAAATGGGGCATCTCCGTTTCAAATCGGAAGCAGACATATTAGAAAGAATCAAAAACTTGGATGTTGAGATTGTGTTCTTCAATGAATATCATTTTGCCAAGTATGCCAAATTAGAGATTGTGGAGGGGCACAAAGATATGAACGACCACGCCATTATCGCGCAAGCCATGACCGAAAAAATCGCGCTCATCTCTTCCGACAAGGAGTTTGCAAACTACACGGCGCAAGGTTTGAATTTTGTTTTCAATAAAAGATAGCCCTCGCTGTTCGGCGCAGGTGTGGTGGAGATGCGTGGTGGTGAGGAGCATAGTTTTAAAACATAGCATTCAATTTATCCAAAAACCCGTATGCCGTCAAGTCTATTTGCAGCGGCACAAGGGCGGCGTAGCCGTTGGCGAGGGCGTATTCATCGCTTTGTTTGTTGTCCGGTTCTTCGTTGACGAAGTAGCCTCCCATCCAATAGACGGTGCGACCAAACGCATCTTTTGACACTTCAAATTCTTTATCCCAATAGCCTTTGGTTTGCGTACAAACCTGTAATCCTTTGACAGGATGGATGTTAGGCACGTTGAGATTGAGGCAGATACCACGCGGAAGTCCTGTTTTCAGGATTTTCTCTGCCACTAATTTGCCATAGTGGGCGGCTTCTGTGAAATTGCTTGATAACTCATAGTCTGTCAATGAGATACCGATAGACGGGATGCCCCAGATGCAGCCTTCCAATGCAGCTCCGACAGTGCCGGAATAAATGACGCAGATGGAGGCATTGCTGCCGTGGTTGATGCCGGACAGCACCAAATCCGGCTTGCGGGGTACAAGTTCGTTAATTGCCAATTTGGTGCAGTCCACAGGGGTGCCGTTGCACCTGTAAACGGTCAATCCGTCTTCCTTTCGCAGCAATTCTGCGCGCAGTGCATCTTCGGACGTGATAGCACTCGACATACCCGAACGCTGGTTAGACGGTGCCACCACGAAGATGTCGCCCAACTCGCGCACACCGTCAATCAGCGCATTGATGCCTTGGGCTTGCACGCCATCATCGTTTGTAATCAAAATGAGGGGTTTATTCATATTTTTATTCATTTCTGCCATTCTATGCGATAAAAATAACCTACTTCAGGCTCTAATAAGTGATATTCGTAACTTTTGCAAGGGTTGTTAAATGGCACACTTTCGATATTTTCATACACAATACTCCCTGTTTGGTTGTTAATTTTTCGTCTTCTTAGCGTTGCCGACTGGTGATAATCATTGGGTTTATGTTTCAAAATAATTCGGTAGTGGACGATTTCAACCGGCACATCCACTTTAAACTCTATGTATGGTTTAGAAATGTCATCAATATCATCTAATTCTGCATGAAAATGGATAGTTCCTGTTTCATTATAGGTCAATGCTCTCTTAAAATTCAGTTTAACATGGTCGTATGTTCCTGTTCCCCCTTCGTCTATTCGACCGTCTGTATTTTGCATTTGGGATGTAATGAGGGGTTGTTTACTGCCTGTCCATTTGAATGCGTAATTTAAGTCGGTCATAACTAATTGTTTGCTTTGGATTTGTCTAAAAACTTCAAAGAGAATATGCTTCCCATCCTGTTCCGTTTCATATTTTACAAAAGCGGAGTAACCGATATAGCCATATTTGGAGGTCTGTTTCAGGTGTTTCCAAACAAACACAACAATACAAATGGCTATCACAAGTAATAGCGAACAAAAAACTCCCAAAGCAACAAGCGTGGCTACGGTGTCATTCAAAAACATACACACAAAACCAACAATGGCGGCTGTATAAGCAACCCAATCCATGAACGGCTTAATCATTTGATACATCTATTTATACGTCAGTTCCCATAACATTTATTTTTTTATTCTCTAATTCGGGTGCAAAGGTACACATTTTATTTTAAACTCACAAGTTTTTTTCTCTGTTTTTTTGCCAAAATTGTAGATAATTTATAAAAGATGAAAACAAATTTTTAGGGGCGCATTGAATTAGAAAAAAAATTGTACCTTTGCAGGCGATTTTGTTTGGTAATAACAATTAAACTATTTGGTTACTTATGAATACGAAAAAAGTATTTCTTTCTACATTGTTGCTAATGCTTTTTGCTATAAGCAGTTATGGTAGTGTGAACACCCAAATTATTGCCCATCGTGGCTTTTGGGACAAGTTAGGTTCGGCGCAAAATTCTGTTTCGTCGCTGCGCAACGCGATTGATTTCGGGGCTTACGGCTCAGAATTGGATGTGCACCTTACGCGAGATGGCTATGTGGTGCTTAATCACGACGACAAGTATCAGGGCGTGAACATTCAGGAGGCTACTTACGCCGAACTATCGGCTCTGCGCTTAGCCAACGGTGAGCCTCTCCCCACGCTGCAACAGTATATTGAGGTGGCGAAAACTCAGAACAGGACGAAACTTATTGTTGAAATCAAATCGCATCACTCGCCTGAAGCCGATGTTCGCGTGGCAAATGCGGTCGTGAATGTAATCAACGACAGTGGTATCGCCGACTTGGTGGATTACATCTCTTTCAGTGCAGATATTTGCAAGGAACTGATTAAACTCAATCCTCAACACCGCGTAGGGTACCTGAACGGGGACAAATCGCCGCAAGAACTGAAAGCCGAAGGCTATTGGGGATTGGATTACAACAAAGGCACGTTGCACGACGACCACCCAACTTGGATAAAAGAGGCAAAGGAATTGGGGCTTACGACCAATGTATGGACTGTAAACTCCCTTGAGGAGATGCAATATTTCCTCCAGCAAGGGGTGGATTACATCACGACAGATCATCCGGAGTTGCTGAAAGGGTTGTTAAATTAACATTTGCTCGGTATGAATAAAATTCATCCTGTTAATCTTTTCATCCTGAAAATCCTGATTCAGACAAAAATGTTCCCTACGGGATAAAAAGCAAAAAAGCACCTCCGACCAACACAGGCAGGAGGTGCCGACTATGAGAAAAAAATCTCAAAAAGAAAAACTTTGCCTTATTTTATTGTAACAGATTATCTACCAGCTGATTAAATTCCTTTTGGAATTCTTCGTAAAATAAGCCGGTGGCCGGTCCGCTATAGCCGGTGTGGATTTTTTGCACTTTTCCTTTTTTATCTATGAATATGGTGGTGGGGTAGCCTCCAAAATTTTGCACTTCCGGTAATACTTTGGCTATGGTTTCCGGCTTTGCCCTGCCTGCAAACAGGATTTCGTAGTTTACGCCAAACCGCTCTTTCAGGCGATTGATGGCTTTCCTTGCATAATCCAAATCGTCTTTTCGCTCAAAAGCCAACCCGATGACTTCCACGCCTCTGTCTTTGTTGGCATCGTACCATGGTGCTAAAAATTGCAATTCGTCCAAACAATTGGGGCACCAACTGCCTAAAATGGACACAATCACTACCTTGCCTTTGTAACGCTCATCGTTGATGGAAATGATTTTGCCTTCTGTGTTGGGCAGCGCAAAACTTAATGACGAAAATCCGCGTTTGAGTTGCGCCAGTCTATATGCATCGTCCAAAGCCGCTTGGGGGTTGCGCTTGCCAACCAATTTTGTTTGACTGCGTGCGGTATAAAACAGGCCTTCAAACGAGGTGTCGTCCGTGAAATTGATTTCAATCAGGTAGGGACTCAAGCCGCTGAATGCCGACAGCACAACGCCTTGCTCCGTCAACGCACCTTCCAAAAATCGCAAATCGCCCGAATTAGTTAGTATGGAGCCTGTTACGATTTGATTTTCCGACTTGAAAATACCTACATTGCGCGTCGTGTCGTTTTTGCCGTTGATAAAAAGAACGTCCCATTTACCGTCAATTGAAACGGATGCAGGCGTTGCAACGGCTTCAAAGCGGGATATTACGCCTCCTCTTTCGGCTTTGAAAGCAATGCCCTCATCGTTTTCAACATAGTTTTTAATAAACCGCCCCTCCAAATTGTCTTTCGTCACTACGGCGCGTATCACCGCGTCATACGACTCAACAGGTATCAACACCGTGTCGGCACTATACTGAATGCCGGTCAGGGACACGCGCTCTTCACCGTTGAGCAAAGTGACTACGGCAGAATCCGTGTTGGCGTGCTGCACCTCGAATAAAAACGGAGCGTGTTTGCCGTCGTGCACAGCCAATGTGCCGCGCCAAACACCGTCTTGCAACCTCCCTGATGGGGAAGAGCAGGCGGTAAACAAACCTAATCCAATCACTGCTAAATTTATTGCTTTCATATTTATTGTTGTAAAATCGCCACAAAGGTAATGCTTTTGCGCGAATTGTGCAAAAATTTACTCTTTCGCATAATTGCGTTTGGATGCGTAGTTGAACGTGTATTTTGCGCCTCTTTCGGGAGTGCCGACTATCTCTGATGTTTCAGCAATGCGGAGATAACCGTAGTATTCAGGTGCTTTCGCTCCTGTGCCGACTACAATTTTCAACGCATAGTAGCCCGGTGCTAAGCTATCGGTTGCGGTTGTGAACGTTGTAGCTTCCGCCACAACTCTGTTGTTTGCCTTGTAGGTAGCCAAATCGCTTGACTCATGCCAAATCGCAACAGAGTCTGATGGCAAAGTTTGCAACTTAATAGTGGGTATAACTGCTAAACCAGAGGGTGCTGGCAAAGCATTGTAATAGGTAAAGAACAGCACCGGTTGCTTGTCTGCTTCTTTTAGGGCTGCTTCTACACCTTTGAACGCATCGCCGGTCAGCAATCCGTAGAATGTGGCGGTAGAATCCGCGCCATTAAACAGAGTTACATCATCTGTGGATAGTTTGCTGAGCGTATTGCTTGCGGTGCTTTTAAACACGTCTTTGGTGATTACGAACGAGTGTTTCAGGGTGTCTGTGCGGGTGCCCTTGTATGTTGCAACAAAAGCAACGTTTACCGTATCTCCTACACTGAAGCCTTGACTTTGCAAATAAGCAATGCTCAACGTGTCCTGCACTTTGCTCTTTCCTGCATTTGCCGTAAGTGGATCTGCCGTGAATCTCGGTGTTATCTCACCGTTTTTGAAATAATTTGCTTTAAACGACAGTTGAGTGGTATCGCTCCATTTGTCTGTCTTGACGGAGAATGTCAGTGTATCAGCGAGCGTACTTGCCTCCAAGGTGGTAAATCCCTTGTTTGGCGTGGGAGCACTCAATGCCGAAACGATGGAAACAGTTGCAGGAGCCACATGACCGGCAGCCTCCACTGCGATGTAGGCTTTTGAGCCAATTGCATCCAAGCCCAAAGCAGACAAAGTGAATGTTTCGGAAATTTTTCCACCGTTCACAGTCGCCGTTTCCGTCAACACTCTTTTTAGTGTACCGCCTACGGTATCGAGCAACGATATTTTGGCGGTTCCGACACCCACAACAGTGGTCTCGAACAGCACCTCGTCGCTAAGCACACTCACTCCTATATCTGTGGATAGTGCCCCCGTGTAATTCGGGGTTAGAATTTCGCTACCATCCGTGCAACTTGCCAACAGCAGCGTTGCACTAAAAACATATACTAAATACTTTTTCATAATGAAATCTTTTTTTATTTTTATACTAATTATTTTTTCACTCAATTCGCATCAAACCAAAGTTTAGTTGTCAATTTATCCTCACCTTGATTGGCTACAGCCGCTTTGTAGTTCTTTCCGTTCAAAGACTGTTCTGTTCCCGGATAGAATACACGGGTGGGAATTTTGCCTTCCAACACGGCTGCCGGACCGGGTGTCAACACCGGATAATCCAAACGCCGCCATTCGGCAAACGCATCCAAGCCTTGTCCGAAAAACGCGAGCCATTTTTGGTCGCCAATCGACTGCTTGTAGTTCGCGGCATTGTATGCCACCGCCGGTTGAGCCAAATAGGTGGCGACAACCGATGCGTCCGTTATGCCAAACTGCCTGAAAGATGCCGTGATAGCCTGTTTGTAATAGTCTTCTGCATCGCCGGGAATATAGCCGCGAGCCACTGCTTCCGACAGATTAAACAAGGCTTCGGCATGACTGTAAATCACAGCAGGAGCCGTGTTTGTAAGGAAATATATACCCGGCAGCGAAATTTTATCCAACCCTTGGCTCATGGCATCGGCGGCGAGCAAACCGTTGGCACCACCGGCATAATCGGTAACAGACACATCTTTGGGCAATTGTGCATACACCGGCAAGCGCGGGTCGTTCAACGCTTTTAACT
Organism: Bacteroidia bacterium; assembly: GCA_025996835.1. Taxonomy (GTDB): domain Bacteria; phylum Bacteroidota; class Bacteroidia; order Bacteroidales; family Azobacteroidaceae; genus Azobacteroides. The sequence goes on from BNTU01000020.1 coordinate 13,149, forward strand.
TATCGACTATCGTTTTTGAAATGCGGTAGTCGTTACGCGACACAAAATGGTCGTGCTGTGGATTGTTGTAGGGCGATGTAGAATACACAAAACGGGCTGTTTCATCGTTGGCGGCGATTAAATCCGCCACATTAAGAGCGTCTATGGTTGTTTTCGCCAAAGCATCCTCCTTGTCTGCAATACGCAAAGCAATGCGCAATTTCAATGAATTAGCCAACTTTTTCCACTTGGCAACATCACCGCCATAAATCACATCGCCCTTAACAGCACCATTTGAGGCATCTAATTGCGTGGTGGCTTGTGTCAAATCACCCAACAACCCCACATACACCTCTTTTTGCGTATCGTACTTCGGGACAATGCTTTTGCCAACTTCCGAGTATGGAATGTCGCCGTAAAGGTCTGTCAGCAAGAGAAATACCCACGACCGCAGTGTGAGTGCCGCACCCTTGTAATTGGCATTGGCAATTTCAGCATTCAAATCGAGGATAGCATTCAAATTCGTAATAAGCGTGGTGTAACCGGTACTCCAGGGCGTGGTTACTATTCCCGCCGTGTTTGTGAAGTCATATTTATCGGCATCCGGATATTGGATAGCCGCCCAATGCTGTACAAACAGTTCTGTGCCGCCATAATCGGCAGAATTGCCCCAATAGAGGTCGGCACCATTTTTCTCTACGCCTGTCAGCAGATAGGCAGGGTCGGGAATTTCCGTTGCGTTGGGATTTTTGTTGATGTCGTCCAACGTCTCACTGCAAGAGGTGGCTAACACTGCCACTGCTGCTAAAAATAATAATTTATACTTTTTCATTGTTTTCTTTAATTTAGAGATGATAATTAAAACTTAAAGCTGATATTAAATCCGAATGAACGGGTGGACGGGCGCGCCAAACCTGTTACGCCCTGCACGTTGCCTGTGTTAAGTGCCGTCTCCGGGTCGGCATCCAAATTTTTATCCCGATAGAGGATGGCAACATTGTGAGCCACTGCCGAGAGGGTCAGGTCAACTAATCCCAACTGCCGAATAGCACTTTTCTTGAATGTGTAACCCAAACTGATGTCGCGCAATTTCACATAAGAGGCATCATAGACAAACTTTTCGTTAGTAGCTTGTCCGTGGTAAGTTTGGGCAGAGATTGGCACCGTGTTGGGCAATCCCGTGTTTTCGTTGACACCGGGGAAAACTACGCCGTCGTCACGCACCTTGCCATTGCTATCCGTCCATGTCAAACCGCCGAACTCAGCCGAGCGACCGAACAGTGATTGTTCATACACACCTGCCATAACACCTGTGTTGGCTGAACTGGAGTAAATCGAGCCGCCAAAACTGGCATCAATCAATGCCGAAAGCGAAATGTTTTTGTAGGTAAACGTGTTGGTTACGCTGCCCGTCCAATCGGGTGTGTAATAGCCTAACGTCTTGTTGGTGGTAGCTCTAATCGGTCTTCCGTTGTCCCCTACCAATATATCTCCGTTGGCATTACGGTCCCAGGCGGTGCCGAAGATGGCTCCGTAGCGTTCGCCCACGGCAGCCACAATTTGCGGACCTGCCGCACCAATCACATAGCGTGTCAGCAAGCCATCTTTGTCCAATTCTACCACCTCACTGCGATTAACGGCATAATTCAAGTCCAAATTCCAAGTGAATTTTTTCGTTTTCACGGGCGTTGTTCGCAACTGCACTTCAACACCTTGGTTATTGATTTTCCCTGCGTTGACCAACTGCGACGAGTAGCCACTTGCCGGAGAGGTCTGCAAGGCGATGATTTGGTTGATACTGTTGGTGTTGTAGAGAGCCAAGTCAAGAATGATGCGATTGCTTAAAAATCCGGCTTCCGCACCCAATTCAGTTGATTGCGTACGCTCCGGTTTCAAATCAGCATTATTTTTGCTCGTGGATGAGGTCTGAATGGGATTGCCGTTGAACGCCGTCCCAATATTATAGGTGGTAATCAGCTGGTAAGGGTCGGCATCGCTACCCACTTCTGCCCAACCGCCACGCAATTTAAGAAACGACAGCACTTCATTTTTAATGTCTAACGCATCGCTCAAAATGACACTTGCGGTTGCCGAAGGATAAAAGAACGACCGATTTTCGGTGGGCAAAGTCGAGGATACATCATTTCGTCCCGTGAGGTTGAGATAAGCCCAACTGCGGAAACCAACCTGTGCCGAAGCATAGCCGCTATATACCCGCGAACGCCTAATCTGATTGGTCGATACCAATGGGTCTTTTGAGTTACTCACCGTGTAAAGGTCGGGTGCTGCGAGTTTGGAGGCGTTCTGAAAGTTGTTTTCGTAGAAGTTGTTGCGTACATTAAATCCTGCCAAAGCGTCTACCGACCAATCATCGGAAAGTTTGCGCGAGAAATTAAGTATCGCCTCCGTATTGTCTTCGCTCACCGTGTAAGCATCTTCGGAATACGAACCGTCGGGACGTCCTGCACCGGAAGAGCCGGTTCTAACTTTAGAACTGCGCTTGTCGTTGTAATAATCTGTTCCTGTGCGGAAACGGAAATCCAAACCTTCCAAAATATTTACACTGAAATGGACATCGCCGATGATGCGATTACGCTTTTGTTCGGTCGTATTGTAAAACTGTTGCCAATAGGGGTTGTCGTAATAATTGGCGTTCCAATTGCGATTGACGGTTTGCCCGTCTTTCAAGGATTTGGTATCCACCTGGCGACCAAACCACAAGAATTGCAGCATAATGTTGTTGGCGCGCAGGCTGCCGGCACTGCCATTGCTGGTACCGGGAATATTCGGCGCATCGGTTACGATATAATTAACGTTTGCACCCACTTTGATGCGTTTTGTCAATTCATAATCGCCACTGTATGAGAAATTTGTCTTCTTAATACGTGTATTCGGCGCAGTACCTGTCTGGTCTTGATAGTGAGTTCCCAATCGGTAGTTGTATTTGTCGCCGGCATTGGCAATCGAAATGCCATAATCCTGCGTAACGCCGGTTTCAAAAAAGTCGTTCACATTGTCAGGATGTGCCACCCAAGGGGTTGCCTGGCGTACGCCATCAACAATCGGGCTGTCGAATTGTGGAAGAAGCCGACCGTCGAGACGGGGTCCCCAACTTTCATCATAACCATCATTTAAGCCGCCTCCTTTACCATCTACGAAGCTAAACTCGCCTTCGGTACCTTGTCCAAATTCATTCTGATACTTAGCCGGATTTACGATATTGGCAAAAGATACACCGGCAGTTACAGTGATGCCCAACCCCTTCTGCGCAGTTCCTTTCTTGGTGGTAATCAAAATGACCCCGTGTGCAGCGCGTGAGCCGTATAAAGCGGCTGCATTCGGTCCTTTCAGTATATTGAACGATTCAATATCATCGGGATTTAAGTCGGCAACCGCATTGCGGAAGTCGTGATACTGGTCATTCACATTCAATTGTGAGTTATCGACAGGCACACCATCCACCACAAAAAGCGGCTGGTTGTTGCCCGCAATGGAGGTTTCTCCACGAATGATGATGCGGGAGCCGCCAATATCGCCCGAACCGTTGGTGATGCGCACACCCGCCGCCTTTCCGGCAAGGGCGTTCACAAGATTGGTAGAGATGTTGCCATTCAGCTCATCGCCTTTAATGTTTTGCGAGGCGTAGCCCAATGCCTTCTTCTCTTTCGTGATGCCGAGCGCCGTTACCACCACCTCATCCAAATAGTTGAGGTTCTCTTTCAAACGAATGGTCAGAGGCTCAGTATACTCATAAACATCCACTTCAAGAGGTTTATAACCGATGTAACTAATTGATAATGATATAGATGCCCCCCCCCCCTATTTTCAGAGAGAAATTGCCGTCGAGGTCGGAAACCGTCCCCAACTGTGCACCAACCACCGAAACATTGGCACCGATAATCGGCTCACCGGTGGCATCATCTAACACGCGCCCCTTAATCTCCACGCCGCCGCTTTGGGCAGACACCGGAATTGCAAAGACGAGCAGCAAAGCTGCAATTGTAAATTTCACTATTTTTTTCATATTCCTAAATTGTTTTTTTTTTATGTTTTTAATAAATGTATTGCCTTGCGAGCAATTTGTCTTCTATTGATATTTATGTATATCAACAAAAAAAAGTAACTAAAAATTTTCTGAAAGTGTGCTTAAAGAAGCACGAAAGAACGTTGTGTTAAGAATCAACAACAACAACACATTCGCATTCGCATGCAGGAGGAGGAAGAACCGGCATGAAAAGCCGAAGAAGAAACACTTGTGCGGTCAAATCGTTGACCCACTGAACTAAGGGACGAAATTCGCTGTCGGAATGTCCGTCGCCACGTGTCTAAATGAACGATTGTTTTCATTGTTCGTAAATATTTTATCATTATTCGGGCGCAAAGGTAAGATGTTTTTTTTGAACTGCCAAATATTTTTGAAAGTTTTTTTTTGCCCGCCGCCATCGCCCCTACATTTTGTCATCACTATTTCGCTCCAAGATATTTTATTGCAAACTGCACCATTGCACCTGCGGCATATTGCAAGGCATTTTCATCTATGTCGAATTGGTCGTTGTGATGCTCTGCTCCACTGCCTAATTCAGCGTTTTTGATGCCGGGGAAGACAAAAACCGTTGGTGCCAATTGACTATACTTGGAAAATGTTTCGGCAGCGTACCAAATATATTCTTGTCCCGTTACCACTTTGCCCGGATAAATTTCTTCCACTGCTTTACGGGTAAATTTCGTCAGCGCATCGTCATTGACCACCGGATACAAAAGTATTCCCATATTGTCGTGAAATTTTACGGTACAGTTATGTGCACGTGCGATATCTTCACTCACTTTTCGCAATACCTCAAAGCCTTTTTCTGCTGCTGTGCCATCAAAGAAACGAATGGTTCCGCCAATAAAAACCGAATTGGGTATTACATTATAAATTTCACCGCCTTGTATTTGCGTAATACCCAAAGTAAGTGTTTTTGTGATGTCGCGTTGATTGTTCCAGGCAATAGAAATGCCGGTTAAAACATTCGCTGCGGCAAAGACCGGATTGATGGAAAGGTCGGGACGGGAAGCATGACCACCCCGACCGATGACATCAAATGCCACTGTGCCCGTACCTGCCATGATGGGTCCCTCTTGAATATACAATTCGCCGGTATTCAAATTCGATTTGAGGTGATTACCGTAAATAGCGTCTATATGCAGCGGTTTCAAAGCCTCAACCATTGCATCGATGCCCGAACCGGTTTCTTCGCCTTCTTCAAAAATAAAAACGATTTTCCCGCGCAGTTGGTCTTTGAATTGGGTGAGAATTTTTGCTGCACCAAGCAGTGTTGCTATGTGCCCATCATGCCCGCAAGCATGCGAAACACCTGCATTTTTGGATAAATGCCGTTTTTTCTGCTTCAAATTGACTTCGCTTTCAGGGACAGGCAAGGCATCAATGTCGGCACGCAAACCGATGGTTTTACCCGGACGATGTGTATCCAACAGTGCATAAAAACCTGTTCCGGGCACTTTCGTTACAGGTAAACCCAATTTTGCCACCTCCGCTTGCAAGTAACGGGCTGTTTCTACCTCTTTACCCGACACCTCGGGATGCTCATGCAAATAGGCATGCACATCCCGAACATAAGGGTCAACACTCTCTACGCTTTTGAGAATAACATCGTTGTTTATTGCTTTTTGTGCAAAAACAGGAGTCAAAAAAAGACTAAATAATAAAACAGGAATTGCTTTCATCGTAATTCGTAATTTTTAATTTTTAATTGTTTTAGGATAAGCCGCAACAAACAACCCCCAATGATAATCGGGGTCGTAATGATTCGTCCAACTGCCCTCATAGAAATGCTGCAACGAATACACCACATAGCCATCCTGATTGTGGTCGGTGGTGTCGTAAGGGTCGGCTAAAATCAATACATCATCGGCAGTGTGGGGCGTACCCATCGTGTCGTAACCAATAATTATTTGCCAATGTCCGTTCCATTCGTTTGTACCCACAATCACGGGAATGCCTTGCTTGAGGTATTTCAAAAAAAAGTCCTCGGGCAAAGTTTTAGGATTAACTGCGGCATAATCGTAGGTAGAAGCATATTCAAAACCGCCCACAGCATCGAAAATATTAAGCAGATGCCGCAAATAGGTTGTGTCTTGAGCCGTTCCTCGCAAGTCTTTCAATTTTTGTTCGTTCAGATTGCCTCGCTTGCCGAAATGTTCCAACACCATCAGCACGGAAGCCGGACCACAAGTCACATCGGTAGCCTGCTGGGTGGTTTTGAAATGCTCAACGATAGTCAGCGAGCCGCTACTTTTCAGATGATAAAAGTCGGGCGACTGATAATAAGGCGACTTCTCAACATCGAAATGCCGTTCATATTGAGCGGCACCCCCCAACGGTAAAGCAGGGTCGTAAGCTATTTGCGGATTGGCAAGTTGTTCGATGCTCAGATAAACGGCTTTCGTCAAGTCGGTGAGTTTGTCCAAATCAATGAGGTCAATTTCATCAATTGGCGTGTGATAATCGGGGTGCAAGCCGGTAAAAAACCACTGTACAGGCACTCCCCGCAGAGAAAAGGACAATTGGTCGCTTCCGCGTGCGGCGGGATTTATCACGCCTTGCTTTGGCTCTACATTCAATTTTTGCGACTGAATGTTTTTTGCCAATTGCTGACTTGCAGCCGTCAATTCTGCCGTATAGAGCAGATGGAACTGTTTGCCGGCTGCGGTGTTCTCTGCCGTGGGTGCAGAAACATCAAATTCAGGGTAGAAAACAGGCACATAACCTTTTCTGCGACCCACCATATCCAGATTGATATAGGCTTTTATCTGTGCAAGTTGTGGAAAATTCAGCACAAAATATTCCGAACCCAGATAATTGATTTCTTCGCCATCCCAGAAGGCAAAAATTATCGACTTTTCGGGTTGTATGCCGCTCGCAGCGAATGCTTTAGCCACTTGCAGCACCGCGATGACGGAGGCTCCGTTGTCGTCGGCACCATTGTAAATTTGGTCGCCCACCAATGTTTCGTCCACACCCACGTGGTCGTAATGTGCTCCGATAATCACATATTCATCCTTCTTTTTTCCTTCAATATAACCGACCACGTTTTGCAAATTCAACCGACGATAAAAACGTCCTTGCTTATACTTGGCGATGGAATCGGGATGCACCTGAAACTCTACGTGCCGTTCTCGCGCCGGACTGTAAGATTCAAACGGCTGCAAATAATCGGCGAAATAAGGCTTCACGCCCAAATCGCGCAGCACCGATTTGATGTATTCTGCTGCCACTTTGCCGCCCTGTTTGCCCGCTTCGCGCCCTTGCAGGGCATCGCTCGACAGGAAAGCCAACTGCGCTTCGATGCTTGATTTACGAATGTGCTCAATGCCCTTGTTTGGCGCAACTTTTTGAGCAAAAGCAGCCCCTGGTGCTAATGACCAGAGGCTTGCTATAATGACTAATGCTATTGTTCTCATTATTGAGGTGTAGATATATGTGAATAAAGATACTCAATCTCTTCTTCCGTCCAGCCGTCGTTGTTTTCCGGACCGCCTTCATAATCAACTGCTGCATACGGAGGTTCGGGGGCTACAGAGCCTTCATAACCCCAGTTTTGCCACAAGTTTTTGTTGAGGTCGCGTTGTGCCTGAGGAATCGGGAACCGGTAATGCTTGGATGCCACATTGTCCTTTTTGTTGGCAGCCGAAACACGTTTTATGGTTTTTACCAACACTTTCCAGCGTGTGAGGTCGAACCAGCGTTGTTGTTCGTATGTCAGTTCATAGAGACGCTCTTGACGCAATGCTTTTCTAAAACCGAGATAATCTAAGTCTGTGGGCAATTCCGCTTGAGCTACCGTTAGTGTGGCTGTTCCATCGGCAAATTCGCCCACTTTATATGCACGGCGGCGTATCTTGTTGATGGCTTCGTACGCCTCTGGATTTGGAGCGTTGTCGCGTTCGTTGATGGCTTCTGCTTTCACCAACAACACATCGGAATAGCGCAAGATGGTAGCGTTCAATTCACGATTTTTGGAACTGGTGGCAGGGGCAGATAAATCCACATATTTGGCATAACGAGGCAAATCGTAGATAGTGGTCAGACCATTATCCGGATTGGTGGCTCGGGTCAGGAAAGTAGCCAGCTTGCGTTGGTCGCGGTCGTCGAAACGGTCGAAGAACGTGCGGTCGCTCACTATGACGTGCGGCGTTTGTTGTTCAAAACCTGTTTGGAACGCGCAGTGTGTCAAGTGATTACCACCGTCGCCAAAACTTTCCTGCGAAATCACATAATTCGCGGCGAAAAGAACTTCTTTGCCGTAGCGATTGTCTTTCTCCCAGTTGGCGTGGTAGTTTTGTTCCAACGAAAAGCCTGTCACCAAGTTAGCAGCCTGCACCGCTTCGTCATATTTTGCTGTCACATTGGCGGTACCATTGGTTTGTGCCCACACGAGATACACTTTTGCCAACAAACCGTAAGCTGATTGTTGCGTAACGCGCCCTTTGTCTTCTTGTCCGTAATCGTCCGTTGTAGGATAATCCTGCAAATCTTCCGCTGCATCTTCCAGGTCTTTTACGATTTGTGCATAGACATCTTGCACGTCATCGCGTTCTACGCCTACACCGGCATCGTTACCTTCCGCAATGATGATAGGAATTTCGCCAAAGAGTTGAACCAATGTAAAATGATAGTTCGCTCGCAAAAATTTGGCTTCGCCGCGCACACGCTTTCTGATTTTGTCGGTTACTGTCGTAGCCGGGTCATTCAATTTGTTGATAAGCGTTGTCGCATTGGCAACACCATAATACGTGTCGCCCCAAGCCCAGCCGGTGTGCCAGTTGGCGGCATTGAATTTGATGGCACCCAATTCGGCACCCGAACCATCAGGCATAGACTCGCCATTTTGCGCATAATCGGAGCCTAAGTCAACACACCAACCAATCACGACACTTTCTGACTCCACCAAAGCGGCATACACACCATTCACAGCGAGGATAGCATCCTCATCAGTGCGAAAAAATTGCTCTTTATCCAATGAATTGAGCGGTTCTAAATCTAAATCGTTGCAACCTGCAAACAAAATAGGGAGAAACAATAAATAAATTATCTTTTTCATATTCTTTAATTTTTAATTTTTTAATTCTTAATTTTTAATTAAAATGACAAACTAACACCACCCAAGAAAGTCTTTGACGTAGGATAAGCACCCTGGTCAATTCCTTGCAACAAACCATTGGTTTCATCGCCGCCGTTGCGGGATGCTTCCGGGTCATAACCGGTATAGTTTGTGATGGTGAATAAATTTTGCGCAGAGGCAAACACCCGAAAGTTCAACGGCGTGCGACCGGCTCTCACTCTGAACGAATAACCCAATGTAATATCTTTCAGACGCAAATAGGACGCATCTTCGATATAGCGACTGTCGAGTGTCACATAAGGCACTGCAATGGCACGAGGCACTTCTGTGTTCTGATGCGAGGGTGTCCAACGGTCAGCCAACACGGCAGCTCCGTTATAGACATGCGATGGCGTTTCCAAATTGTGGCGCAACGCATTGTAGAGATGATTGCCCTGACTTCCCTGAAAAGAAGCCGAGAAATCGAATTTATTGTAATTCAATTTCGTGGCAAAACCATACGTGAATTTGGGTTGGATAGTGCCTAATATCACTTTGTCGTCTTCATCTATCACATCCGAGTCGCCGGCGTAGTTCACAAATTTCGGGTCGCCCGCTTGCACGGTGCTTGTCCATGTCGGTGCCGGCACAGTGCTTTCTTGACCGGGTTGCACTACTCCTGCAAATTTATAGCCATAGAAAGTGCCTAAGGGTTCGCCTTCTTTCACTAAGATTGTTTCATCAGCCACGAAATTATCCGTTCCCAAGCGTTCGATGGTGTTGATGTTTTTTGCAATATTCGCCAACACGCTCCAATGAAGTTTTTTACGGTCAATGATATTGGCATTGACACTCAATTCAAGCCCTTTGTTGCTGATGTCGCCGATGTTTACGAGTTTGGAACTCAACCCGGTAGTGCTTTCTACAGGGAGGTCGACCAACAAATCAGACGTCTTTTTATAGTAAGCATCCGCCGAAAAAGTCAATTGACTGTTCCATAATCCCAAGTCCGTACCAATATTGTATTGTGTGGTTGTTTCCCACTTCAAATTGTCATTACCGTAATTGGTAGCCGTATAACCCACAACTATCTTGTTACCAAATGAATAGTTACGTGGTTTATAACTGCGTGAGTAACGGTAGTCGCCAATTTCCTGATTACCAACCTGTCCGGCACTTGCGCGCAATTTGAGGTCATTGACAACGGCTCTATTGAAAAAATCTTCCTTGTCAATATTCCACGATGCCCCGATAGAAGGGAAATAGCCCCACTGGTGTCCTTTCGGAAAGTGCGAAGAACCATCTGCACGAAGCGATGCAGTAAGATTATAGCGTTCCAACAACGTGTAGTTTACTCTGCCTAAAAAAGAATTAAGATTGGCAACTGCACCATCTGAGATTGGCGTATAAGCCTGACTTGCACTTTGAAGACTGTGATACTTCAATGCTTCGTTATTAAAACCGCCGGCACTGGCACTGGAAGATTCCCATTCGGTGTGTTGAGTCGTGAAACCCGCCAAAACTTCCAACGAGTGAATTTCTGCCAATCGCTCTTTGTAGTTCAGGGTTAGCTCCAGCAAGTTGGAAAGATAATCTTTGCCGCCTACAGCACCGTAACCATGCACCAACAAGCCCTTGGCAGAAGTAGAGGGAGCATAATAATTTTGAGTTACGTGATTGACATCTGCACCCACATTGATTTTTGCCACCAACTGCGGAATAATCGCATATTGTGCATACGCATTACCAATGAGAGAAATATTGCGCGTTTCCACCGTTGATTTGAGCAAGTCCGACAGCGGATTGACCGAGCTGTCGCCAATACGCAAGTCGCTGGCATCAAACGGATTATAGTAGTTGTAACCATCATCCTTCGTTTTACTGTAAATCGGTATTAACGGCGACGTGCGCAGTGCAAACCCAAAATTGGAGTTGTTGCCTTGATTGGTCAATCCTTGTTGAATCGTGCGCCCTACCGTCAGGTTTGTTCCGACATTCAATTTGGAAGTTACATCTTTATCCAAATTTACGCGACCGGTATAGCGACTAAGTCCTGTGTTGCGAATAATCCCCTCCTGGTCGGTGTAATTACCGGAAATCAGGTAACGATAATCATCTGCACCGCCGCTTATCGAAATTTGATGATTTTGAGTAACCGCAGTTTGCAAAACAGCATCTTGCCAATTAGAACTCACGCCTTGCGGGTTAATCCGGGAAACATCATACGGCTTGGATGCGTCGTAAGGACTTTTGCCATCGTCACTGATTTCCTGATGCAGGCTCGCCCACTGGTCGGCATTGAGCAAATTCAATTTATTACTAATCTGAGACACGCCTACCGAACCTTGATAGTTCACAGTGCTCTTGCCGCGTTTCCCTTTTTTAGTTGTAATAATAATGACCCCATTGGCACCCCGTGAACCGTAAATAGCCGTGGCAGACACGTCTTTCAGCACTTCGATACTTTCAATATCGGAAGAGTTAATGCTGGTGAGGGGATTCAATCCGCCATCAAACGTACCCGGTGTAGCATCACTGCCTCCTACGCCGCTCGTGGTGCCACCCACGCCGGTGCGCGTAGAACTGCTGTTGTTGTAAAGCAGAAATCCATCCACCACATACAGCGGCTCATTGCTGCCGGCAATAGAATTGCTCCCCCGAATACGGATAGTGGAGGTAGCCCCCGGCTGTCCGGAACTCTGTGTCACGTTTAAACCGGCAACAGCACCGCCCAATGCCTTATCAAAAGACAGTGTCTGTTGCGAAAGGGCAATCTGCGAAACGGAAGATACAGCACCGGTCAGCTCTTTTCGCTTCTGTGTGCCATAGCCCACCACAACCACTTCGCTCAAGAAGTTGCGGTCTTCATGGAGATACACTGTCAGCGGCTCAGTGTATTCATACACATCCACCTCAAGAGTCTTATAGCCAATGTAGCTAATTGATAATGAGACAGATACTCCACTCCCTGCTTTCAGGGAGAAATTGCCATCGAAGTCGGAAACTGTTCCCGACTTTGCACCAACCACCAAAATGTTGGCACCGATAATCGACTCGCCGGTGGCTTCATCTAACACGCGCCCTTTAATCTCTATGCCGCCGCTTTGGGCTGACACGGGGTTTGCAAAGGCGAGCAGCAATGCTGCAATTGTAACTTTTACTACTTTTTTCATACTTTTAAAATTATTTTAAAATTGTTTTTTTTGTCAGGGGACTGCGGGTCAAGCCCGCAATGACACACTGACGCTAATACTAACACTAATAAACGTCACACACATCGTGCGTTTATTATCATTGAAAATAAATAAATTGTAACTAAAATTTTTTTTTTGAAAGTGTGCTTATATAAGAAGCACAAAAGAATGTTGCGTGTTAAGAATCAACAACAGCAACACATTCGCATTCGCATGCAGGAGGAGGAAAGATTGGCTTGAAAAGCCGAAGAAGAAGAAACACTTGTGCGGTCAAATCGTTGACCCACTGAACTAAGGGACGAAATTCGCTGTCGGAATTTCCGTCGCCACCTGTCTAAATGAACGATTGTTTTCATTGTTCGTAAATATTTTAATATTATTCGGGCGCAAAGGTACGATGTTTTTTTTGAACTACCAAATATTTTTGAAAGTTTTTTTGCCCCGCAGGCTTTTATTGTCCTCAATACCGTCTTTCGACCACTTTCCAATCGACAATTTTCCACAATTCTTTCAGGTGGTCGGCGCGACGGTTTTGATAGTCAAGATAGTAAGCATGTTCCCACAGGTCGAAACCGAGCAGTGGCGTTAAGCCTTTGGTTAGCGGATTGCCTGCATTTTGTTCTTTGGAAATCGACAATTTTCCGGCTTTGTCTTTTGCCAGCCAAACCCAGCCCGAACCAAACAAACCGGTTCCGGCTGTTTCAAACTCTTTCTTAAAATTATCGAACGAACCCCAAGCGGCATCAATGGCAATAGCCAATTTGCCCGAAGGAGTGCCGCCTCCGTTAGGCGAAAATTGAGTGAAATACAGGTTATGATTCAATAATTGACCTGCATTATTAAAAATTCCACCCTCCGACTCCTTCACAATAGTCTCAATATCGGCATTTTTAAACTTTGTGTCTTGAACTAAATTGTTCAGATTGTTGACATAAGTTTGCAGATGTTTACCATGATGCAACTCAATGGTTTGTCTGCTAATTACCGGCTCTAAGGCATCGGTGGAATAAGGTAATTTTATCAATTCAAATTTCGTTGAATTAACATTCTGTTTAACCGTTTGTTCACTTGCAATCAGTGAAAACAAACCTAAAATAAAAGCAATCATATTAAATATTTTTTAAATTTATAATGTCGCAAAGGTACGCTATTTTTTTGAACTACCAATGCCCTGTTTCTCCCATTCAGCCAGAAAATAATCCAGTGCTTTCAGGAAACGTTTGTAATCCTTTTTTTCGGGGGCAGTCCATCCCACTTCGGCATAAGCGGCGATGCGGGGATAGACTTTGGTGTTCATGTTTTGTTCGTCCGGCACTTGTTCCGTCCACATCTGGCAGCCCAAACCCAGTACTTTCTTTTGCTGCTCTGCCGTCAGACCTTCGGGAACAGGTTGGAAAGAGTAGGCTTTTTCCAAAGGAATATACTTGTTGCCAAGCAAGTCAAGATAGGTCAGTAAATGGAATGAATTGACAATATCGTAACCTTCCCGGATAGTTTCCCGAATGAGGTCAATATTCCCCTCCCAACAATGCACGATGGCGTTGGACGTAAGCGGTTGTGTTGTAATATGGTCTTCGGGAAGCATCGGACGCCAATAATCAGGAATTACTTTGCCGAGCACCTCATTCCAACCCATGATGCGACGGTTTTTAGCGGCGAGCCAATGTGCTATCCGGTTAGTAAAACTAACCTGAAGGTCGGCAGGCGACAAAATGTTGTGTTCCTGCATATATTGCACGATGGAAGGCGTATTTTTCCAGTATCCATACTCCACTTCATCGCCGCCGATGTGTATCACATTGCCGGGAAACAAGGCTATTATTTCTTCCAACATATCTTTGATGAAATCCTCCACCGCAGGATTAGTCAGATTCAAGACCTCTTCTGACCCCAACCATGGATAGGAGGCTATGGCGGCACCGGAATGTCCCGGGATTTCTATTTCGGGCACAATGGTAATGTGTCGTGCGGCAGCATACGCGACAATTTCTCGGATTTCGTCCTGTGTGTAAAAACTCGCGAATGATTTATTGAATGAAGAGTTATCACGGGCAGCACCTGTTTTTGTCAGTTCCGGATATTTTTTGATTTCGATGCGCCATCCCTGATTATCAACAAGATGCCAATGAAAAACATTCATTTTCAGGCGAGACATATTATCCAACAATTTCAACACAACCTCTTTCCCTTGAAAATGACGGGCTTCGTCCAACATAAAAGCACGCCAGCCAAGGGTAGGATAATCCGTAATCGTCCCACATTGTATCGTACCCGCCTGTCCCGATGCCTCCAATGCCGCCCCAAGCAATTGCCGCAAGGTCTGTATTCCATACAAAATACCGGCAGGCGCATTGGCTTTAATGACAATCCCTTTCGACTGAATGTCTAAAATATATCCTTCAGGCTTTTGAGGCAATACTGATGCATCTAAAACGAGGGTGATGTCGCCTGATTTTTTGCCTTTTTGCAGGATGGGGTTTGCGGCGGCTGAGACGTGGCGCGCCACGTCTCTACACAATGTTGCTTCGTTTGCCAATTTTGGCGGGAACGCGATTGTCAGTTTATCTTTCAGTTTGAAAGAGCCGGTGGTGTATTCCACTTGCTGCGGTTCGGGCAGAACGGAATACGGGCGGATTGCTTCTTTACCGTAGGCATTAAAGCCTGACAAAATACATACTGCTACACAACACTTACTTACTGTTTTCATCTTTCAATTTCAATTACTTCAAACAATTCCCCGTCGTATTTTTCTTTCAACTTGACCGAAAAACCTTTTTCTGCCAAGTCTTTCCCCGATAAGGTAGCGATGATTTTCCCCGCGTAGCCCTGTTTTACGATGTATGTCCGGTTGGGATTGAGCCACGGGATGGTCACTATCCGCGAATCCACTGCTGCACCTTGTCTGAACACTCCTACCAATCCGCCACTGCCGGTTTCGGTATTCAGGCGGCTAAATCCATCCCAACTGCCTTCTTGAGGTTCGCCGAAGTCCGGTAAATCTTGACGGAAAGACATATAACCATGCTTTGCTTCTAATTTTTTTATCCAATCTGCCCACAATTTGTAGGTTTTCTTTTCGGCAGCAGAGAGTTTGCGGGGGTCGCCCAACATAATGGGCAGGGTACCGGTCAAGGACTTAAATGCCAATTCATGATTTTTGGAATCCATCCGCATGTTGCCGATGACGAGTGAGGTGGCGGGCAGGGCGGGCGTGCGTCCCCATGCCAGATTGCGCACACGAAGAGGACCCGTCTGATTCGTCTGCTCGACATTGGAAAGCCAATTGCCTTCGGCATGTTTGGCAATACCGTAATCCATCAGTTGGAGTTTGCCGGCAGTCTCGAAAGTACAATCAATAAAGAGTTCTGGCACTTCCCGGTGCAGCTCATCAAACAACTGCATGCAACGCCGGTAAAGCACTTCGTAGGATTCCTCTCTGTCGCGGTGCCAGGGGTGATTATCGGCATAACAGCCGGAACGGTCGCGGTCGAAAACGTAAGCACTGGCGACAATCGCCAAATCAAGTTTAAGGTAAGACAAACCATGTTCTTTTACCAAAAGCAGGGCAACCTTTTTGATGTAGTCGTACCAGTCGGTTCCCATACATGCGGTTTTGTTCTGCCCGTGTTCGGTATGCAGATTGCTTAATTGCCCATCTTTCCCAACAACAAACCATTCGGGATGTTCTTTGAAATACGCCCTGTTGGTGGGGTCGGCGATGGCAATACTTAGCCAAAGTCCGGGTTTCATCCCCAGCGATTTGATATAATCGAAAACAGGACGTAAGCCATTGGGGAACTTTTCTGTATTCACTTTCCAGTCGGCAAGCCATGCTTCTTGTTCGTCCACCGATTCCTCTGTCCGCACCCTGTCACTGCTGCCGGTGCCGATTTGCCAGCCGTCGTCAATGATAAACTCTTCCACACCACATTCCGATGCCGCTTTTGCCACCTCTTTTACCAAAGTTTCATTGATGTTTTGGTAAAACGGCACCCAAGTATTATAGACGAACATCGGTTTGTGGGGCAGTTGTTCGATACGCATACCAACATGTTTCCTGACAAAATCGGAAACCACGGTGCTCAACACAACAGACGGGTCGGGTGTGTTGTTGTATAATGCGGTAAACACCCAAGGGCTGAGCCACTGCTCGCCGGGGCGAAGCCATTTTCTGAATCCGAATTCCTCTTCGGGATGTGTCAGACCGGCACTCACCGAGCGGCCGTCCACATAAACAGATGTCCGTTTGGTTACCCCAAACGCCTCATTTCCAATCGCAATGCCCCTGTCCCACCATGTGTCGTGTACGATAATCAAAGGGTCGTTGCAATTGCCGATGTAGGGACCCAACCATTTTTGGCGGGCATATTGGTGCATAATCCACGCGTTGGTGGCACCCCAGCTAAGGTACAGATTTTCCACATCAACGGCTTCCACTTTCAGGTCGCTGCGCCCGATGTTTATTACCCGCAAAGCCTTGTGAACCACCGGAAGATTTGGATACACCATATAAAGCAATTCAACGGTAAAGGATTTGTCCTTTTCAAAAGACAGAATCAGCCCTTTGCCGCCGTTGCTCTCCGCCGTGTCCCGCCGCTGAATATTTTTCCACTCGCTGTTGCCCGAATAAGGCACATCGTTAACAGACAGGGCAAATTCAGGCGATTTATTGGCAATAAACTGCGTTTGACCCATCGAATAGGACTTGCCGAAGATATGATTCTCCGAAAAATCTATCTCCCTGCGAATAAGACCATTGTCGAGGACTGCCGTTTGTTCTTGCGACCAAGCTGTGGTTGCAACAAATAGTTGCATTCCACAGATTAATTTGAATACTTTGATGTTCATGTTGTTTTATATTATTTCTGTTTATAATTTTTTTCTATTACCATTTCGGTATCAACTTAAAGGGCAATACATCGCCTGCCGATGCCGTTACTTCGCGTTTTCCCGTATAGAAAACAAATCCCAAATAATATAGCCAACCACAACCACCGGTACCAATATTGATACAATAATGCCAAACGCGTTCATAATTTTATTTTTTTTTATGTTTTTTTCTTAATATGTCATATTTAAACCATAGCGATAACGTCAAAATGGATGTTGTCGTTATTGCAAACGCATTTATATTTTCTTCATAAGAAATAGCGTTTTCTTTTGGAACAAATCCTAACGAACTCAAAAAAACAAATCCAATGACAAAGAAAGAAAACAGCACTCCTACATACAAAGGTAGTGTAAACGCTTGAGGTGTTGTTCTGTAATCTTGAAACAAACTAATCAAAATGGTTAACCCTAAAAAAGTGTAAACTCCATTCTTTAACAATAACGTAAAGAGTTGGTAAACATTCATATCAACCCGAACATAGAAAAGACTGACACACAAAGCAAATAGCAATGGCAACACCAATGGGGTTACAAAATTAATCAACGTCCAGTCCAACATCTCTATTGCAATTTTTTTTCTCATTTCTGCCAAAATTGGGTACAAAGATACAACATATTTTTCAATTGCGCAACAAAAAAACTGCCCCTGAGTAAAAAAGGGAAATTTGTCGTGCACCGAACTACCGCTACATATCCGTCGGCTTTTGTTATTTTTATTTTTCAATTACTTCAAACAATTCCCCGTCGTATTTTTCTTTCAGCCTGACCGAAAAACCTTTTTCTGCCAAGTCTTTCCCCGATACGGTAGCGATGACTTTTCCCGCGTAGCCCTGTTTTACAATGTATTATTATTTATTTCCCAACTGCTATCAAAACCAGCGAATGAGGCGGTAGCAACACTTTCCCTTTCTCCACCTTCAGCACTTTTTCATAAGGCGCTACGCGGTTCTCAGCCCCAATATCATTGTAGTCGTCGGGCGAAGCGCCGCTCAGGATAGTGGCAGATACTTGCTTGGGAGTTGTGCCGCCCAAGTTTTCAAAGTCGGGCGCAAACTCAATCGCTTTGTTGGGATGTTTGTTCACTACAGCCAACACGAAGCGCGTTTTGGCATCGTTGCAAGTTACTGCGACATCTAAAACAGGCGTTTTGTTATTGCCGTGCACCAAATTTTCCGATCTTACCAGAATTGGCAATACATTTTTCTCTAATTTATTGGCATACAACTGCAGTACATGGAAAGTTGTCCGCTTCACAATGCCTTTCGGATGCACAAACAGTGCTCCGCGGGTATTCACTATCGGCGAAAAACCGCCGATTTCAACATCCTTACACTGCCGAAAACAAGCATTGAGAAAGCAAGCCGAAAACAGTGCATCCGCCATCGTATAGGTTGAATTGATGTCGTCTTTGTCGCGTTCTGCAATTAGCGGATTGTCCGCACCGCCTCCCGGATAGCCCGGAGCAGTCCAGCCGCGCAGGTTCCATTCGTCAAACGCAATCTTGACTTTGCCGCGAAGCCTTGATTTTTCCAAGATGCCAATCGTCTTAACAATATCGGCTTCAGGGCGTTGCGTCCACATCATGCAATCCATATACGGCGCAGGTTTATAACCGTCCCAGTAGCCGTGAATGGAAACGTAGTTCAAGTGTTTCCCTGCCGCCTGCAACAACGGTAATGTCCAATCTTCTCCTGCGGTTGCCGCAGCAAGAAGTTTTACTTTAGGGTCGGCTGCCTTCATCAATTTGGCGGATTCACGAACCAGCGGTCCCCATTCCGCAACGGTTTTTGCCCCTAATTCCCAGCCGCCGTAATTTTCATTGCCGATGCTCCAATACTTGACGTCTAACGGTTCTTCCACGCCGTGCGACTTGCGAAGCTGCGCATATTTGCCGACATTGAGATTGCAATATTCCACCCAGTCGCTCATTTCCTCGGCAGTTCCGGTACCGGCATTGGTGCAAATAAACGGTTCTGCACCAATTTTTCGACACCATTTTACAAACTCAATGGTTCCAAACGTATTCGGGTCTGTAACGCCCCAGGCTTTATCAAAAGAAGGTTGTCGGTTGGGACCTACGCCATCAAGCCAGTGATAGGACGATACAAAGCAACCGCCGGGCCAACGAACGATAGGAATTTTCAACTCGCGCAGGGCTTCCATCACATCCGTGCGGAAGCCATCCTTATCCGAAAGGGGCGAACCGGGTTCAAAGATACCACCGTATATCTGCCGGTGGAAATGTTCGATAAACTGACCGAATATCATGGGGTCATACACTTGCGGTTCGGCTTCTTTCTCAAGCCAAAATCCATTTTGGGCACTTGCCGTGTGTAAAGAAAACAACACTACGAGCAAACCTGAGATCATTAATTTTCTTGTATTCATTTTAATCTTTTTTCAACTGTGGATGACCATGCTGGGTTTCAATATTCAGAGCGAAAAGATTACCAACCGGGGACGTATAGATGCCG
>BNTU01000021.1 GCA_025996835.1 Bacteroidia bacterium
GCGCAAAAGGACAATTACACTCTGATGGGACCCTCCGGTTCGGCAACAATCCTAAAAAAGCCCGTAACTATCTCCGGCATTTCAGCCGAAGGCAAAGTATATGATGGCAATACGCTCGCCACAGTGCTGCGAGGAGCGGTTAGTATGGATGGCATAATCCCGTTAGACAATGGCAATGTGGAAGTAGACGCCACCACCGGCACGGCAACATTTGCAGACAAAAACGCGGGCACGGAAAAACCGGTTCAATTCAGCGGCTTCACGCTCACCGGCACGGCAGCAACTAATTATGAGCCAACGCTGCCCGCCGATATGGTCGCCGACATAACCCGCCGCCCGGTCACTATCGCCAGCATTTCATTTGCCGACAAAGTTTACGATGGCACCAAAACAGCCACAGTGGATAACGCTGCGGTGCAGATTGAGAATATCGTTCAGGGTGATAACTTAATCGTATTGGATGCTACGGCAACCTTTGTAGACAAGAATGCAGGCACCTGGGACGTTACATTTGACAGTTTCACGCTCGACGGCACAGACAAAGACAATTATGAGTTGACGGCTCAGCCGGCTGATGTGATAGCCCAACCCACGATTATGCCCAAGCCGGTAACGCTGTCGGGAATTTCTGCCAATAGCCGACCTTACAATGGCACCACGCAAGCTACCTTTAGCGGCGTAGGCACAGTCGTTGGCAAAGTGGAGGGTGTCGGCGATGAGGTAACAGTGGATGCTTCAAATGGGACGGCAACCTTTGCCGATAAAAATGCAGGCACAGGCAAACCGGTCACATTTGACGGTTTCGCGCTCACCGGCACGCACCATGCTAATTACAAAATCTCTGCGCAGCCTGCTGTTGATACGGCAACAATCACTCCTCTACCTGTCATGGTCACGCCGGACGATAATCAGAGTAAAACCTACAAAGCCGTCAATCCGGTGCTGACCTACACTTGCAGTCCTACACTGTTCGACGGCGATAGTTTTAGCGGCACACTCTCCCGCGCCACCACCGACAAAGCGGGAAAGTATCCCATCGGTATAGGCACACTGACAGCCGGCAGCAACTACACTATCAACCTTGCAAATAAGGTTTTCACTATCACTCCGAAGAGCATTACCGCTTCCACGGTTACGGTGGCAAACATAGCCGCTCAACTGTACACGGGCAAAGCAATCAAGCCGTTGCCCAAAGTGACGGACGGCGTTACGCTCAGTAACAATACCGACTACACACTGACTTACAGCAACAATACAGACGAAGGCATAGCCACCATAACCATCAAAGGCAAAGGCAATTACACTGATTCCAGAACGCTGGAATTTGAGATAGCCAAAGATAAAGTGAGCGTTGATACCGATGTCAATACCGATGTCAATACCGGTGGCAATAGCGCCACGCAGATAGAGTCAGTAGAGGCTACGTCTGTGAAACTGTATCCCAATCCGGTGCGTGGCGGTAATTTCATCACCATCGAAGGTGTTCCGGAAAATGTTAAACACATCGTCATCTACGATTTCGTTGGTCGCGTGGTGTCAACATTGCCGGTTGCAACGTCCCCGCAAACGCCCCTGCAATTGCAGATGCCAACCACACGCGGAGTTTATCTTGTGCGGGTAGGGACTGAATTGCTGAAGGTGGTGGTGGAATGAAAAATGAGTACCTTTGCCCCCGATATATACTAACATAATATCAACAAATTATGAACAAAGTAATTACAGGCATAGCAATCATGCTATTCACGTGCAGCACAGCACTGGCGCAAGCATACAGCTACACCATCACTTACAATAATCTGCAGGGAGCCTCACACAGCAACCCAACAACATATACGATAGAAACCCCAACCTTTACCCTGGCAAATCCGGGCGGCATATCATTTCACACGTTTGTCGGCTGGGAAGAGGGCAACACCACCATAGAGACAGGCAGCACCGGCGATAAAACTTTCACAGCAAAGTGGGAAGAGAATATTATAACCGTAACCCCCCATGAGTTGAGTAAAACTTATGGTGACCTTGACCCCCCGGTTCTGACCTACACTTGGGAAATCACCTCCGGAGAGAACATCGACAGTGTTCGCATTGAAGGTGCGCTTACCCGCGATCCAGGCGAAAATGCAGGACAGTATACTATTAGGGAAGGCGATTTGAATCCCAACGACTACCATGTAAATCTTATTGAAAAAACGTTTACGATTAACCCGAAACCGGTAACCATATCAGGAACTACAGTCAGCGACAAAATCTACGATGGCAACACCACCGCCACAATCACAGGTTCCGGCACTATTGTTGGCAAAGTGGATCCGGACGATGTAAGCGTATCCGGCGGCACGGCTGTCTTTGCAGACAAGAATGCGAATGCGGGTAAAACGGTTATATTCAGCGACTTCACGCTCACAGGGGCGAAAAAGGATAACTACACGCTGCAAGCACAGCCCACCGGTACAGCAACGATTAACAAGAAACCGGTAACCATATCAGGAGTTTCAGCCGGCGACAAAACCTACGATGGCACCATGACCGCCACAATCACAGCATACGGCACTGTTGTTGACAAAATAGATTTGGATGATGTAAGAGTATCAACCACAGGCACGGCTGCTTTTGCAGACAAGAATGCGGGCACAAATAAACCGGTTGCATTCAGTGGCTTCACGCTCATGGGGACGGATGCGGCAAACTACACGCTGCCAGCACAGTTCACCGGTACAGCAACGATTACCCCGAAAGCGGTAACCATATCAGGAGTTTCAGCCGGCGACAAAACCTACGATGGCAACGCCACTGCCACAATTGCAGCATTCGGCACTGTTGTGGGAAAAGAAGATTCGGATGTTGTAAGTGTATCAACAACCACCGGCACGGCTGCTTTTGCAGACAAAAATGCGGGCACGAATAAAACGGTTACATTCAGAGACTTCACACTCACAGGGACGGATGCGGCAAACTACACGCTGCCAGCACAGTTCACCGGTACAGCAACGATTCACAAGAAAGGAGCATCCATATCAGGACTTTCAGTCAGCGACAAAACCTACGATGGCACCACCACCGCCACAATTACAGCATTCGGCACTGTTGTTGGCAAAATAGTTCCGGATGATGTAAACATATCCGGTGCCACGGCTACTTTTGCAGACAAGAATGCGGGCACGAATAAACAGGTTACACTCAGCGGTTTCACGTTCACAGGAACGGATAAGGACAACTACATGAAAGTATATCCCACCGCCACAACAGCAACGATTGACAAAGCACCCATCACGGTGAGTTCGTCTACGATTGACACAAAACCTTACGATGGCACCAAAGGTGCCGTTGTTAGAGCCGTCACATTTAGCGGACTGAAAAATGGAGAAACCCTGCAGAATAATATAGACTACACCGCTGCCGCTACATTCAACAGCAAAGATGTGTTAAACCCAACAGGCCAGCTGGTAAATCTGACAAGCGTTGTGCTGACAAGTGCCAAGGCTAACAACTACATATTGAACACCTCCTATCCTGCGGCAAGCGGCATAATGAACCCTAAAATTGTAAACATCACGGGCATTTCTGCCAACGGCAAAGTATACGATGGCACCACAGATACCCCCTCTCCCGCTTACAGCGGTGTGCCTATTCCCGATGAGGTGATAGGGAGTGATGCAGTAAGCGTAGGTACCACAGGCGTTACAGCCACTTTTGACAGCAAAAATAGCGGCTCAAGTATACCGGTTAGATTTAGCGGTTTTACGCTCTCCGGTGCCCAGAGTGGCAATTATCAGCTAAATCAGCCCGTTCTCAGGGCAGAGATTTCTCGGGCACCCCTCACGGTAACAAGTGCTACGATAGCCTCCAAAAATTACGATGGCACCACAGCCGCCACCGTTAGTGCGCTCACATTTAACGGGGCGGTATCCGGCGAAACGCTGACACTCAATGAATGTGCCACCATTACCGCCGCTTTCACCGACAAAGACAACGGCACAGACAAGCCGGTACAACTGACCGGCATCACGTTCAAATCCGACTTTGACAATTACACAGTGAGCAACCTGCCATTCGCGACAACCGGCGATATTAACCCCAAACCGATAACGCTCACGGGCATTACAGCCAATGATAAGGTTTATGACGGCACCACAGATGCCACTTATAGCGGCACACCGGCTCTCGGTGGTGGCGCGGTGATTACGGGTGATGCTGTAGGCGTGGATGCCACAGCCGTAACAGTTGCGTTTGATGACATCACCGCAGGCAATCAAACAGTTACCTTTAGCGGCTTCGCGCTGACAGGTGCGCAAAAGGACAATTACACCCTGATAGGACCTTCCGGTTCGGCAACAATCAAGAAAAAGCCTGTAATTGTTTCCGGCATTTCAGCCGAAGGCAAAGTATATGATGGCAATACACTCGCCACAGTGCTGCGTGGAGCGGTTAGTATGGATGGCATAATTCCGTTGGATGTCGGCAATGTGGAAGTAGATGCCACCACCGGCACGGCAACTTTTGCAGACAAAAACGCGGGCACGAAAAAACCGGTTCAATTCAGCGGCTTCACGCTCACCGGCGCGGCAGCAACTAATTATGAGCCAACGCAGCCCGCCGATACGGTCGCCGACATAACCCGCCGCCCGGTCACTATCGCCACCATTTCATTTGCCGACAAAGTTTACGATGGCACCAGAACAGCCACCGTGGATAACGCTGCGGTGCAGATTGCGAATATCGTTCAGGATGATAACTTAATTGTATTGGATGCTACGGCAACCTTTGCCGACAAAAATGCAGGCACCTGGGACGTTACATTTGACAGTTTCACGCTCGGCGGCACAGAAAAAGACAATTACGAGTTGACGGCTCAGCCTGCTAATGTAGTAGCAAAACCCACGATTACGCCCAAGCCGGTAACGCTGTCGGGAATTTCAGCCCACAGCCGACCTTACGATGGCACCACGCAAGCCACCTTTAGCGGCGCAGGCACAGTCATTGGCAAAGTGGAGGGTGTCGGCGATGAGGTAACAGTGGATGCTTCAAATGGGACGGCAACCTTTGCCGATAAAGATGCAGGCACAGGCAAACCGGTTACATTTGCCGGCTTCGCGCTCACCGGCGCGCAAAAAGATAATTACGAACTGGCAGCACAGCCTGCCGATACGGCAACAATCACTCCCTTGCCTGTCAGGGTCACGCCGGACGATAATCTGAGTAAAACCTACAATGCTGTCAATCCGGAGTTGACTTACACTTGCAGTCCGGCATTGTTCGACGGAGATAGTTTTAGCGGCACACTCTCCCGTGCCACCGGCGAAAAAGCGGGAAAGTATTCCATCAGTATAGGCACACTGACAGCCGGCAGCAACTACACTATCAACATTGCAAGTAAGGTTTTCACTATCATCCCGAAGAGCCTTACCGCTTCCACGGTTACAGTGGCAAGCATCGCCGCTCAAAAATACACCGGCAAGGCAATCAAACCGCAGCCCAAAGTGACGGACGGCAGTCGCACACTCACAAGCACCGACTACACACTGACTTACAGCAACAATACAGACGAAGGAATAGCCACCATAACCATCAAAGGCAAAGGCAATTACAAAGATTCCAGAACAGTGGAATTTAAGATAAGCAGCCAACCCGACGATAAAAAGGATGACGGTAAAACGGGCGGTAATACAGACAGCAATACGAGCGGCAATATCAACGACTACGCGCTTACAGTGTCAAATGCCGACAGCATCCGACCGGACTATTATCGGGCACATTGCGGGGCTTTGGAGGCTGTTGTAACGGTTACGACCGGGGCATCTTCCACCGTATCGTACGAGGGTAAAAAAGGGAATCGCTTCACGGTAGATATTAGCAAAGGCGGACATCATAAGGTCAAATACAGTGTTGCAAACGCAACAGGCACCACCGATTACAGCCTGACCATCGAAAGCCGACCGACGTTTGAGGATGTCGTGTCCATCCACTACAACAATGTGCTGCTCGTGAAGGCAAACACAGGCTACGGTGTAGTGGGCTGCGAATGGTATAAGGCAACCGGCGAAGGCAAATGGGAGAAATTATCTTCCGAATTGTCCTATTCCGTGGGCGACAACTACACGGATAGATTAGACCCCGCCGCCGAGTATAAAGCACGTCTCATCACCGCCACAGGCGACACCTTGGAGACGTGTACATATTGTCAGGACCGCATCCGCGCCACGCAGATTGAGTCAATAGAGGCAACTTCCGTGAAATTGTATCCCAATCCGGTGCATAGAGGTGATATCATTACCATCGAAGGCGTCCCGGACGGTGTTAAACAGATACTCATCTACGATTTTACCGGTCGCGCGGTGTCAACATTGCCCGTTGCAACGTTGCCGGTAGAGACGTGGCGCGCCACGTCTGTACAAACGTCCCCGCAAAAATTCCTGCAACTGCCGATGCCAACCACACGCGGAGTTTATCTTGTGCGGGTTGGGGAGAAATTGCTGAAGGTGGTGGTGGAATGAGTTATGAGTTATGAGTTATGAGTTATGAGTTATGATTTTTTTTGCTTAAATGCCAAATTTATAGTTGATAATTCATAATTATTTCTTACCTTTGCGCCCGAAATAGAAAAATGGAAGTCATGAGAACAATGATTTTAGTAAAAAAAGCACTTACAGGGCTTTTTATGGTAGGTATTGCGTTGAGCATCACCACTTGTAGTACGCTGATAGAGGATTCCATTCCTGCGGGACGTGCTCCGTTGGACTTGGATGAAGACATCCGCAAGAGCGGTGCCATAGTTTCCAATTGGCAAGATGCGTCTGCCCTGCCTACAGCCGGGGATATACAGACCATGCGCGACTTGGTTGCTGGTTTGTCAGCAGCCCGTTCGTCAGAATTACGGGCAGCGAGCAGATTAGACGACTTGAAAGCGCAATGGGAGGAGTTTGCTATCCAGATAGAGCCGCGACTCTATGTTTATGACAGGGGCGAATCGACCTATTTCGTTGACGATTACAAAAGCACTTCGGTTAAAAACCTCTATAACCGTTGGGAATACAATTCCGTTACCCAACAATGGGGTTTGGCGCAGGCAGATATTGATGCCGGCGTTATTTTGGCGGTAGACCGTTATTGGGCAGGTCCGGAAGGTTGGGAATATAGCGTTGCTGATACCTTATCAACGGATAATGGAGGAGCTTCACTCACTACTGCGGAGTATAGGAATAAAGTAAAATGGCTGTCAAAGGAGTCTGCCGAGAAGCGCTTTGAACTCTATATATCGCTGTATACGCAGATTCTCGTGCTTAGTGATGAATTGCAAGAGTTTCTTCAAACGAACCCAAGTGCAGAAGGTAATAGAATTGCGGCTGAAATCAAGAGTTTTTTAAACGACAATATCTATTATAGCGGTATATATGACAATGTGATTTCGGAAACATGTGGAAATGCAGACAAGTATGGTCGCTATTGGAATGTGGGTGATAGCATTAAAATGCTGGATAGAATTGTGTTGAAAATGCACCAACAACCTACCGCTCTGCTTACGCCCGAAGAGCGGATTTCTGTTGCCCCGCGCGGTATGCTGTTTGAGTTTTTTATGGGTAATATAGTATCTCGCCCTGAGTTTAAAGCGAACGACCCCAATATGCCAATTTCAAACGCTACTGTTGATAGCATACGGATTATTCCAAGGTTTTTTATTGAGTCTGTTAATAATACGGTTGACCGAACTTCGACAGCACCACTAAGCCGGTCAGATGTTCTCACGGCTACCGTTTATGGAAAAAACGACCCTCCGCAGGCTGTTTATTGGAGCATTTCGGAAAGCAAACTCCCTACGATAGATTCCACAGCCAAATTTGAATGGGGTGCTGACGTAATTAGAATTCGCCCTGTCAATACGAGACACAGTGCTGTCTATACGAGGACTGTTGATGACTCCAATGCTACCACTTTCTATGATGCTTATGTGCATGTCAATACTCTCGAACTGCAAGACTCTCTAATAATTCGCGCACACTCTATGATACCCGGATATGCGCACATATATGATTCTGTAATCATCCCGTGGACAGATCGGAGGTGGCCCTTTGCGTGGATTATAGCACCGGTAAAAGAGAGTGCTTTCGCCTCTGAATACATAGGTTCATACCCGATTCGTCAAAATAATCTGTCTATTGGATGGTACCAAGCCGCAGTCGTACCCTATCCTCATTATGATGAAAATGATTTACCGTCACTTACTATGGAGTTAAGATGTGCTCCGAGCCCATTGATTAGTCTTGATAGTGTTCGTTGGAGTGTAGAGGCATTGAATGTTGCTACTACGCTTCATGTGATTGATGCACAGACAGGCGTGCTGACTTTTGACCCTGCAGACCAGGGTGATATAATAACATCGGCATTTGTGTTCCATGATGGGAAGTTGAGTCCGGACACCGCACGACTGAGATTGCAATATGCACCAGCCCCTCCTTATGCATCAAATGGCTTGAATACTTCTACACCTTGGCACTTCTTAGCAGGAGTAAATCACCCTGCTACCGGATATTTGCCCAGTGCAGTTTCTTATATTCCTCGTTCAAAAAGGGAAAAGATGCTTGCGGGATATAGGAGGTCATTCCCGAATGTTTGTCGACAGAGAAACCAATTTGGCCGTCTTCTTCTCTTTCCGGCATGAAAGTTTCTGTAGCCATTGCCCAGACCACGGCATTATCAATCAGGTGCGTGAGTTCCTCCCTTTGGTTGTCGCTGTCTAACAGTCGGCTGTAATAATCCTCAAAATCGAAAAACAGGTGGTAGCTATGCCGGTCGAAGTGCTGGATAGCGGATATATCCACCGTTTTTGTTGTGTCGGCATTCTCCTTAATAAAAGTTGCCAATGGTTGCAGTTCTGCTGTTTTGATGATAGAAAACGTGGCAGAATGCAATTGACCGGCTTGGTTGTTCCAATGGCTGAAAGCATCTTCGGCAAAGGATTTCAGCCCGTTGTATCCCGCCCACAAGTGGTTGATGGATGCCGAATAGATGCCTGTGAAGCCGGGGCTGAGGATTTCGGCACTTGATGCGAGGATGTAGTTGGTCTTGTTTCGGAACTCGTAAGCCACCTCAATATTTGCCATGAGGCAAGCCTCAAAGATGATGTACTCAAATGTGCCGTCGGGGATGGTAGCAGCCATGTCGATGATGTCCATTTCATCGCTGTGGTCAACCACAAGGGTTCGAAGGCTGCTACTTCTGGGTTGTGTGTAGGTGCTTTGGGGCAGCCATCCGGTGCCGTGAGAAAACACTAACAGCCCGTAGCTCACAGTGGGGCGATAGCGTCGTTTCACATCAGCAACAACCCGCGCAAACACTCCGGCAGAAGCCGAATTTTCCTCATCGTAAGTGGCAATCGTCCGCGTGGTGTTTTCACCGTTTTGGCGAATTACCTCTTGCAGGGTAGGGGTGGCGTTTGAAGGGTCTTGATAAATCAATATTCGTGTGTTCACCTCGCCGTTCCAACCGCGCATGATAGCGATGCGTTTAGCATCCGCTTCCCAAGAAAGATTATTGTCGCCGCCCAAATACACCAGCAGGACTTGCTCAACAGCAATGTCGTCCTCGTCTTCGCAAGCGGAGAAAGCGAGGCAGAAGCAGAAAATGAGGCAATATGGCAGTGATTTTTTCATTTGTGTTCATTGGCTGAGTCAATACGAATTGACCAATAAACTCAGCCCGCACTCGCGGTAGCGTGGAAATTTGTTATCGGCACTGACCAATGTATATTTTTCGGCGATTGCTTGGGCGATTAATAGGCGGTCAAATGGGTCATCGTGTTTTCCGCCATCAATATCAATGAAAGGCAATTTTTCCAATGTCCTGATATGGTTGATTTTTGTTGGTAGAATAGTTATCAGACGCTCGTCCAAAATGGAAACCATCTTATCTACCGGATAATCTAATTTGTTTTTTTTTCGTAATTGCAAAAGCACAATCTCGCGCAACGACTCAACACTCACATAATATGGGTGTTGAAAATACTCAATATTTTCCCGAATATTTTTATCAAGACGCTTATCATCCTGTATTAGCCATAACAAAATGTGAGTGTCAATTAGAAATCTGTTCATGCCCAGCCGCGTTTAAATATGTTGTTATCATAAATACCCAGATTGAAGATGTCTTCATCTGAGCCGGGCACAATTATACCTTTCAAGAGGTTTATCGAGTTCCGTGCTTTGTCACCGTACTGTGCCTCAAGCTCTTCGATTTCTCGTTCGATTTCCGCTTTTGTTACTTTAATCACTTTCCTTTCTACTGTTTCCATATTTTTAAAAATTAAAATTTTCGACAAAGGTAGGTATTTATTTTCACAAAGCAATTTTTTTCCTGCGAAATCACAAACAGCCTTTGGTTGTGGGAATTTCGCCGCTAAATACGTCGCGGTGAATTGCCATTTTGATGGCGCGGGCGAATGCTTTGAAAATGCCCTCGATTTTGTGATGCTCGTTGGTGCCTTCTGCACGGATGTTCAGGTTCATTTTGGCGGCATCGCTCAATGATTTGAAGAAGTGGGAAAACATTTCGGTTGGCACATCACCCACCTTTTCGCGCTTGAAATCCGCATCCCAGACTATCCACGGGCGACCTCCGAAATCCAACGCCACCGTGCACAAACAATCGTCCATCGGCAGGCAAAAACCGTAGCGTTCGATGCCCCGCTTGTTGCCCAAAGCCTGCAAAAGTGCCTCTCCGAGTGCTATGCCCGTGTCTTCGATTGTGTGGTGCTCGTCCACATGTAAGTCGCCCTTCACCTGCACCGTCAGGTCGATGCCCGCGTGTTTGCCTATTTGTTCGAGTAGGTGGTCAAAAAAGGCTAACCCTGTGGCAATCAATGTTTTGCCTGTGCCGTCCAAGTCAATTTCGATGTGAATATCGGTTTCTTTGGTCGTGCGGCTGACCGTTGCTTTGCGTTCTTTGGCGAACAAAAATCGGGTGATTTGCTCCCAATTTTCGACCACACACGAGCGTGGCTTTGCCTTTGCTTTCTGCTTTTCGGACAGCGGCTCGTTGTTGAGCAAAATTGCACCGCAGCCCAAATTGTCCGCCAGATGCACGTCCGTGAGGCGGTCGCCAATCACAAAGGAATTTTCCAAATCGTAATCGCCGTTCATATAGGCAGTTAGCATAGCCGTACCCGGTTTGCGCGTGAGCAAATTATCCTCAGGAAAGGATTTGTCGATAAAAACGGCATCAAACACAATGCCTTCGTTTTTGAAAATCTCCAGCATCTTATTTTGCACCCTGTCAAAATTTTCCTGTGGATAGGCGGGCGTACCCAGACCATCCTGATTGCTGACAATGACCAACTCAAAATCCAATTTTTCGCGAATGAGAGCCAAATTGCGCAACACACCGGGCAAAAATTCCAACTGCTCCAGCGTATCAACTTGCTCTGTCACAGGCGGTTCAACAATCAAAGTCCCATCCCTGTCAATAAAAAGCACCTTCTTCATAACAAATTTATAATTCATAACTCATAATTCATAACTCATAACTATTTCGTACCTTTGGGCGCAAAAGTACGAATATTTTTTTGATTTTGAACACTTAAAGTATGTATATTGAAACGCCCGAATCGTTGGCACAATCCTACCGCAACTATCTGATGCTGGAGAAATCCCTGTCCGGCAACTCTGTAGAGGCATACGTGGACGACTTAAATAAATTGTTGTCTTTCCTTGCCGACAAAAATATTTCCCCGCAAGATGCCCAATTGGAAGACTTGCAGGAATTGGTGGCTACCTTGTCCGATTTGGGCATCAATCCGCGGTCGCAAGCACGGATGCTATCGGGCATTCGCTCGTTTTTCAAGTATTTATTTATAGAAAGACACATCAAATCCGACCCGACCGACCTGCTCGAATCGCCCAAATTAGGCTTGAAGTTGCCCGTTTTTTTGACGGTGGAAGAAGTCAACAACACCATTGCCACCATCAACCTCGCACTCCCCGAAGGACAACGCAACAAAGCGATGCTGGAAACGCTCTACAGTTGTGGATTGCGCGTGTCAGAACTGGTTGGACTGCATTTTTCGGACTGCTTTTTCGACGAAGGTTTTATTAAGGTTATCGGGAAAGGCAACAAACAGCGGCTGGTTCCGATTTCGCAAACGGCAATCAAGGAAATTAATCTGTATCTGATTGACCGTCACACCATTGCGGTGAAGCACGGGTTTGAAGACACCTTGTTTCTCAACCGTCGCGGCACCGCACTCACGCGCGTGATGGTTTTCTACATCGTGAAAGACTGCATAGAGGCGGCTGGCATCCACAAAACGGTCAGTCCGCACACCTTCCGCCACTCATTCGCCACCCACCTGCTGGAAGGCGGAGCCAACCTGCGAGCCATTCAAGCCATGCTGGGACACGAAAAAATCACCACCACCGAAATCTACACCCACCTCGACCGCGATTATCTCCGCAGCGAAATTATTGAGCACCATCCGCGGAATCAAGTGTCGTAAGATTTGATAATCCCGGATAAAAATAGGAAACCCACTCAGTATAAGTATCTTGTGCCGAGAGGCAGGTATCAATCAAGTAGCCGCGCACGGAGGCGAACTCTTTTAGTCCGCGATAATAAAACTGCTTGTGCTCGTTGTCGATGATGAATGGAAAAATGTTGTTTTTCAGGCACTCGCGGAACATCAGCAGGCGACCCACTCTGCCGTTGCCATCTTGAAAAGGGTGGATTTGCTCGAAACGGTAATGATATTCTATAATGTGTTCAACCGTAGGGGCGTTGCCTGCTCCACCTCTACATTGCAAATACCAATCATTGAGTTTGTTTATTTCCGTTTCTACCTTTTGAGGCGACGTGGTTTTGATGCCACCAACCTCGTTGGGTAGTTTTTTCCAATCGCCAACGTTAAACCACGGCTTTGTAGCATCCAAAGTGCCTGTTTTTATAATTCGATGAAACTCGCGTATCAGGTCGTTTGAAAAGGGTGCGTCAATCGTATTGAGCAGGTAATCAAAAGCAACAAAGTGATTTGTGGTTTCAATAATATCATCTACCGGCACAGCCTCCTCATCTTTGAACCCAATTGTGCGGGTTTCAAAGATGTAGCGGGTTTGCTCTTCGGTAAGTTTGCTGCCCTCAATCCGGTTTGAGTTGTAAGCAAGATTTACCTGCGTTTTGTGATACAAACCGCCCATTCGCTTTGCCTGCTGTTCTTCAATAAGCCATGTTTTTAACTTATCCATGAGGTAACTGTTTCATAATTCCAATTCATAATTCAAATACCCTGCAAAAGTAGTGATTTTATTTTGAATAATTATCATTACCTTTGCAGCCTAATTTGAGATTAATTAGTGGAAACTTCAATTTTACAGACGATTTATGCCGCCCATTCGGGCGTGAAAGCCGTTCTTTCGGCGGTTGAAAAGGGTGATAAATCTATTTATATCAGTGGCTTAGTCGGGTCGGCGGCAAGCATGGTATGTTCGGCGATTTTTACAAAATCAGCGGGACATTTGTTGTGTGTGTTGAATGATTTGGAGGAGGCGGGGTATTTTTATCACGACTGTTGCCAGATTTTGGGTGATGAAAACACGCTGTTTTTCCCGTCGCAATTCAAGCGCAACATCCGCTATGGGCAAAAAGACCTTGCCAATGATATTTTGCGCACGGAGGTGTTGTCGCGACTCAATGGTGCGCAAAAGCCGTGCATCATCGTTACTTATCCGGAGGCTTTGGCTGAAAAAGTGGTGTCGGGCAGTGCGTTGAAAGGCAAGACTTTAGCCGTTCGGGTGGGCGAAAAAATCGACAGCCTGTTTGTGTCCGAAGTGCTGGAATCATACAGTTTTGAGCACGTCGATTATGTCTATGAGCCGGGGCAATACGCCGTGAGAGGCTCCATCATCGATGTTTTTTCCTTTTCCAACGAATATCCGTATCGCATCGACTTTTTTGGCAACGAGGTGGAAAGCATCCGCAGTTTTGACGTAGAAACGCAACTTTCCAGAGAAAAATTGGAGGCGATTTCGATTATTTCGGGGCAATCCGGCGAGGGCGACACCACGCTGCTGTCCTACCTCCCCGACACGACCAGGTTGGTTTTTCGCAGCGAGGAGTGGGTCTATGACAAGATGCAATCGCTGTGGAACGAGGAGCCGACCGTTGTGAACGAGGAAACGTTTGCATCGCTGGAGGACATTCGGACACTGCTGACACCGATGGAAGTGTTTCGAGATTTGACGGCGGGTTATACCAAATTGCATCTAAGCGCACCGAATCCGCACAATGACAGGCATGCAACCATATCTTTCTCCACCACCCCGCAACTCTCCTACAAAAAAAACTTCGACCTCGCAGCCGCCTCTTTCAAGGAATATCTGGCGGACGGATACACCTTATATATATTGTCGAACAATGAGAAGCAAATTCGGCGCATCGAGGCGATTTTTGCCGACCGCGGCGATGACATTGCGTTCACGCCCGTGCTGCAAACGCTTCACGAAGGGTTTGTGGATAGGACTTTGAAAGTGTGCCTGTTCACCGACCACCAACTGTTCGACCGTTTTCACAAGTACAATCTCAAATCCGACTCGGCGCGTTCGGGGAAGATTGCGCTGTCGCTCAAGGAGTTACAGCAATTTCAACAGGGCGACTTTCTCGTGCATATCGACCATGGCGTGGGGAAATTTGGCGGGTTGCTGCGGACGGAGGTGAATGGGAAGATGCAGGAAATGCTCAAAATGTCGTTCCACAACGATGATATTGTGTTTGTCAATATCCAAAACCTGCATAAAATTTCCAAGTTTAAGGGCAAGGACAATGAACCGCCCAAGTTGGCTAAATTGGGTTCGCCGGTTTGGAACAACATGAAAGAGCGCACCAAAAAACACGTCAAGGAGATAGCCAAAGACCTGATTTTGCTCTATGCCAAGCGGCGCGAAGAGAAGGGTTTTTCCTTTTCGCCGGACACCTATCTGCAAAAGGAATTGGAGGCGTCGTTCATCTACGAGGACACGCCCGACCAGTTGAAAGTGACCAACGATGTGAAACTCGATATGGAAAGCACGCGCCCGATGGACCGCCTCGTGTGCGGCGATGTGGGCTTTGGAAAGACGGAAGTGGCTATCCGTGCGGCATTTAAGGCGGCTGCCGATGGCAAGCAGGTGGCAGTGCTGGTGCCCACCACGCTGTTGGCTTTTCAGCATTACAACACTTTCAGAGAGCGATTGGTGAATTTCCCCGTGAGGGTTGAATACCTGTCGCGAGCGCGCACTCCCATCCAAGCCCGAAAATTACTCACAGACCTGAAAGAGGGTAAAATAGATATTTTGGTGGGTACGCACCGCATAATCAGTAATGACGTGATTTTCAAAGACTTGGGACTGCTGATTGTGGACGAAGAGCAGAAATTCGGCGTGACCGTGAAAGAGAAATTGAAGCAGATGAAAGCGAACGTGGACACCCTCACGCTCACCGCAACGCCCATTCCGCGCACCTTGCAGTTCAGTCTGATGGGTGCGCGCGACCTGTCGAACATCACCACGCCGCCGCCCAACCGCTACCCCATTCAGACGGAGGTGCATCGCTTCGGCAGCGACATCATCCGCGAAGCCATCAATTTTGAGATGAGCCGCAACGGGCAAACATTCATCATCAGCCCGCATATTTCTGATTTGGAGGGTATTGCAAACCTGCTCCAAAAAGAAATTCCGGACATTAGAGTAGCCATCGGTCACGGGCAACTTGAGCCCACCGATTTGGAAAAAATCATCACCGATTTCACAAATTACGAATACGACGTGCTGGTTGCAACCTCAATCATCGAAAACGGCATCGACATCCCGAATGCCAACACCGTTTTGGTGAACAACGCGCATCATTTCGGGCTGAGCGACCTTCACCAACTGCGCGGACGGGTGGGGCGCACCAACCGCAAGGCGTTTTGCTACCTCCTGTCGCCCCCGCTGTCGTCGCTCACCCCCGAAGCGCGCCGCCGTTTGCTGGCGATTGAAAACTTCGCCGAACTTGGCAGCGGCATCCACATCGCGATGCAAGACTTGGACATTCGCGGCGCAGGCAATATGCTGGGAGCCGAGCAGAGCGGTTTCATCGCCGATTTGGGCTACGAAACCTACCAAAAAATCCTCTCCGAAGCCGTGCGCGAACTCAAAAACGAAGAATTTGCCGAACTCTACAAAGACGACAATCAGGTGGATTCGGGTGCCAACTACGTCAGCGAAACCAATTTTGAAAGCGACCTGGAACTGCTCTTCCCGGCAACCTACATCCCCAGCGACTCGGAGCGCATCCTGCTCTACCGCGAATTGGATTCGATGACAAAAGAAACTGATATAGAGCAATTTAGACTAAAACTAAAAGACCGTTTCGGCACCATCCCGCCGGAAAGCGAAGAACTAATCAACGTAGTGCGCCTGCGCCAAATGGGAAAACCGCTCGGAATGGAAAAAATCACCCTCCGAACCGGTCAAATGAAACTCTTCTTAGTAACCAACCCCGACTCGCCCTACTACCAAAGCACCGCCTTCGACAAACTCCTGGCATTCGTAAACACCCACTACCACCGCTGCCAACTAAGCGAAAAAAACAACCGCCGATTGCTAACGGTCACCAATGTGGGCAGCGTGGCAGCAGCGGTGAAGTTGCTGAAGGAATTGTAAATGATTGAACTATGAAAAATAATTCATATTAATAAATTAACAGAAAAAGAAATGGAAACTTACGAAAAAAGTGTATTGGAATATGCAAATGTGCGTAGAGGACTTGACTGTGCTCGTGAAGAAACCCGTGTAGAAACGGCGAGAAATTTGCTCAACATGGGCTTGTTGAGTGTTGAGCAGGTTGCGCAAGGGACAGGACTTGATGTTGCTATCATCCAAACGCTAACAAGGATGCGCAATGACAGAACGGGCTGAAAGCCCAGCATATCCCAGCCCAACGCATCGCGTTGGGGAAATGGGTTGTGTGTGTGTTGCGCCCTGAAAGGGCAACACATCATTATGTTGCCGCATCATCCCCAATCATCCCATTATTACCCATCATCCATCATCATCCATCATCATCCATTATCATCCATCATCATTTCCCCAACGCGATGCGTTGGGCTGGGATATGCTGGGCTT
This sequence comes from Bacteroidia bacterium, assembly GCA_025996835.1. Taxonomy (GTDB): domain Bacteria; phylum Bacteroidota; class Bacteroidia; order Bacteroidales; family Azobacteroidaceae; genus Azobacteroides. The sequence continues at coordinate 17,118 of BNTU01000021.1, forward strand.
TCAGCCCGAACACATGCCCCGAACACATGCAATGTCGCGATACAACCCTCATCCCGTAGGGATGAATCGCTCGGTAGAAAAGCATCCCACCCTCCAAACCTCTGCATTCCGTAGGAATGCAACCCCATTTGCAACATACGGTCGCATCCCTACGGGATGCGACCTCGCCCCCCCCCTGAGGGGGGCGGGGTGTGGTGGTGGGGGAGCGATGCCTTTTCTACCGAGCTACAATCTCTACGGGATAAAGCAAATAACAAACAAATTAAAAAAAAACCAAAATTTTCAACATTTTTAACATTTAATTGCATTGCTATTACAAAATTTATACTTACCTTTGCGCCCGAAATAAGAATTGAATGGTGAAACATTTTGTACATAGCAGCGTAGGGGCGATTCTTGCGGTTGTTTGTAATAAGTGTGAAGTTTAATAAAATAACAATATAAAAAATATAAAAATGAGAAAAACAATTCGATTAACCCTCTTGACGGGTTTGTGTGTTTCCTTTTTCGCGGGTTGCGTTGCTACGGAGCCGCTTGATTTTGACCAAGCCATGAAGAAAGGGGTTGTGAGTGTGGATTGGGCTTTTGAGGGAAACCTCTTGCAATCGAGTGGCTTCACGCTCGACAGTTTGTTGGCAGGAAAAACCGGTGATAATACCGAGATTAAAGCCAATGAGGAGGGCATTATCACTATGTATCTCAAAGCTTCAGATCCACAGTCCTTTAATATGGCAGAAATCAACAGCAAGTTTGGAGCGTTCAGCGCGGGAATGGAGAATTTGAAACCTGCAGAGATGTTGCCACCGAACCTTGACAAAGTATTGGACAGGTTTGGCACTGTACCCATACCTGAAGGAGAAACACTATCCGATACAACATTTATTGCACTTGATTTTAGAGAAAAAGACCCAGTCACCGGCGACTTAATGACAGACACAATAAAAAGAATTCATCATATTGATTTCAAAGAAGTGACAATTACAATAACATTAACAATCGACGAACTTGATATAAAAACCGACACTTTTTTGACGATGACATTGGAATTTCCACAATTTAATAATCCCAACCCCCACATAATAACTATGCAAGTGGATCCCGACGATCCCACCCAAGAATCGTTGGGCGGTCGCAAAATAAAATTTACCGAATCTGATGCACGTCCATTTGTAATGGATTGCACCGATAGCATAAGGGCTATATTTAAAATTACCGGTGATGGTCAGACAAGTATTGAAGGCAGCAGCGAGATTGCTGTGGGGCTTGAATTTGCCCCCCACACTTATGTAACTTATGGCTGGTTTAACCTTGAAATGCCGGAAGAAAATACAGATATAAATAGTGAGGAACTGCTCCCCGATATGTCTGCTTTACAGAACAGTAAGCTGGTCTTGTCTGACCCCAAAATCCGATTTGCTATTGTTTCTACTTTGGGAACGCCTTTGGAAATAAGTTTGGCACCATTGGCAGCATACATAAATGACGAACAGGATCCATCGGTTCCATTGGAAATCCCTTATAAATTTGAAGTCCCGCCTGCTGAAGAAGGAGCAGGACCGACTAATATAAACGCCTCCCTTGATAAAGATTCCATCGCTGATGTAGGGCATAAAGCTACATTTGTGCGAATGATATCTTCCAATTTGGATAGTTTGCATGTAAATTTCAAATTGGGAACACCACCAATTGATGATTTTAACAATAAAACGGTTGATGACCTTTTTGACGACCCCCGATACCCCATACAAAGCCTTGCTTCGGATGCTATATTTTCCTTGCAGCCCAATATAGAAATGCCTTTCACGTTGGGTCCGGAGAGCCGGATTGTGTATGCCGACACGATTCCGGATGTGGGTTTTGAAGACCTGTTTGGAGATTCGGCTTATACGATTGGCGTCACACTCATTTTGGATTTGAAATATACAAATGAATTGGAAATTCCTTTGAAGGTTGAAATAATGGGGTTGGATGCAAACAACGACTCTGTTGCAGTCTGGTCATTTGATATGCCCGCTACCGGAGGAGAAACGTGGAGCTTGATTGCAGATGGAAACACAAAAAATAAGGTTGGCGATAAAGACGACTTTATATATCAGCCTCTTGTGTTGAAGAAGGATGGCTTCGGAAAAGCAAAATCCTTGTTGCTGAGATATGATTCCGGTCGGTTTGGAGTGGACAGGACGTTGAGAGCAGGTGCTAAGGTTAGCCTTGCTGTCGGCATGCGTGCAGAGATTACAGCAGATATTAAACTTGACAATTCTAACAACAAAGAGTGAAAATGAAAAAGATAAATCTATTATTGATAGCCGCCGTGTGCTTGTTCGGCACGATAGCTACTGCGTGGGCGCAACAAAACAACACCGTGTATTTCATCAAGGGCATTCCCGAGCGCAATGTCTATAACCCTGCCTTTCAGCCGTATAACAATGTTTACATTGATTTCCCCGTATTCCCCAATTTTCGATTGGATTTGGGCAATAACTCGTTGAATGCCAACGATGTGATTTTCAATAAAGATGGACGGACGATGCTGTTTTTAGACAAAGATGCGGGCAGTCATCGCAACGCTTTTTACGATGCGATGTGGGATGTGACCCGCATAGGGCTTGATTTTGAATTGAATATCATTGGATTTGGGTTTCGTGTGAAGAAAAACTATTTTTCGTTCGACATTTCCGAACATATCACAGCAGGCATGACCTTACCGAAAGATTTTATGAACTTAGCCTCGAATGGCATGAAAAATCAAACGGTGTTTGATTTCACCCACTTTGGGGCGCGCGCCATGGCATACACGGAAGTGGGCTTTGGCTGGTCGCGCAAACTCAGCAACAAAGTGACGGTAGGAGCCAAACTGAAATACCTGATGGGACAGGCAAACGTGCATACCGATTTTGAAGACTTAACACTTACCGCTTCCGGCACTCAATGGTCGCTCAACGGCAGTGGCGGCTTATATATGTCGTTGCCATCAATAGTGGGCACTGTTGAAAACACCGAACCGGACAAAAACGGTAATTACTATCCCGATTTTAATAATATAAAAGATGGTCCCAAACTCGGAAGCGGACCGGGGGAACTCCCCATGGGGGATTTTATCAAAGAGATGCTGACCGCCAACACGGGGTTTGGCGTTGATTTGGGTGTCACTTACCGCCCTCTGTACAATTTGGAACTGTCGGCAGCCATCACCGACTTGGGTTTTATCCGCTGGACAAATAATGTGGTCAATGCCAATTTGCGAAGCGACGTTAAGTTTGATGGTCTTGAGGGCATCGACTTGAACGACATCAACCACATCTCCGACCAAATCAACGCAAAAGTGGATACGTTTATGAATTTAGTGGAAAAAAGCTTAGCCCTGAGCAGCAATCCCCAAGCCTACACCACCGCATTGCACACCCGCATCAATCTTGGCGCGGAATACAGCGTGTGCAACGACAAAATCGGCTTCGGTCTGCTGTCGTCCAATTTGATTATCGACAACACGATTTATCCCGACATAACGGCTTCGGTCAATTTTCGCCCCGCCAAGTGGTTTAATCCCAGTTTTTCGTATTCTTTCATGAATGGCGAATGGCATTCGCTCGGCTTTGGTAACTCGCTGAAAGTGGGTCCGTTCACCATGTATTTGGCGATAGACAATATCCCGCTCAGTTTCACGCCATTGGCAGATGAGAGCATCCCGCTTGGCTTGCCCACTTACATGAAAGGGATAAACCTGCAAGCCGGTTGGGTGTGGGCATTCGGCGGTCCGAAGAAGCCGCGCAAGCCACGTCCGTCCGACTTCAAAGCCGGAAACGTGACTCCGTCGGCAGTGCCGGAGCCTGAACCAATCCGTCCCGAACCGCTGCGAGATGTTGTGGGCATTGTGCTGATTGAAGAAGAAGAAGTGGTTGAAGAGCCGATTCCGGTGGTTGAAGAGCCTGTTGAAGTGGCACCGGTTGAAGAACCGGCACCGGTGGTAGAAGAAGTGGTCGAAACAGTTCCGGAAGTGGTTGTACCACCGGCGCCGGAGCATAACGACACCGTATATAGAGTGCAAGTGCTCGCCCGCAAAGACACGCCGCTTGCCGACTATGCGAACTACTTCCGGGAAAAATATCAGTTAGACGACATTGTAGAAGAGAAATACAGTGTGAACGGCAACATCTACTATCAATATGTGTGCACAAAGGAATGCACCACGAAAGCGGAAGCCCGCAAATGGCGATTAGAAGTAACAGCCAGAGGCGTTTCCACAGCATGGTCTATCCTCTACAAAGGCAAAGACCGCATACTGCCAAAAGGAGAAATCCGCCTCGCGAATGAGCCGCAAACGCCTCCGGAGGGAAAGTAGGTTCTTAAACAGGCTTTTAAAGATAGTCCCCAATAATGTAAAGGGGCACATTCGTCATCCACGACTCTTGCCGAAAATCGGAAAGAGATGCGCGAATGGCAGTTTGTGGATTATATTTTTCGCAAAATAATTTAAAACTGTTGGCTTTAAGATTTGTACCCGATTTTACCTCAATGGGAATTATTGCGTCATCTTCGGTCTGAATTAAAAAATCGAGTTCGTATTTACTGTTTTCAAAGGGGAAATAGTGAATTGAGAGGTCTTCATTGGGCAAAAGTTGCTGAAAAACAAACTGTTCCGCCAACGCACCCTTAAATTCAGTAAAAACGGCATCGCCATTGAGCAAAGTTTTGACATTCAGTTTCGACATTGCAGCCAGCAACCCTATATCGTTGATATAGAGCTTGAAAGCCGACAGATATTGAAAAGCCACCAAAGGTAAAGCGGGTTTGGTAACGCTGTAGACTTTGTGCAGCAAGCCAGCATCCACCAGCCACTGAATAGCTAATTCAAAGTCCTTTGCCCGCGCCCCTTCCTTAATTATTCCATAAATGAACTTTTTGTTTTCTTTTGCCAACTGTGCCGGAATGTTTTCCCAAACCATATTTATACGCGGCAGAATTTCTTTGGGAGCATGTTTTGAGAAGTCGTTTTGATAATTTTTCAATATCTCATTTTGAATTTTTCGTGTTGTTTTCCAATCCCTGTCCTGTGCAAAAGCAGCCACAACTTCGGGCATTCCGCCAATGTAGAAATAATATCGCAAAAACTCTTTGAATTTTGCAGCGAAAGACGGCAAAACATCCCAAAGTTTCTCATCTAAAATACGCGCCAACCCGGTTTCGCCCATCGCGAGCAAAAATTCATAGAACGACATCGGATAGAGTTGCAAATAATTGACTTTGCCGACAGGAAACGACTCGCCCTCGTGAATATTGATTCCAAGCAACGAGCCGGCTGCAATTATCTGATATTCAGGTGCATTTTCATAAAAATATTTCAACGAAGTGATGCCTTGTTCCGCCGATTGAATTTCGTCAAAAACAATTAGCGTATCTTCCGGCGTAATTTTGAAACCTGAATAAATTTCAAGTTCGGTTATAATACGCTTAATATCAAAATTTTGCAAAAACATAGACTTCGGTGCATTTTTATCGTCAAAATTGATGTACACCATTTGACGATATTCGTTTCTGCCAAATTCTTTTATAAGATAAGTTTTACCAACCTGTCGCGCCCCCAAAAACACAAGCGGTTTTTTATTCCTATCTAACTTCCATTGTAACAGATGTTTAAATTGTGTTCGATACATTTTTCTCTCAATTTTATATGTTTATTTTACATTTTTCTCCCGAAATTAAGTTGCAAAGATACACTTTTCTCTGCATAAAACAAATTTGTTGGGCAAAGAAGATGATAATGATAATTGATATTTCATAATTATTTCATACCTTTGCAGGCGAAATTTACTATAAAATATTTTGTAATAAAAAAAAGTACAGGTATGAAAACAAAAAAGATTTATTTGTCGGCAATTGCGCTGTTTGCTTTCAGCACAGCGTTTGCAGAGACGTGGAACGTTGGCAGCAAAACGCCGGCCGATGTTACCGCAAAACTGAGTGGCGGCACCCTCACTATTAGTGGGTCTGCGGCAATGGAGAATTATGTGGGCGACAAGACTCCGCCATGGTCAGCTTCGAGTGCTGCTATCAAGAAGGTGGTCGTCAAAGAGGGTGTTATCAGCATCGGGTGGGCTGCTTTTAACGATTTCAGTGCGCTCACCTCCGTCACTATTCCCGGAAGTGTTACCAACGTTGGGAGTTGGGCTTTTTCGGGATGTAATGCGCTGACTGCTATCAATGTAGCTGTTGCAAATCTGCAATATCGCTCGGTTGATGGGGTGCTTTACAACTACTATCAGGATGCGTTGCTGCTCTATCCTGTTGGAAAACAAGACTCGCTGTTTACCATTCCCGCCGGCGTTGCCCACATCGCGAATGATGCTTTTGTCGGCAGCAAATTGGTCTCCGTGACCATTCCTGACGGGGTTATTAGCATCGGGACTTCCTCTTTTTCCGATTGCAGCGGATTTCTCTCTGTTACCATTCCCGGTAGTGTTACCGGCATTGGCGATAGGGCGTTTTCCATGTGCCGCGGGCTAACAAGCGTAGCCAACCGGAATCCTGTGCCGCAGACCATCGAAGGTACTGTATTCAGTGGGGTATCCATAGGCAACCTCACCCTTTATGTGCCTGCTGAAGCGGTAGAAGCCTACCGTGCTGCCGAAGTGTGGAAAGATTTCGGAAACATTGTGGCTCAATGATGTGATATAATCAACCTCCAATTCTGCCTAACTCCGTAAAAAGCACAAATAGTATTTTTTGACTTTTTTGGAGAGCAGTTGGATGTTGAGCATGTCGGAGGCTTCGGCGATGTTTTTGGTGGTGCCGTTTTTGTACAGGATGTCAATGCTGTCGTCTGCTTCGTTATACATATTGGATGTGATTTCGTTGGAGGCAACCAGATAATTGAGTTCTTCGGGCGACAGGTTGTGTTTCTCTTCCAAATGTTGGCGTTTTTCGGCGATGTATTCGGGCGAAAATGGTTGCAACTCCACTTCAATTTTGAACAAGCGGCGGTTAAGCAGTCCTAAACTCAACAGCGACAGCACCTTATCCTCGTGTTGCGACCACACTTTCAGAGCCGACCAAATATCGTTGTCGTCCAAATGGGCAAAATGTTCCAATGCCTGCGGGTCGGTCAAAAAGGTGTGCTTGTCCACCTTATTATGAAGGAAATATTGCAAGGCAGGGGATGCAAATAGAGAGGGAACCTTGTTGTCATTGCGGGCTTGACCCGCAACCCCCTGTTCACACAAGCCTCCTCCATCAAGCCCGCAATGACAAGTCAATTCTTGGGCGCGCTTCAGCACATTTATCAACATTCGTTCTGCCGCGAGGGCTGTTTTGTGCAGATAGACCTGCCAATACATCAGGCGGCGTGCCATAAGGAAATTTTCGATGGAATAAATGCCCTTGACTTCCACCACGAGGCGGTCGTCGTGGATATTGAGCATCTTAATGATGCGAGCCGAGCCGATATTGCCTTCGGTAACGCCGGTGAAAAAACTGTCGCGGCGCAGGTAGTCGAGCCGGTCAACATCCAACTGCCCGCTAACCAACTGGTGCAAAAAGCGTTTGGGATATTCATTTTTGAAAATCGCGATGGCTGTGGAGAGTTGTCCGCCCAATGTGTCATTCATTTTTTCCATCAGCATCAGCGAAATTTCTTCGTGCGAAATCTCCGTCACCAAAGTGTCTTCCAGCACGTGAGAAAACGGTCCGTGCCCCAAATCGTGCATCAGGATACACGCCAACGCAGCATCTTCCTCTTCGGGCGTGATGACGTGGTCTTTGGAGCGCAGTTGCGAGATGGCTTCGCTCATCAGGTGCATTGCGCCGAGAGAATGCGACATGCGCGTGTGTTGTGCGCCCGGATAGACTAAGTGGATGACTCCCAACTGTTTAATGCGTGTCAGTCGTTGAAAATAGGGGTGCTGAATGATGCTGTAAACAAAGTCGTTGGGGATGTTGATAAACCCAAAAACGGGGTCGTTGATTATTTTACGCATAATTTTTGGGGAATTTACGTAAATAGACCTCCATTTCTTCCTGCAATTTTCGGGCTTCCTTGTAAGCCGCTTCGTCGAATTGGCGGGTATCGTCGGCGTAAATGATTTGACGCGAGGAGTTTACGAGCAACCCGCATTGGCTGTTCATCCCGTATCGGGCAACTTCTTCGAGGCTCCCCCCCTGTGCGCCTATTCCGGGCACGAGCAGGAAGTGGTTGGGGACAATTCTCCGGATGTCTTCCAGCATTTTGCCCTGTGTGGCACCCACGACGTACATCATTTCTTCGTCCGTTCCCCATTCTTTGGACTTGCGGAGGACTTTTTCAAAGAGCCGTTCGCCGTTGGCGTCTGCTGTCATTTGGAAGTCGTTGGAGCCTGCGTTGGAGGTCAAAGCCAACAAAATCGCCCACTTTTTGGGACGATTCAAAAACGGCTTCACGCTGTCTTCACCCATGTAAGGCGACACTGTGACGGCATCGTAACACGAGACTTCAAAAAATGCACGGGCATACATTTCGGATGTGTTGCCGATGTCGCCGCGCTTGGCATCGCCGATGAGAAACTGGTCGGGGTAGTTCTCCTTGATGTAACTCACCGTCCTGTCCAGCGAGTCCTGTCCCTGCACACCGTGACTTTCATAAAAAGCCAAATTGGGTTTGTAAGCCACGCAAAAGAGTGACGTGGCATCCACAATAGCCTTGTTGAAAGAAAAAATCGGGTCTTTCTCCCGCATCAAATGACGCGGGATTTTCTGCAAATCCGCATCCAAACCCACGCAAAGAAATGATTGTTTGCGTGTGATGTTTTCAAATAATTCTTGTTTTGTCATTTTGTATAATAATTTTGCGCAAAAGTACAAAAAAGTTATGAGTTATGAGTTATGAGTTATTTTTTTCAGGTGCTATTATTAGCCCCCATTGTCAAGGCTGTGTCACCCACCTATGCCGTAGGTTGCGCTTCGCTTCACCTACGGTTATGCATAATCTCGCCTTTGCGAGGCTAAAAATAGCACCTGAAAAAATTTTAGCCATAACTCATAACTCATAACTCATAACTATTTCGTATTTTTGCGGGCAAATTATGGAAACGAAAGAACTATTTCAGATAGACTTGCAGGCGATATTGCGGGCAAAAGCACCCCAATTGGCACGCAAAATTCCGCGCTTCGTGGTTGGCTGGTTGAGCCGGTTGCTGTGTCAGGAGCAGTTGAACGAGTGTCTGCGCAGAGGTCACGGGCTGACGGGCGTGCAATTTATGCAGCAAAAAGTGGCGGAAGATTTCAGTCTGACCCTCGAATTGCGCGGCACCGAAAACCTCCCGGAAGCCACGCATCGCTGCATTTTCGCCTCCAATCACCCGTTGGGAGGCTTAGACGGCATCTGTCTGTCGGCAGTGCTGGGCGAACGCTACGATGAGAAAATTCGCTATCTGGTCAACGACATTCTCTATTTCTTAAAACCATTGCAGGACATCTTTATCCCCATCAACAAGCATGGGGCGCAAGGTTTGGGTGCCGTCAGTCTGCTGAATGAGGCGTTTGCATCTGAAAATCAAATCATTACATTTCCGGCAGGATTGTGTTCGCGCAAAAATCACGGGCAAATTCACGATTTGGAGTGGAAAAAAATGTTCATCACAAAAGCGGTAGAATACCGGCGCGACATCATCCCCGTCTATTTCGACGCGCACAACTCAAACTTTTTTTACACCTTCGCACGACTGAGGCAAAAACTGGGTCTGAAAATCAATTTAGAGATGCTACTCCTACCCGGCGAAATGTTCAAATCACGCGGCTCAACATTCACCATCCACTTCGGAAAAGCAATCCCCTGGCAAACACTTGATGCCTCAAAAACAGCCCAACAGTGGGCAAAAGAGGTAGAAAAACAAGTGTATTCGTCATTGCGGGCTTGACCCACAATGTCCTGAAAAGGAGCCGAATGTTGGGATGCAGGCAAGCATCAATGTGCCTTATTAGTCGTTAAAAATAAATTGCAGATTTTGCTTGCGGTAATGCCTGAATTTGCCATCACTGCTGATGAGAGGAATTTTTTCGCAAATGGCTTGGGCAATGATTAGCCTGTCGCTCGGGTCGTTATGCTTTTCTACGCGGTCAAGAGTGGAAAATGTAACAAGATGCTCCCGTTGAACATACTTGATTGTAATATTCCATTCATTTTCAATGGAACCCACAATATCTTTTGCATTTTTCCACGTTTTAGAGCCAATTTTACCTGCTTGAAATAAATGGAGCAGTTCTTTTACGCTTTCGCTGCTGAGATAAAGCAGATTAGAATAATCATTTATGATGTGCAAAACATTCTTGGACAAGAAACCTCTGTCTCCTATCATATTTATAAGTATGTTTGTATCAATCAGATAGCGCATATTTATTTATTTACGGCTTTTCTGTCGTAAACTATCAGGGTACCGTTGGGATATTTTTCCCAAAAATCAGTAAGCCTGCCTTTCCCTAACGAATACGTTTCTGTTTCGCCGTGCTCTACTTTCACTGCTTTTGTTGCTTTCGCTGCCTTTGTTGCCATATTTTACATTATTACGTTATTAAATTTTGTGCAAAGATACGACATTTTTTTTGTAATGGCAAATGTGGTTTAGCCTTTATTTTTCAAATTTTATCGCTACCTTTGTGGCTGTAATTCAAAAAAAACAGATGACTCCTATAACAGTGCTCATTACTATTATTGCCTATTTCATCGTCCTGTGTGGTATTTCCTACTTTTCGGGGCGCAAGGCGGACAATGCGGGCTTTTTTTCCGGCAATCGGAAATCGCCGTGGTATGTGGTGGCGTTTGCCACCATTGGTGCGGCGATTTCCGGTGTCACTTTCGTGTCCGTGCCGGGGATGGTTGCCGCGAGCAATTTCTCTTATATGCAGATGGTGCTGGGCTTTGCCGTGGGGCAATTTCTCATCGCTTTTGTGCTGATACCGCTGTTCTACAAGATGAATCTCACCTCCATTTATGAGTATCTGGAAAATCGTTTCGGCATCGCCACCTACAAGACGGGCGCGTGGTTTTTCTTCATTTCTAAAATGTTGGGGGCTTCCATTCGCCTGTTTATCGTGTGTGTGGTGCTTCAATTGCTGGTTTTCGACCCGTTGCACTTGTCGTTTCTGCTTAATGTGATATTCACGGTGGGCATCGTGTGGCTCTACACTTTCCGCGGCGGCGTGAAGTCGCTGATATGGACGGATTCGTTCAAAACTTTTTGCCTGATAGTGTCTGTGGGGCTGTGTATCTATTATATTGCTACTGATTTGGGCGGCTCAATGTGGGAAACTATCGCTCACTCAGATATGTCAAAGGCGTTCTTTTTCGATGATGTGAACGACAAGCGTTTTTTCTGGAAGCAGTTTTTGGCGGGCATCTTCACCGTTATCGCCACCACGGGCTTAGACCAGGATATGATGCAGAAGACGTTGAGTTGCAAAAACCCGCGCGATTCGCAGAAAAATATGATTACCGGTGGCGTGTTGCAGATTTTTATTATTCTGCTGTTTATGGTGCTGGGGGTGTTGCTTTACACGTTTGCGGCGAAAAACAGTATCGCGTTGCCCGACAAGGGCGATGAGGTGTTTCCGTTTTTGGCAACGCAGGGCTTTTTTCCGGTCATTGTGAGCCTGCTGTTCATAATTGGCTTGATTTCAGCGGCTTATGCGGCGGCGGGGTCGGCACTCACGGCATTGACAACCTCTTTCACGGTCGATATTTTGGAAAGCCCGAAGAAAAAGACGGAGCAGGAAGTGGCAGGCATTCGCAAGCGGGTACATATCGGTATGGCGGTGGTGATGGGCGTGGTGATTGTGGTCATCAACCTGCTCAACAACGCCTCGGTCATCGATACGGTCTATAAATTGGCAAGTTACACCTACGGACCGCTACTGGGGATGTTTGTCTTCGGCATATTCGTCAAAAAAGCCGTGCGCGACAAATATGTGCCGCTCGTGGCAATCGCCTCGCCGGTCTTGAGTTTCATCGTGGACTACAACTCCAAAGTGTGGTTCAACGGCTACGAATTTAGCCACGAACGCCTGATACTCAACGCATTATTCACCTTTATAGGATTATGTTTACTAATTAAAAAGAAATGAATATGACAGATGCCGCAAAAATAAAGTTACTAATAGCCAAAGGCGAAGGCTTGAATATTGAATTCAAAAAATCGCACACAGCACTGCCCCGCAATGTATTTGAAACAATCTGCGCTTTTTTGAACAGAAAAGGCGGGCATATTTTGCTCGGCGTGAAAGATAACGGTGCTATTGAGGGTATTCAAGAAGAAACACTGCCTGCCCAATTAAAAGTATTGGCTGATGACATGAATAATCCGCAACTCATTTCGCCAACGTTTTATCTTTCAAGCGAGGTGGTTGAAGTTGACGGCAAGAAAATCATTTGCATCTATGTGCCGGAAAGTTCGCAAGTCCACACATATCTGGGCGTTTATTACGACCGCAACCATGAAGGCGATTACAAATTGAACAATCAGCACCTTATCATGAGTTTGTTTGTGCGTAAATATGACGGTTTTACCGAAAACAAAGTATTCCCGAACCTGCGAATGGAACACTTTGAACCGGAATGTTTCAATAAGGTACGAAATTTAGTAAAGGTAGAGCGTCCCGACCATCCCTGGCTAAACATGAGTAACGAAGAACTGCTAAGGTCTGCCAAAATGTATCTGACGGATATACACACCAATCAATCGGGATATACCTTAGCGGCAGCCTTGACGTTTGGCACGGAAGCCACCATAAGGTCTGTGTGCGGTCATTACAAAACGGACGCTTTGTGCCGAAAAGACAATGTGGACAGATACGACGACCGCGATGTCATTACCTGCAATTTGATTGAAGCCTACTCCCGTTTGATGGCATTTATCCGCAAGCACACGCCGGACAGGTTTTATCTCGAAGGCAATCAACGCCGGAGTATTCGGGAACTTATTTTTCGCGAAATGGTTGCTAACCTGCTGGTTCACAGAGAATTTTCAATTCCTTATCCGTCAAGGCTCACCATATACAAAGAAACTGTTGTCAGTGAAAATTGGACGATTCCAAACACTATGGGGCTTATTACGCCGGAAAATGTCGTCCCGCATCCCAAAAATCCAACCATCTCCGATTTTTTTCGACAGCTGGGCTGGGTGGAAGATTTAGGTTCCGGCATTAGAAATATGTTTTACTATTGCCCCATATACGTCAAAGGTGCGATGCCCATCATGGAGGAGGGTGATGTGTTCAAACTAACTGTCCGGCATACAGAGGAGGGGGGTGACGACACAATTAATTTGGAAAAAATCAGTCAGATTAAACATGCGGATGAGGTTTTGGCATTGATTCAGGAAACTCCGAAAATTACAGCTATATCAATTGGAAACAAATTATCCTTATCCGAAAATCATATAAGAAAAATTTTAGCACGTCTTGTTGACTTAAAAATAATAGAACGAAGCGGCTCAAGAAGGAAAGGAGAATGGATAGTAATAGATAGTGCAGATAAAGTACATGATAAGCATGATAAAGTACATGATGAAGTACATGATAAAGTACATGATAAAGTACATGATAAATGATAGGATAAATGATAGGATAAATGATAGGATAAATGATAGGATAAATGATAGGATAAATGATAGGATAAATGATAGGATAAATGATAGGATAAATGATAGGATAAATGATAGGATAAATGATAGGATAAAT
>BNTU01000022.1 GCA_025996835.1 Bacteroidia bacterium
CCATTTTTCTTGGTCGTTTTAGACCAGCAATAAATGCAAATTTTTTACTCATAACTTTAAATGCTTGCAAATATATGTATTTCAATTAGTTATCACCACTTCCAGCCTGAATTTTGTCCATTAGCCCCCATTTTTTTGTGATTGGGTACTTGTGAAATACACCTTGTTCCATCCCTTTTTCCATGTTACATTATTATATGTTACAATCTCTGTAACCCACTCATTTTCTGTCGTATATGAACCTGTTATGGTAACATTTCTGTCCGCATAGATAAAGAAAACACGAATTTCAGTATCATCGTCTATTTTTGCACCGTACACAAAGTCGCCTACATATTTTCCATTTATATATGCATTAATATGTACTACGGCTAACATTTTGACATTAGCATCGCTTATTATACCGGTTGGCACCTCTGGAGCTAGTTCGTGTAGATATTGAGCAGGAATAGTTGCCGGTAATTTGAGCGTAAAACCACCGTTTTCGTACTTCCCTTTCGCCACTTCAAACGGACCATTGCCGTCATCTGTATCTGTTCCATTTACTTTTACTTCATCAATTGCCAAGCCACTACTCACTGTCGCCGTAATCACGCCATCAAAACTACTGCCTGTTAGACCACCGGAAGGGTTAGAAGGGTCATCGTTACTTGGGTCGTTTTCCTTGTCACAGCCCACGAATACCGCTGAAACAGCCATTGCTGCCAGCAAAAACACATTTTTAAACTTTTTCATCTTTTTAAATTTTTAAAAATTACTATTAGGCTCAAAATACCACTTCAGACCACTGGGCTTTGTCGTGGTTATTTCACCGTTTTGTTCCGTGTGGATGTTATACAACTTGTTCCACCCTTTTCCAAAACGCATATCACATATCAGTACACCTGAGGAACCTTTGACGCTGATATTTCCTGTGGCATACACAAAGGATAAAAATATGCCCTTAGCCCAATGCTCATCACCATAATAAAAAGCTCCTACTGATTTTCCATCTTTATACGCATCAAACCAATACAGCATGTCAATCTCGGTCATTTTGGCATTTGCGTCAGAACTTATCGTCATGCCTACTGGTATGTCGGCAACTGAAAAAAGAATCAATTGTTCCGGTATAGTTCCCGGTAAATTGAGTGTAAAACTACCGTTCTCATACTTGCCCGCTGCCAATACATGATACACTGTATAACCGTTTGTTGCTTTTGCAGAATCAGTGTAACGGACAATTGCTCGTACAGAATCAACTTGTGCGTTGCTTGGCGCATTTTCCACTGTCGCCTGAATTTTGCCGTCAAAGACACTGCTTGTTAGACCTTGGTCGTCAAAGACCGTGGGAGGTGTTAGACCACCGGAAGGGTCAGAAGGGTCATCGTTACTTGGGTCGTTTTCCTTGTCACAGCCCACGAATACCGCTGAAACAGCCATTGCTGCCAGCAAAAACACATTTTTAAACTTTTTCATCTTTTTAATTTTTTAAAAATTACTATTAGGCCAAAAAATCCACTTCAGACCACTTGGCTCTGTAGATGTGTATTCCCGCGTTGTAGGTGTGGTATTTTTGCCCCTAACATACGCTTTGTTCCATCCTCGTTTCAGAGAAACTCTATATGTTACAACTTCGTTGTCGCGCAAACCTGAGCCCGTCACGCTGACATCTTTATCAGCATATATGAATATTGCCCCACCTACAAACTCAGAAACATAATAAAAGTAACCTACTTCGGTTGCACCTTTATACGCCTTAATGCTACATTCAACAGTGTTAGCTGTTGTATCGCTTACCGTTATGCTCTCCGGCAACTGGAATTTGTCAAGAGCAGGCATTGTTTCCGGTAATTGGAGCGTAAAGCCGCCATTGACATACGGAGCACTTGCCACTTCATCTTCATAGTACTTGGCAGAATGGAGACCAAACGCTTTGACAAAATCAATTTTTGAATTGAGACTATCTCCGCCTGCCACTGTCGCCTGAATTTTACCGTCAAAGACACTGCTTGTTAGACCTTGATCGTCAAAGACACTGCTTTGCTCTTCACTTGGGTCCCCATCATCACCACACCCACTAAACACACTCACACTTGCTGCCATCGCAGCCATAAAAAACACATTTTTAAACTTTGTCATCTTTTTAAATTTTAAAATTTGACATTATTACTTAACATTTTCCCTACTCAAATCGACAATGTAGGGCTTGCCCCAAGTTTGATACCAGTTGTTTGGACAACTGTTGTCCTTCCTCACAATATACGCAGCATAAAAAAAACGCAGACAAAACTCGAATTTTATCCGCTTATTGAGGTCTTAGACTACCTATCATTCAAATTAAATGAGTTAAGCCCACGCACACGGCGTGAGCGTCTTCACTTTACTCTTGAATGATATGAAATTGTCTAAGTTTCAATAAGCAAGATACAAGCTTAACGCTTTTTCCCAATTTTAAAATGTGCGTACTACCGCATTAATTTACGTTTTCATAATCTAATCTCCTTATTTTTAATCTGTTAATCACTCGTATTCGCTCTTTCACTTCGAGCAAACATCCGTCCGTATTCACTCATTCATTATTTGGAGCGAATATCGGGCGCAAAGGTATGAAAAAAAATTTACTTTAATTCGTATCAAGCAATACTTTTATCATGCTAAACCGAGCCTTTCTGCACGAATGTCGTCCGCAGTGCCATTATGCTTTATGGAACCACGCAACGAATCAATCGCATCGTTGATAGATGCTTTGGACGATTGGGCAACAGGTACATTGCTCTTTTCAATCAGGTAAAGCGTATAGCGATACACCTCATCAACTACCGATTTCGGTGCTTTTTCAAGCACATTCATAACATCTGTTTTTTTCATGGCGCAAAGGTACACATTTTTTCAATATACCATATCATTCAGCTTTCACCCACCTTTCTTTTTCTGCAACGTCATTTATTTTCTGATGAATGCAGCCCATCACTGCATCTTGCTTTTCATCCCACAAGTGCATTGCGCCGCCTTTGCAATTTCGATAATCGCGGCATTTGGCGCATATTCCGGTTTTTGTCCAGCTGCGGTCACGCATCACTTCAAATCGGCTGTTCCAGATGTCGAGAAAATTGTCTTGCTTGATGTTGCCTTGTGCGAAATGGCGGTTGATGTTTGGGCAGGCTGAGATGGAGCCGTCTATCAGTACGGAGGCGATGTTGATGCCTGCGCGACAGAAAAAACAGGCATCGCGCACTTTTCTTTCGTATTTGCCCACGTAGGCTTCGCAACTGAATTTTGTGTCTATTCGCTTGTCCGTGCGTGCATTGGCGATAAAATCCATCAATTGTGTCAGTTCTTGCGGTGTTAATTGCAAATCGGCATTGTCTTTTGCCCGCCCAATCGGTGCAATCGTGAACAAACGCCATGCTTTCACATTTTTTGAAATCAAAAACTCTTTCAGTAGCGGTAATTCATTGATGTTTAGGTGATTAACGCAGGTTACAACATCATAAAACAAGCGTTTTGAAGATGCGATTAAATCCAATGCGCGCACGGCGTTGTCAAAACTATGCGGGTTTGCCCGCAACCAATTGTGTGTATCGTGCAGTCCGTCAAGGCTCAACGTGATTGCCCCCATGCCTGCGGACAGCAATTGCGCATGAACCTCCGGCGTGTAGGCATAGCCATTGGTAACGATGCCCCAGCGAAAGCCGTTTTGTCGCAACGCCTTACCACATTGCGCCAAATCGCTCCGCAAAAGCGGCTCGCCACCGGTGATGGCAACGGTGATATTTTTCGCAAAAAACGCCGATTTCAACGGCAAAATAGCCTGCAAAAAATCATCAAAAGGCATATCACGAATGGCGGAGTTAGCAGTGCAATCCGACCCGCAATGCCGGCATTTCAAATTGCAACGTTGCGTACATTCCCAAAACAAATAACTCAGTTCATGCAACCGGGTTTCATTTGCCTTGAAGAGGTTGAAAATAGATTGGGATAGCCTATTGAGCATCTTCTAAACTCACATTGAGGGTTAGTTCGCCATAAGCATCTCGGATAAGCGTAGTGTCTTTGGGTAAAAAAATGCCGTTTTGTATAGAATCTACGTCTTCAAATTTCACTTCATACCGGTCTTCCATTGGCACAAACAGCACAAACTGCCCGTTGGAATCGGTCAAAGTGTAGTAATCAACTTCGTGTTCAATTGAAACTTTGATTCCTTCAATCGGTTCATTTGTCGTTTTTGACTTCACAACACCCTCAATACGTGTATCCAGCCCAAAGTCTTCGGGCATTCCGTAACACGCCTCAAAAACAAACGCTACAGCGGTCAAAGAAAGTCCGCCAAAAATACCTCTCAAAATTCGCCTTTTTTTGTCTGCAATTTTTCCCATTTCATCGTGTTTTTTTAATGAATTTATATTGTTATTTATTTTTTTGCGCCAAATCAACAATTTCTTTCAACCAATCTTTCCGCAAAGGTAAGCAAATTTCATTAAAAAACAGTTACTTGACCGAAAGCATGGGTGCACGACAAATCTCCCTTTTTTAGCAAAAGACCATAGATTGGTTAGATGTTGAATTTACGGGCTGAAAGCCCAGCATATCCCAGCCCAACGCATCGCGTTGGGGAATGATGATAAATGATTGTGTGCGCCCTGAAAGGGCAACATAATGATATAATGCCCTTTCAGGGCGCAAAACACACAAAACCCATTACCCCAACGCGATGCGTTGGGCTGGGATATGCTGGGCTTTCAGCCCGTAATGAAATCTTCCGACCACGACTGGGCGATGCCCTACGCTATTGCTCAAAGGCTTTCAGCCTGCACCCCGAAAGCATCAGCAGTTTTTGAAAAAAAAGGAGAAAAATTGCCTAAACTGTTGGTTTAAAGCATAATATGCTAAACAACAGCAAGATATATTTAAACTTTAAATTTAAATTGAAGCAATTGTATCATTTTCGCTTTTGCACATTCCAGCCAAATTTCCCGATGAAAGCACCTATTTTTAGGTAGAAAGATATAATCATATCAGCTTTCACCCACCTTTCTTTTTCTGCACAGACCAGCCAAATTTCCCGATGAAATCGCCCATTCCATAATATTTTCCGTGCGAAAAGACGAGCAATTTGGCTTTTTCCATATCGAATGCTCCTGTTTCAGGGTCGATAAATTCATTGTCTGCCAGAATATTCACGACCTCTGCTATGAACATATCGTGCGAACCCAGCGGGAGGATTTCTTTCACGCGACACTCGATGCTTAGGGGGGATTCTATAATGTACGGGGCTTGCACAATTGCGGATTTTCCCGCAGAAAGTCCCATTTCATCGAACTTATTGCAATTTTTTCCCGAGCGCACGCCGCACCAATCCGTTGCCCGCGCCAATTTTTCGGTCGTCAGGTTGAGCACAAACTCCATATTCTTTTTGAGAATAGCGTAAGAATGCCGCTCGGGTCGCACGGAAATGTAGCACAGCGCAGGGTCGGAGCAAATCGTGCCCACCCAACTGACTGTCAAGATGTTGTGTTCCGCCGCATTGCTGCCCACGCTCACCATGATGGCGGGGAGCGGGTAAATCAGTGTGCCGGGTTTCCAATTTTGTTTCATATTCAGGGGGTTGCGGGTCAAGCCCGCAATGACAAAGTGTTTATTGTATTATTACGTCTTCTTTTTTTGTTTTCATTTCGCAATAGTGGCATTTGAGGGTTACGTTTTCTTTGTCGATGACTTGGAAGCGGGTGCGCATCGGCTCGTTGTTGGTGATGCACTTGGGGTTGTTGCATTTCACAATTCCGACCAATTCATCGGGCAAACCGACTAATTTTTTCTCTACCACCTCGTAATCGCGGATGATATTTAGCTGGCTACTCGGCGCAATGAGCGAAATTCGGTCGATTTCATCGGCTTTAAAGAACTTATCGGCAATTTTGATGATGCCTTTTTTGCCCATTTTTTTACTGTCGAGACCGTAACCAATCGTCACCGGCGTAGTCGATTTTTTGATGCCAAGCAGCGACACCACCTTAAACAGTTGGTCGTTAGGGATATGGTCGATGACCGTCCCGTTTTCCAATGCTGCGACTTGTAATTCTTTTTTCTTTTCCATAATTTTCATATTTTTTTATGTGTCATGGCGGGCTTGACCCGCCATCCCTCATGTTTCAGGGGATTGCGGGTCAAGCCCGCAATGACAAGTTTAAAACCTCACAAATAATCGCCTGCCGCGCATATAACCCATTTTTTGCCTGCTCAAAATAGTAGGCTTTTGGATTGTCGTCCACATCGTAGGCTATTTCGTTGACGCGGGGGAGGGGGTGCAGTACGCGCAAATTGGGTTTGCTGTGGTCCAACATTTCGTTGGTCAGGATGTAGCTGTTTTTCACTTTTTCGTACTCCATCAGGTCGGTGAATCGCTCCCGTTGCACGCGCGTCATATATAATATGTCTGATTTGTTGATAACTTCGGGCGAAAAATCGGTGTGTTCTTCGTACAAAATGCCCTGAGTATCGAGAAATTGCTTGTAAATATCGGGCAGGCGGAGTTCTTCGGGGGCGACAAAATGGAAAGTCGGATTGAAGTGCGACATCCCGTTGAGCAGCGAATGCACCGTGCGACCGTATTTCAAATCGCCCACCATCGTGATAATCAGATTGCTGAGCCGCCCCTGCGTCTTGTAAATCGAATACAAGTCCAGCATCGTCTGCGAAGGGTGCTGATTGGCACCATCGCCCGCATTGATGATTGGAATGTCCGTGATTTCCGAGGCATAACGCGCAGCACCCTCCAAGTAGTGGCGCATAATAATCACATCGGCATAGTTGCTGACCATCTTAATCGTGTCTTTCAGCGTTTCGCCTTTGGACGAACTGGTGGTAGAGGCATCGCTAAACCCAATCACACGCCCACCAAGGCGATTGACAGCCGTTTCAAAACTCAAACGGGTGCGCGTGGACGGCTCAAAAAAGAGCGTCGCACAGACCTTGCCCTCCAACACATCTTGATTGGGATTTTGCTCAAAACGAGCCGTTTCCTCCATCAATTGGAGAATATCCTCCTTTGAGCAGTCCGCGATAGAAACAAAACTTCCTTTTTTCATCTCAAATTATTTTGCGCAAAAGTACAAAAAATTTTGCAATTCGTCAAATTTTTTCTACTTTTGCACCCGCAATTGCGACAGTAGCTCAGTTGGTAGAGCACTAGCTTCCCAAGCTGGGGGTCGCGGGTTCGAGTCCCGTCTGTCGCTCAAAACCAAAAAGGAGCACATTAACCACTTGACCGGCACTCTCACTACTACTTAATCTCCTCAAAATCAATGTACTCACCCTCATTGGCATCAATGAGTTTTTCTTTGGCTTCCGGCTGAGGTTGCGTTTTTGTGCGCTGTTGTGTAGTCTGCTGCGTGCGGCGTTTTTGTTTGGAGCCACCGCCCAAGATGCTGTTCAGGATGGATTTCAGGAAGGAAACACTGAATATAATGAAGCCTCCCGACAATAAGAGCAGAAATAAAACTACAAGTAATAAAAACTTAAACATAATTTATTTAGAGTTTAGTGATTAGAGTTTAGAGTTTAGTTTTTGAGTTAGCGTTTTTGTGGTGGATTTCAGCATTTTCAGGATTTCCTCACAATCGCTTTTCATTGACTTATACTCATCGTTATTTATAAATTCTGTTTCAGATAGTATATCAAGCCAATAGATTGTTTCTGCGGCTTCTTTCAACGCGATATACACCTTCAACAAGAAATCTTTTTCACTTATTCCATATTCGGCTTCCGCCAAATTCGCACCAATACTCGTGCCACTCCGCAAAAGCTGTTTTGACAACACAAACTCCCGCTTCTCACCACACAAATACTTATACAAGTTCACAATCCGAACTGCAAACACCCTACTCTTATACCGAGCCGTCTTCTCAACTTCCATAAAAACAATATCAAAAAAAATAAAACAATAAAAAAAACTAAACTCTAAACTAAACTAAACTAAACTCTAAACTAAACTCTAAACTCTAATAACTAAACTCTATATTCAGGCTTCCTCCGAAAAATGCTCTTGCAACACCGACCGATAGGCATTAAAAATCTTCGATTGCGAGATGAAGCCCAGATAATGCCCTTCTCTGTCGATTACGGGCAGGTTCCATGCTTTGGTTTCTTCAAACACCTGCATGATTTTTTCGGCGGGCATGTGGTTGTAAATTTTTGCGGGGGGCGACACCATGAATTTGTTTACCAGCATTCGGTCGTACCATTCGGGGCGAAACATGATGTTGCGGATGTTGTCGAGCAGGACGATGCCTCGCAGGACGTTTTTGTCGTCGGTCACGGGGAAAACGTTGCGCTTCGACTTCGAAATGGCTTTTACCATATCGCCGAGCGTCATTTCGGGGTGCACGATGGTGAAATCATTTTCGATGACGGCTTCTATATTCATCAGTGTCAGCACGGCTTTATCCTTGTCGTGGGTCATCAGTTCGCCTTTTTGCGCCAGGCGGTAGGAATAAATGCTGTATGGATTGAACAGTTTTATCGTGAAATAGGCACTCATCGTAACAATCATCAGCGGCAAAAACAGGTCGAAGCCGCCCGTGAGTTCCGCAATCAGGAAAACCGCCGTCAGAGGCGAGTGCATCACGCCCGCCATCACGCCCGCCATGCCCATCAGCGCAAAATTTTCCTCCGGCAAATGCGTTGCACTATCATCAAACAGAAATAGCGGAAGAGCCATATTTAGCGTGTGCGCAAAAATGAAGCCGACAATGCTGCCCAAAAACAACGAGGGTGCAAAAACCCCACCACAACCGCCTCCGCCATTGGTCGCGCTTGATGCAAACACTTTCGTGAACATCACCAAAGCCATAAAAATGATGATGCCCCAATAACTTTTGTTCAGCCCGTAAAACAAGCTGCCGTCCATCAGCGTGTCGTAATCATTGTCCAGCAACAGCAAAATCGTGTCGTAGCCCTCGCCATACAAAGGTGGCAATAAGAAGATGAGAATACTCAAAATGGTGGCTCCGAGTGCAAATTTTTTCCAAAACGTTTTCAGCCGCTTGAAAACGCCCTCAATCCAAATCATCGCGCGAGTGAAATAGAGCGCAAAAAATCCGCAAGCAATGCCCAGCAGCAGCACGTAGGGGATGCGCGCCATATCGAAAGATTCGTTTTGACTGAATTTGAATATCGCCTCCGTGCCATTCACGATGTAGGCAATGCTGGCAGCGGTGACGGACGAAATGAGCAACGGCAACACAGAGGCAGTGGTCAAATCGAGCATCAGCACCTCAATCGTGAACAGCAACCCCGCAATCGGAGCCTTGAAAATCCCTGCAATAGCCCCCGAAGCCCCACAGCCAACGAGCAGCATCAGCGTTTTTTGCTCCATCTTAAACAACTGCCCCAGATTAGAGCCAATCGCCGAGCCGGTGAGCACAATCGGTGCCTCCGCCCCCACAGACCCACCAAAGCCAATAGTTACCGAACTTGCAACCAGCGAACTCCACATGTTATGCGATTTGATGCGGGCTTTGCGCTGCGAAAGGGCGAACAAAATCTTGGTCACACCGTGCCCAATGTCGTCTTTAACCATGTATTTGATAAAAAGCCCCGACAACAAAATTCCAATAATCGGATACACCAGATAAACCCAGTTGGCACCGGAAATATCAATATTTTCAGTCAAAAACCGCTTGATAATGTCAATAAATCCATGCAAAATGATGGCAGCAACAGCCGTGAGGATGCCAATCACAAAACTGAGTATCAGAATGAAATTGCGCTCCTTAATGTGCTTTTCGCGCCACGCCAAAAGCACCGTCATTGCATTATGCCTTCTTTTTTTTGCCATATTCTATTTTGACTCCGCCGGTCGCGGTATTTTTACAATAAACTGTTCACCTTTTATGTCATTTATCAGTTCAATGTTGGGCTGCTCTGCTATTGCCCGCCTTATTCCCGACCCTAATCCGCTATAAGGCATGGTGTTGGCTCCAAACATTGCCAATTGATTGTTGCGAATAACAGGGTTTCCGTATTTTATCTCTTCTACGGTCAGGCTATTGGGGAGTTTTCCCGGACTTATTATCTCCACTCTATCATCGAAAATAAGTACTCTTACCGGCGAATTTTTAAAATAGTCGCGATGTATCAAACTGTTTTGCAGAATTTCCAACAATGCTGTTTTTGATATTTCTAAAACACCCACCGAATTAAAATCTTGCCCCTGCTGCAAATGTTTCAAATTACTGGTCAAAAAGTTCATTCCCTGTTTAAATAATTCAGGAATGGTCCCTTTCAAATCTTCCGGTTTGTTGCGATAGCTGTTGCCAAAAATATCGTTCCCAAAAAACGAAACGGTTTTAATCGTAAACGCAGGCTTGATATTTTGCGGCTCTTTACCGAAAAACAATAACCCGGCTAACGTTACTTTACCATTTCTTAACACGCGTTTGGCTCTTAAAGCCTCTTCGTAGGATAGCCCTTTTTCCTGATAGGATATTCCGAACTCTTTTTTGAAATAATCGGCAAATAATCGCTCGTCAATATCGTCAATGCGTGTTTCATAGACCTCCATTTCGTCAGCCAATAAGTTGCTGCCCTGCTGAAAAAGTTTCATTATTTCGGCATTATCCGTTTCTCTTCTTTTGTCCGAACCTTGTTTAATCCAAATAGCTCCATTTTTGTCTTTGTATGGCTTATGTATTCCTTCCGAAATTGTTACAACCAAAACTTTTCTGTCTTCATTTTCAATGTGGATAGACACGACTTCGGTAAAAATATGTATCTGTGGCTTTACTTTATCGTTGGCGATGTTTGCCAATCGGTTGTTGTACGATTGCAATTGTTCGTAGTTTAAGCCTATAATTTCTCCCGTTTTATCCTGTATACCAATGAGAATAACGCCACCTTTTGAGTTCGACATTGCAATCATTTCAGCTGCGATTTTATCGTCATCTATTTCTTGCTTAAACTGCACGGTGCTTGTTTCACCGACACTAACGATGTCTAATAATTCTTTTGTATTCATAAAATACTGAGTTTTGACCGCAAAGGTAGTAATTATATTTGAATTTTTTTGTAACTTTGCACTATGAAAAAAGTTTTTTACATCGGTTCACTCTTTGTGGCTGCCTCTGCGGGGCTTTTGGCGCAGGGGACGCCTGATAATTTGATGTCTTCGCCGCAAATGACGGGCAAAGATGGGTTGGGGTTTGCAGTGGAGGCGACCGGATTTTTCAAAAATACCGAGTTTTTTAGCCCGCTGGAGGTGGGGCAGACGTTGCCGGGCATTCAGTTTGTGCCGCGCGTGACCTATCAAATTGACAAAAAGTTTCGGATAGAATGGGGAGCTTATGCCGTGTATTATTCGGGCGATGAAACGCAAACATCGGCAGATAATTATTATTATGCTAAAACTGCCTATGGCGGGTTTAGTCAGATGTTTGTACGGATGCAATATGCTGTGAATCCCGATTTTCATCTGGTGTTTGGCAATCTCTACGGCGGATTAAATCACCGCCTGATCGAGCCGCTCTATCAATGGGAGCGGCACTACACAGCCCGTCCGGAGAGCGGTTTGCAGGTGCATTTTCAGAACAAAAAATATTTTGCGGACGTATGGTTGGATTGGGAACAATTTATTCGTTATGGCGACCCGAAGCCGGAACTGCTGACGTTTGGAATCTCGGCATCGGCATTGCTGACCGCTCCCGAAAGCCGTTTTCGCCTGACAGTGCCGTTTCAACTGCTAATCCACCACCAAGGCGGGCAAATAGACACGTCTGATGCCCCAAAAATCGTGATTGGCAATGCAGCAACAGGCTTCGATGTGGAATGGCTGACAGGTCATAATCTGCTTAAAACTTTATCACTAAAGACTTACATAGCAGGCTATGCAGATAACACAGCCGACAAAGCGTTGCGACCGTTTACAAAAGGGTGGGGGATATACCCCGTTTTGGAGGCAAAAACCAATTCATTCACCCTCGCGGCAGGCTATTGGCACGCACAAAAGTTTTACGCCTTCGAAGGCGAGTCGCTCTTCGGCTCATTCAACCCCTACGAACCCGAAAAGCAGTTTCCAACCCGCGATTTGGTAATCTATAAACTGCTGTATCAAAAGCAATTGCATGAAAAATTGCAGGTCGGCGCACAAGTGGAGGTGTATCAGGATTGCGGACTGCGTCAGGCGGATTATAGCTTTGGGGCGTATTTGAGGTTTAAATATTGATTAACGTATTGAGCAATAATTTGAATTATTGATTAACATATTGAACAATAATCTAAATTATTGATTAACATACTCAATAATAAAATTAAATTATCCACCAATATACTGAGCAATAAATTAAAATTATTTATCAACATATCCAATAAAAATTTGAATTATTTATCAATATATTGAATAATTATTTGTACCTTTGCACCGTCTAAATAAAAAAGTTAGTATGGAAAAGCAAATTATTAAAGCTATTATTCTCGAAAAGCAACAACAAGTTGCTGAAATAGAGATTGTTAAGCGACCCTTGAACTTAGAGCCGTCGCTGAATTATGTGTTTGTGGGATTGCGCCGCGCGGGCAAGTCTTATTTGATGTATCAACACATACAAAACTTGATTCAATCGGGGCAAGCCGCTATTGAGGATATTCTTTTTGTTAATTTTGAAGATGAGCGTATGGCTTCGATACCCGCGGAGAAGCTTGGTCTGTTGCTGGATTCCTACAAAGAACTCTACAACAATACTAAACCGATAATTTTTTTGGATGAAATTCAGAATATTAAAGGGTGGGAAAAATTTGCACGGCGTTTGGCTGATTCAAAATACAAGGTTTTTATTACCGGCAGTAATGCGCAAATGCTTAGTAAAGAGATAAATACCACTCTTGGCGGACGTTTTACCGATAAAGATGTGTTCCCATTCTCTTTTGAGGAGTATCTATCGTTCTATCACGTTAGTTTAGATAAAAATTGGGAATATAATAATAGCAAATGCCTGCAAATCAGGAAGTTGTTTGAAGATTATTTTTGTTACGGTGGATTTGCAGAAGTATTCCCTTTGCAGGATAAACGCGGTTGGCTCAATGCGTTGTATCAAAAAATTCTGTTGGGCGATGTGATTGCCCGAAATGAAATTCGGAATGAAAATGCTATCCGCGTTCTTGTCAAAAAATTGGCGGAAAGCGTGATGCAACCGGCCTCTTTGGAACGGATGAAACATGTGATAGACACTACCGGGGCATCAATTGCACGGAACACTCTGGTGGATTATCTGCAATTTTTGGCGGATGCCTATCTGATTTTTGGCATTTCTAATTACTCAGATAAACTAAGTCAGAAAGAAACTTTTAAAAAGCGGTATTTCTTTGATAATGGCTTGCTTAACAATTTCTTAATTGACCCGGAAACTAAATTGCTGGAGAATATCGTGGCGATTGATTTGAAAAAGAAATATCACGACGACCTCTATTTTTACAACAGAAACGTGGAAGTCGATTTTTTTATTCCAAAGGAAAAAAGAGCCGTCCAAGTGTCATATAATATTGCTAATGACCTGACTCGCCAACGGGAAATCAAAGCGTTGCTGAAACTCGCTGAGGTTTATCCGTTAGATAGGCTCGAAATTGTGACTTATGACGAGGAAAACACCATCCAAGAAAACGGTGTAACTATCCAAGTCATCCCTGTGTGGAAATGGCTACTGAAAAATAGAGTGTAGAGTTTAGTTTTTAGTCTAAACTCTAAACTCTAATAACTAAAAACTAAATGAAATGGAACGTATTGACAAATGGTTGTGGGCTGTTCGCCTCTTCAAGACGCGCTCGTTGGCGGCGGAGGAGTGTAATAAGGGGCGTGTGGCGGTGAATGGGGTGGCGGCGAAGCCTTCGCGTGCCGTCAAAATTGGGGATGTGGTGGATGTGAAAAAGCCGCCCGTTACTTATTCGTTTCGCGTGTTGGAACTTCCCAACAATCGCGTGGGTGCCAAATTAGTGTCAACTTATTTGGAAGACGTTACGCCGCCGGAGCAGTACGAAATACTTGAATTGCAGAAGATTAGCGGTTTCGTCGACCGTGCTCGCGGGACAGGTCGCCCCACGAAAAAAGAGCGGCGGGAGTTGGATGAGTTTTTGGAATGAGTGTGGGGTATTACAAATTTTTGAAATACTTCTCATAGACATACGCTGAGCCTTCACGGTAGAGTAGGGTGTCGGTGTCCGCTATCAGTTCGGCGGCGGGCGAATTAAAAAATTGCTCAAGTGCAGTTTCCAAATCAACCTGCCGGTCTTCCATAATATAACCTGCAATCTCGCTGGTCATTGATTCAATTAAAAAACGCTGTGTGTTATCCCCATAATGCGTTATGTTGTCATTTGCTACGGGAGAGGATGCCTCCTTCTTTCGTTCAACAATTGTCTGCAAATCATCCATCACATCATCCATGCCGAGCAAATGTTCCGCATTGTAATTGCTTATCAAAAAATCAAGGGCACCACTTTTGTGAAGAATTTGAAATGCACCGGCATACGAAAGCGCATTATTGGCAGCAAACATACCCAGGCACATCACAATATAGTAAGAAATATTACTCATACAGACCTCCTTATTCGTTATTAATCATTTTCTTGCGCCTGCAAAGGTAGCAAAAATTTTCACAGATGCAAAAATAGTTGCGCCATTTCAAAAAAAAATCCTTACCTTTGCCGCCGATATTTACGCTAAAGTTATGAATTAAGTAAATATCGGACGATATTGGCTCGAATGAATGAGCTAATACGAGTGATAACAGCTTAAATAATAGGAGATTATGATGACATGACAGTGGTAGTACGCACATTTTAAGATTGGGAAAAGCGTTTTAGCTTGACTTTGGACTTTCTGAAATTAAGACACTCAAAAAGCAACCGTAAAAGTAAAGTGATAACGCTCGCGCTCCGGCGTGGGTGAGATTCATTTATTTGGTTGCACGGCCCGTCTTAAGCCCCAGAAAGCAGATAAAACTAAAAATTTTGTCCGCGCTTTTTTTATGCTGCGTATCTGAGAAAGGGACAACAGTTGACCAACAACTGCATAAAATTGGGGCAAGACACCTACGAAGCCGTTTAGAGTAGGAAAAAATAAGTAAAATTTGTAATTTAATTTTTAAAAACAATGAAAAAGATTAAAAATGTGTTTTTGCTGGCAGCGATGGCTGTTTCAGCGGGTTTTGTTGGTTGCAACAACGAGGATGATGGCGAAAGTGCCGGTGGTGGCAGTAAAGCTGATGGTAGCTTTGAAATCAAGGCGACAGTGAGTACTGAGGGCGTTACAACCGCTGACTCTGTAACATTGGAAATTGAGAGAGGAGAAGTATTAGCAAAAGGAACGTATGTCAATGGTGTTCTTACTATCACACTGCCGGCAACTTTAGACAGCAAGTATCTTTCTCCTATTGGTAACCTTGGAGAGGGGGTAACAGTTAGTGACCCCCAAACCAAGTGGTATGAAGACGATGATGATGCTATTATTTATGCATGGAAAAATGGCACCAAAGTAGGCGATTTTGAGTATGGCTATGAAGCAGGTACAGCCGGTCCCTTTTATGTTGACAAGGATGTTACGATAACCGGAACATCTACGAATACAAGCGGCGATTGGACACTCATCACTAATTACAGTGTTTCCCTGAAGAAAGGATGGAACATAGTGGTTTTTCCTGACTGGTCTGAAAATGCAACCGCAAAAACCAATACCCGTACTAAAACGACTACAATACCACAGGGGTTGAAGTGGTCTTTTGATCCGGATTGAAAGTCTCCAGTCTTGCACACAACTTGAAAAAACCGTCCGAGAGGCAAACTTTCGGGCGGTTTTTGATTTTATTTGCGGCATTTTATGACGAGGACAATTCCTTCGACCTGCGAATACAGGCATCACAAGCGGCATCGATTATCCCCTCAAAGCCATTATGCTGCAAAACTTCCAATCCTGCAAGCGTCGTGCCGCCTTTGCTGCACACATCTGCGATGAGTTGGTCAATCGGTCGGTTGCTGCTTTGGAGCATTCGGGCAGAGCCGATGATGGCTTCGGTTACTAATGTTTTTGCTTTTTCTTCATCCAAGCCGTGTTTTAGGGCGTTGTTGATGAAGGCGCGAGCAAAACTGTATAAGTAGGCGGGCATGCTGCCGTGCAGTGGAATTGCGGTGTCCATCTCGGTTTCGTCTATTTCTACGACTGTGCCCAGAATTTCCAATAATTGGAACAGTTCGCGCGATTCGGCGGGTGTTATCTTTTTGCCGGATTGGTCTATGGCAAGGGTAATCATTCCGCGATTGATTACAACCGGAGTGTTGGGCATAATTCGGGCATAGCGCACGTCGCCTAATTGCTTGCGGATAGTGTCAATTTTGATGCCTGCCGCCATAGAAACCACAATTAAATCGGGATTTTCCCGGTCTATTCCTTGCAGTTTTTCCAACACCGTTGCAAATTGCAGCGGCTTGAATGCCAGCAAAACCATTTCGGATTTTTGCAATACTTCCCGTTCGGAGTGCGCCACATTGTAACCTTCCTGCCGCAAACCGGCGTTTTTGCTGTTTCCAAAAAGCAATACCTCTGCTTTTGTCAGCACTTTGGCGTTTAAAATGCCTTCCAAAAAGCTGCGTCCCATTTTCCCGACACCAATAATTCCTAATTTATACATAATTTATTTAGAGTTTAGTGATTAGAGTTTAGAGTTTAGTTTTTTTAGTTTTTAGTTTTTGAGTTAGCGTTTTTGGGAACTAAATTTTAAATTCCGCAAAGACGTGGCACGCCACGTCTCTACAAACTAAACTCTAAACTCTAATCTCTAAACTCTAATTTGCCCTGTTCCGTAAATCTTATATTTGTAACTCGTTAATTCTTTCAAACCCATCGGACCGCGGGCGTGCAGCATTCCGGTGGAGATGCCAAATTCGGCACCAAAGCCGAAACAGCCGCCGTCGGTGAAGCGGGTGGAGGCATTGACATAGCAGCAGGCACTGTTGATGGTATTCAAAAACTCATCAATGATAGCCTGATTACCGGATACTATCGTTTCCGAATGTTTCGTTGAGTAGCGATTGATATGCCGAATGGCTGCCTTGTAGTCTTTCACGATGGCTACGGCAATGATTAAATCATTGTATTCCGTTGCATAATCCGCCTCCGTTGCGGCTTTGGCGGCTGGGATAATTTTCCTTGTCTGTTCGCAGCCTCGTATTTCCACTTGATGTTGCTCGAATGCAAGGGCTAATTCCCTTAAAAAAGGCTCGGCGATGGCTTCGTCCACCAACAGAGTTTCGATGGAATTGCAAACGGCAGGCTTGCTCAGTTTGGCATTGAGCGCTATTTCGAGTGCCATTTTCAGGTCGGCACTTTGCTCTACATATAAATGGCAATTGCCTGCGCCTGTTTCGATGACCGGAATTTTTGCATTGTTTACCACATATTTAATAAGCCTGTGACTTCCGCGGGGAATCACCACATCTATCAAATCGTGCATAGTCAATAATTCTTCTGTTGCTTTGCGGTCGGTAGTGTCAATAAAAGTGACAACATTCGGGTCGAGCGTGTCCTGTATGGCTTCCCGCAGCAGTTTTGCCAAAATGCGATTGGTGTTAATGGCTTCACTTCCGCCTTTCAGGACACAGGCATTGCCGCACTTCAAAGAGAGCGTTGCCACATCGACCGTCACATTGGGACGCGATTCATAAATAACCAGCACCGTGCCCAACGGAACGCGCACTTTTTCGATTTTCAGCCCATTGGGGCGGTGCACAGTTTCGAGAACTTCGCCGACAGGGTCGGGCAGAAGAATAATATCTTCAATATCCCGACAAATTCCTTGCAAGTCTTTTTCGGTGAGTGTCAGCCGTTTAAGCATCACCTCACTGATGTTGGTCAGTTGCGCCGCTGCTAAATCTTTCTGATTTTCCGCGATGATACTTGCGCTGTTTTTTGCAAGCATAACGGCAATATTATGCAATATCTTATTCTTATCTTCGGAAGATAATTGCGCCAGAGCAAGTGCCGCTTCTTTTGTTTTTT
This sequence comes from Bacteroidia bacterium, assembly GCA_025996835.1. Classification (GTDB taxonomy): domain Bacteria; phylum Bacteroidota; class Bacteroidia; order Bacteroidales; family Azobacteroidaceae; genus Azobacteroides. The sequence continues at coordinate 18,014 of BNTU01000022.1, forward strand.
GTATTTGTTCCGTCAAGTTCATACTATTTCTTTTTACCGATAAATAATGTTCCTACTTTTTCTCCTCTTACTGCTTGCGTAATCCTTGTCAAATGATTGGAATTGATGATGACCATATTGCCTCCCGCGCGCATTACAATTTCTGCCGCCTGCAATTTCGTTTGCATACCTCCCGTGCCGACAGCGGAAATTTTAGTGCCGGTCATATTCCGAATGTCGTCGTTAATCTCAACCACCGTTTCCACCAATTTTGCATCGGGATATTCTTTCGGATTTTTATCGTACAATCCGTCAATATCGGAAACAATAATCAAAAGTTGCGCGTTCAGCATCGGCACAAAAAAAGACGAGAGCGTATCATTATCGCCCACCCGAATTTCTTCCACCATCAACGCATCATTCTCATTGATAACGGGTAAGACCTTCTTTTCCAATAACGCCTGGAGGGTATTAGAAAGATTGAGCATCCGCTTTTTATTAACAAAATCGTCGTGATTAACCAAAATTTGCCCAATATTCAAACCAACTTTCTCCGCCTCAATCTCATATTTATTCATCAACCCAACCTGCCCGACAGAAGCGCAAGCCTGCTTCAAAGCCATAGATTTAGGCTTTTCTGCAAGCCGGAGCTTGTGGCACCCCAAAGCAATCGCGCCGCTGGTCACCAACAGCACCTCCACTCCTGCCTGCATCAATCCACTGATTTCCCGAAAGAGCTGCTCAATTTTCAGGTCATCAATGCCGTGCTCGTTCAGCAGGGAAGATGAACCTATTTTTATGATTACTTTTTTTGCCATTACTAAACTCTAAACTCTAATAACTAAACTCTAATAAATCTTTTCCGATACGATGCAAACCGTTAATGATTTTTTCGCGTTGTTGTTTGCGAGGTCTCTTTAATCCCGAACTGTAGTGAGTTAATTGAGAGGCATTCATTCCGGATGCCTTTGCGAGAGCCGTTTTCGTTACGGTTCCGTCAATATATTTCAACAAGGCGGGTATATCAAATTCAAATATCAATTCGTATTCGCCTTGCAAAATTTCGGGAATAGGCTGACCAACCATTCCCAACGCCTTTACATACCCATCCAATGCTACTTGTGCATCTGCTTTGGCTCTATCCACGGTTTCGCCAAAACCAAATACAGTAGGCAATTGTTCAAAACTAACGCCATAGCCGTCTTTTCCTAATTCTAAAATTACATTAATCTGTTTCATATTTTATTTTTTACGTGGGGTTCATTTCAACTTCACAATTTTCAATATTTTGTTACACGTTCCTGTCGGCACCTCTTTTGCGCCATGCATAGGCACAGAAAACACAACACCGTCATATATATAATATTTGTGACTGGAGGCCTCCTGATAAAGGAATTTTGCCCCTGCGCGTGCTACTTTTCTGTCCAATTCCGATGATTTCATACACTATCAATTCATTTGAGGCTGCAAAGGTAAATAATTATTTACTGTAATCCAAATTTGTCGTGCACCCTTGCAATTTCAAAAAAAATCCTTACCTTTGCCGCCGATATTTACGCTAAGTTATGAATAAGTAAATATCAGACGATATTGGCTCGAATGAATGAGCGAATACGAGTGATTAACAGATTAACAATAAGGAGATTAGATTATGAAGACTTAACAGCGGTAGTACGCACATTTTAAGATTGGGAAAAGCGTTTAGCTTACATCTTGTCTATTGAAACTTAGGACATTTCAGAGCAGTCAAGAGAATAAAGTGAAGACGTTCACGCCGTTCGGTGTGGGCATGATTTGGTTTATTTGACTGCACGGTATCCTAAGACCTCAATAGGCGGATGAATTTAGAGTTTTGTCTGCGCTTTTTTTATGCTGCGTATATGAGGAAAGGACAACAGTTGACCAAACAACTGGTATCAACTTGGGGCAAGCCCTACATTGTCGATTTGAGTAGGGAAAAAGTTAAATATTAATGTCAAATTTAAAAATTAAAAGAAAATGACAAAGTTTAAAAATGTGTTTTTGCTGGCAGCGATGGCTGTTTCAGCGGGTTTTGTTGGTTGCAACAAAGAGGATGAGGGCGAAAGTGCCGATGGTGGCAGTAAAGCTGATGGTAGCTTTGAAATCAAAGTGACAGTGAACACTACGGACATAACAACAGCTGATTCTGTAATATTCGAACTTACTAAAGAAGTAAACGGTAATGTAACTTATGTGCAGTTAGCAAAAGGGACGTATATCGAAGGTGTTCTTACTATCACATTGCCGGCAACTGTAGACGACAAGTATCTTTCTTCTGAGCCTCCTCCTGAGGGTGTAACGGTTAGTGGTGACGACCCCAATGGCAAGGGGTTTAATACAAAAGGTATACTTCCTATTTATGCCTATAAAAACGGAGAACGAGTAGGCCGTTTCGGCTATGGCGATGAAACAGTTGAGGCTAGTTTCCTTTATGTTTATGGCAGTGGCAGTAGTGGTACGATGAAAGGACCAAGTACGGAAAATGGGCGGCACTACCTTTTTGATATAACTATGAAGAAAGGATGGAACATGTTGTTTAATTATTATGACGACACAGAAACTCATACCTATCATATTACTACCACAGAGCCAAGCGGTCGGAATTTGAAGTGGTATTTTAATTCATATAACGAGTAACAGAGAATTATTGGAGCTAAAAGCATGGCTTCAGCCTTGCACACAACTTGCAAAAAACCGTCCGAGAGGCAACCTTTCGGGCGGTTTTTGATTTTATTTGCAGCATTGCAAAATAATTCATACCTTTGCAGCCATGACAGCAGAAGATAGACACAGCGAGTGGTTTTTTCAATCTGATTATGATTTGGAAGCGGCAGAATATATGCTCAATTCAGGTCGTACTGTGTATTGTATTTTTATGTGTCATTTATCGTTGGAAAAGGCACTCAAAGGGCTTTATTTAAAACGGTTGAATAAAATTCCTCCAAAGTTGCATGATTTGCTCTACCTGATAAACAGGATGAGTCTTGAGACTTTGGAAGAACATCTTGAATTTATGACAAACATAAATCAATTGTCAATAGCCACACGCTATCCATTAGATTTGAGAGAGATGATAAATAAATATTCAGTGGAACAGACAGCAAGTATTTTACAACAAACAAAAATAGTACAGCAATGGATAAAACAACAGTAACAGAGGTGCTTAACTATTTAAAAAGCACGTTAGTCGCCAATGGCATAAACGACACGAACATTGCCTTGTTTGGCTCTGCACTAACCGGCACAATGCACAAGGATAGCGATATAGATATTATTATCATATCCAAATCGTTTGAAGACAAAGACATTTTTGAACGGGCAAAAATGACCGTAAAACCTGAAATTGAAGTAAGGCGCAAATACAATATCCCGATGGATATTTTGACAATGTCGCCACAAGAATACAAAAGGTCGAAAGAAGTGTTTTTCGAATCTGAGATTATATTGTAGGAAAATCATTGCTCAAACGCCGGTAGGGCACACCCCGAAAAATCCTATTTAACATAATAATAATTATGTGCCAAATCTATATATGCCTTTGAGGGGGGCTTATATGAGCACATGCAGGTCTGTCTGGGTTCGGCTCAGTGCCACATATTGCAACTGTCGGTATTCGTTTGGGTCTTTGCAGGCTATCAGGGATTTGTTGTCGAAGAAGACTTTTTCCAGACTGCTGCCTTGGATTTTGTGGATTGTGATGGCGTAGCCGTAGTCGAATGTTTTGGTTTTCACCAATCTGGAATCCAATTCCAAGTTCATTGGGCAGGCAAAGCTGTTGACCAAATCAAAATACTTGCGCCACGCCAGTCGATATTCTTTGGTGCCTTTCGTGCAGCATATTGCGTTGGATTGGTAGCGGTCGATAAGTCGGGTCAATCGGTCTAAATCGGTCACATCTACTTGGCGTGTGATTACAAAAATCGTGGCTGTATTGTCGTAGATGGTGTCTCTCAGGGTCAGATTGAAGCCGTCTATTTCGCCAAATTCGGGCAATATTTTGGTTATTTTTTCGATATTCAGCACAATATAATCGCTGGAATTAAAAAACGGATGGCAGTTATACTCCAAATTGTCGTAGCACATCAGAATTTCGTTGAGGTGATATTCGGTCTCCTGACTATCCGGGTACAGCATTTGGCGCACTGCCTGATTGAATTGCGCCACGCGCTTGTTGGTGTATGACAATATCTTGCAGCGGAAAACGTCCTGAGTAGCAATGAGTTGCTCAAAATCGCTCTTATTGGCTTCCAACAGTTCAGCCGCCGAATGGTAGAGATAGAGCGAGCCTAACGGAGCTTTCGCCGCCTGAAAATCGGTGAGAATTTGATGACGCGCCAAGTCAATCAACGGCACCAGCGCATTGTCTGCCGATTGCCGATGGTTGAACGTGAGTTCAAACTGATTGTCCAAATCAAACACTTTGGAGATTTTATATTCGTCAATGGGACTAATCTGCGCCTTGTCGCCAATAAACAGCACTTTCGCCCCCCTACCCTTGCAGGCATTCAGCAAAGTGTCAAACAGCACATCGTTAATCATACTCGCCTCGTCGCAAATGACAACGCCTTTGAACGGCACTTCGGGAAACACCTCCATCGTGGTGATAAAACTCAACTGCCTCAAATCCAACCGCATAACATCCAAATTAGGCGACAATTTCAACAACTTATGCAGCGTAATCGCCTCCCGCTTGGTGGCACGCCCCAACACAAACTTAGCCTTATGCGTAGGCGCACACAGCACATATTGCGTAAAATGATTGGCTTCCAATGCTTTAAGCAGCTTATTGACGACCGTAGTTTTGCCCGTCCCCGCATTGCCAATCAACGTAAAAGCCTGCTTTTCAGAATGTAAGATAAAATCGAGCAAGAGTGTCAAAGCCTGCTCCTGGTCTGCTGAGAGGATTATTTCTTTGTTTTGCATCACCGCGCCATCGCCTCATTAATTTTACTCATCATCACATCCACACCCGGAAAAGCCACGTGATGAAATACCTGTTCGCCGTTTTTGTCCAAAATCAGATACGTCGGGATGCTATTCACTGTCACATTCAGCCGTTCCATCACATAGAGATACTGGTCGCGCGAGAGGCGATAATGCTCGCCGGAGAGGTCGGGAATCATGTTTTGCCATGTTTCAAATGGTGAGGATTCGTCTGTGAGATAGACGAATGCTACTTTTTCGGGGTCTATCATGCTTTTTACGGGCAGGAACATCTTGTTTGCCATGCGGCACGGTGCGCACCAGGTTGCCCAGAAATCCACCAGCACCACCCTACCCTTTTCTTTGCCTATGACGGCTTCAAACAGGTCTTCTTTTTCTTTGCCCGACACATCGTTTGCATGATAGCTGTGTTTCGATTTATTTTCTTCGATTTTTGCGAGCACTTTATTGTTTTGGGCTGCCATGTATTGGGCAAAAAACGGGTCTTTCAGCTGCTTCAACCATGCGAATGCCTCTTCCGACAGCGGCGTATAGTCTTCAACCATCTGTCGACTAAATACCTGACATCCCATGAGTGAATAGACCATTTCTCCGAGAATTTCCACCATACGAGCCTGTAATGTCTGTCGGTAATCGCTCACGATTGAATTGATAGTTTCTTTATATTTTGTAAAAATAACTTGTTCTGCTTGCTTGTCCAACTCATTTACTTCCCGTTTTTTTTTCATAATGTCTGCAATTGCTTGCTGGAGATATTGCGCCGATTTCACATCTTCCGGCGCAATTTTTCCCGATGCAATCAACATATCCACAGCCATTGCTACGGTTAAATCCGGCATCGGCGACCGGACGAGTTGGCATGAGTTCACAAAACTGCCAAACGACTGATGGTAGAGCGAAGCCGGATTGTTTAACGGCAAATCAGCCAGAAAATCATAATATGCCGAATCAGGCTCCCAATTATTGGTTGCAAAATTTAATTCACGCGCAGCCTGATAATCCAATCCCATCGTAAAAAACTCTTTCACCTTGACAGTCAGTGTTTTGGAACTGTTCAATAAACTGTCGATACACTGCTGTTTTACCTTCAAAATATAGTTTTTATACTCATCCAAAGTCATTTTATTGACTACAGCCGTATCGGTGGTGACTTCATAAATTTTTCGGGCATATTCGAGGTATTTCAAATCAAATGTCAGATTATTGATTTCGGCATTGGCTCCGGCAAAATACACCTCCTTAAAATTGTCGGTTTCATCGTGTTTTTGCACTGTTCTATGCCTAAAATACGCAGGTAAATCGCAATAAAAGCGTGTTTCTTTTGCCGGTGACAACAATACATAATCGTTCAAAAGACTGCGATTTCCGCCCTCATAACTGACCCGAAACAACACCTGCGTGGACACAATCAGCGGCACAGCCAACTCAAACGTGCCATCGTTGCGCGCACTCGTTTTGTATTCTTCCTGCCCGCCCGTGATGAGATTATTCACATACACAATGATTTCATACTGCATTTCGGGCTTGTATCCGGCAAAACTGCCCGTAAAACTCGCATTCGCCGCATGCCATTTCGGAGCTTCCAGATGTGTGCCATCATCCGTTATTTGTGAAGCCTTGACAAATTCCTCCGGCACAGGCAAAATGTCATCAACCTCTGCGAACAACTGCCCGCAAAACAACAAAACAGAGAATACCAATAATATTATCTTTTTCATCTTACGCTTTTTTTCAAATTCGGCACAAAGTTACACATTTTTTTTAATTTTCTCGGCAAAAAATGCTGATTTTGTCTGAACCACGATTTTTACAAGATTAAGAAGATTACCAAGATTATGCACATTCACAATCTTGGTAATCTTCTTAATCTTGTAAAAATCAAGGTTCAGACATAAAATGTTTTTTTTGAAAATCAACAATTTTGTTGTACTTTTGCCGCGTAATAAATGTAAAAAAAACTCATAATTCGATGAATACTACGTCTTTGGCTACAAAGCCGCATTACGAAATCCTCGATGGGCTGCGCGGAGTGGCTGCCATCGCGGTACTGCTCTTTCATATTTTCGAGGCTTATACCTTGGACCCCTACGAGAAATTTGTCAACCACGGTTATCTGGCGGTGGATTTTTTCTTTGTCCTTTCCGGTTTTGTGATTGGTTACGCCTACGACGACCGTTGGAAAAAAATGAGTTTGGGTAACTTTTTTAAACGCCGCTTGATTCGACTGCATCCGATGGTCACAATGGGTATGGTGCTTGGTGCCGTGTTGTTTTACTTCGGAGCATCGCCCGCATTTCCGATTATAGCAGACATTCCTGTTTGGAAATTGCTGCTTTTCTTGGTGCTTGGCATCTTTTTAATTCCGACGCCGCCCTCGATGGATATTCGGGGTTGGCAAGAGATGTACACTTTGGATGCGCCTTGTTGGTCGTTGTTCTACGAATATATAGCCAACATTCTCTATGTACTTTTTATTCGCAAATTTTCGACCAAACTGCTGTCTGTGCTGGTCTTTTTGGCTGCTTGCGCCACGATTCACTTGGCCATGACCATGGGTGAAGTTGGTGGTGGCTGGGAATTTAGCAGTCACCATCTCCGCAGTGGCTTTACGCGCTTGATATACCCCTTCTTTGCCGGCTTGTTGCTCTATCGTTTGGGAAAATTGACCCGGCTGAAAAATGCTTTCTTCTGGTGCAGTGCGTTTTTGTTAGTCGTTTTCTTCATGCCGCGATTGGGCGGTCACAGTCATTTATGGATGAACGGCATCTATGAGTCGGTAGTGATTATTCTCGTTTTTCCTTTGATTGTCTATTTTGGTGCAAGTGGCGAAGTAACAGGCAAATACGCCTCGAAAGTATGCAAATTTCTGGGCGATATTTCCTATCCGGTGTATATCGTTAATTATCCGGTTGTTTACATTTGGGCAGGCTATCTTTCCAAACAAAATTATGATGCCACGATGACACTCTACGATAAATTCGCACAATCATATTGGGTAGCCCTGCTGGTGTTTGTCGCGACCATCGCCGTGTCGTACGTCTGCTTGAAATTGTATGACGAGCCGGTCAGGAAGTGGCTGAATAAGAAGGTGTTACGACCCCACATCGCTGCTTCAAAGCCTCAGTAGTGGGCTTTTTCCCTCGGAAGCGTATGTATAAATCCATTGGGTCTTCTGTGCCGCCGCGACTCAAAATGTTTTCTCTGAACGATTGTGCCACCTCTGCATTGAAAATGCCGTGCTCCTTGAAGAGTGCGAAAGCATCTGCTTCGAGCACTTCCGCCCATTTGTAGGAATAATAACCTGCCGCGTAGCCTCCGGAAAAGATATGACCGAACGCCGGAGAAATCATCGTATCGGGCAATGTGGGCAAAACCTGCGTAGCCGCCATCGCACGGGTTTCAAAGTCCTTTAAACTATCCCCACTAAACGGCTTTAAAATAGAATGATATGCCATATCCAAACAGGCAAACGACAACTGCCGCAAACACGCATAACCGACCTGAAAATTCGCCGAATCCACAATTTTTTGCACTAACTCCGCAGGGATTTTCGCTCCTGTTTGATAATGTTCCGCAAACAAATCTAAAAATTCCTTCTCATGCAAGAAGTTCTCCATGATTTGCGAAGGCAGTTCCACAAAATCGCGATAAACACTTGTACCCGAAAGACTTGGATAGACCGTGTTTGCCAGCATCCCGTGCAAGGCGTGTCCGAACTCGTGCACAAATGTATTCACCTCGTCAAACGTCAGCAAAGCCGGTTTGGTGGCTGTGGGACGTGTAAAATTCATCACAATCGAGATATGCGGGCGAATTTGTTGCCCGTCGCGCCGCACCTGCTGCCCCTGAAATTCAGTCATCCAAGCCCCCGGACGTTTGCCTGTACGCGGGAAAAAGTCGGTGTACAACACGGCAAGGTATTCTCCGCTACGGTCAAACACCTCAAATGCTTCAACATCTTCCTGATACACAGGTATTTCCGCATTTTTTTTGAAAGAAATCCCGTACAGTTTTGTAGCCAATCCGAAGACGCCTTTCCGCACATTTTCCAACTCAAAATACGGTTTAATCAGCTCGTCATTGAGGTCAAACTTGCTGTCTTTCAGTTTGTTAGAGTAATACGACCAATCGTAAGCAGTTACCAGTGAGCAGTTACCAGTTACCAGTGACTGGTTATCAGTGACCAGCGAACAGTTATCGGTAACTGGTAACTGGTAACTGGTAACTGCAAAATGTTGTAATTCAGCTACTTCTTGCTTTGCTGCGGGTGCAAAGCCTTCCAGCAATTCGTTCAGCAATTCGGATACTGCATTTGTATTTTTTGCCATGCGTTTGTGTAGCACCATGTCGGCATAACTGTTGTAGCCCAGCAGATTGGCGATTGCCAGTCGTGTGTTGATGATGTTTTTGATGTGTTCGGTGTTGTCGTATGCGCCTCCTATACATTTGGTGTTGCTTGCCAGATAAAGTTGTTTGCGCAATTCGCGATTGTCGGCATATTTCATAAAGGCACTGTAACTTGGTGCAGACAAGTCGAATAACCATTCTTTTGCAGGGGATTGCGGGTCAAGCCCGCAATGACGATTAGCCTTTTCCTGTGCCTTTCGCGCCGCTTCTTCAATCACATCCGCGGGTAAACCTGCTAAATCCGCTTCGTCCGTCAATAATAATGTATAGGCATTGGTGGCATTCAGCACATTTTGCCCAAATTCCAGCGCGTAAACCCCTAATTTGGTGGATAATTCGCGGTATTTTTGCTTGTCGTCCTCGCTCAAATTCGCGCCATTGTCTGCAAAAGCGTGGTAGGTGACGTCCAACAATTTCATTTGTTCCGGTTGCAGGGGCATGCCCTGCCCTACTCTTACGGGCTGTGTGCCGGTATATTGGTCATACACCGCCTTCACGCGGGCAAACAACCTCTCATTCAGCGTGATATTATTGGCATGCGCCGTGAGTTCGGGCTGAATTTTCTGCGCAATCGCCATCATTGCGTCCGAACTTTCCGCCTCCAGCAAATTGAAAAATACCTTCTCGACCCTCTCCAACGCCTCTCCGGCATATTCCAACGCCTCAATGGTATTTTCAAAGGTAGCCCCTACCCTATTGTTCACAATTTCGTCAATCTCGGCATTGTGCAATGCCATCGCCTCGCGAAATGCGGGTTCATAATCCTCCAAACGAATTTTATCAAACGGAATTGTCCCGTGCAGCGTTTTATGCTCTGTTATATCTGTCATTTCAGCCCGATGCTTTTCAATTCTTCGGAGGAGAGTCCGGTTATTCTAATAACAAAGTCAAGGGACATCCCTTCTTGAATGCACTTTTGTGCAATTTCATAGGTGGTTTGCTGCACACCTTGCAGTATGCCGTGTTGGATGCCTTGTTGCACACCGCGCTGTATACCTTTTTGCATACCCTCTTCCACGCCATCTTCTCGAGCACACTCCACCTCATTTCGCACATCATTGTACTGCAACAGATTTTTTTTATACGTTCTCATATCTTCTTCTTTTAAATTTTCAAATTCTGCTAATTCAAACAGTTCGTCGAAGACTTCGCCTTGTATTGCTACCGGTTGTGCCGACAACTGGGCTAAGTGTCTTAGGCAATATAGCCATTTATCTCTGTCTGTTACTAATTCGTTCACCAATTTGTTGAATTTTTTCAATTCTACCGAAACGAGCTGCAATTTGTTGCTCGTCTTTGTAAATGTGTCCTCGTCCATTAGCGAATGGTAACTGATGCACCGGTCATTACCCGGATGCAAGTCGAAATTCACGATAGAGATGACGAACAATGGTTGCAATTCAAAATCCCATTTGCCTGTTTTGGCTTGCTTCAAAATAGCTCGTGCCGCACAGGACAAAATTCTGTCCATAAAATGCCTTTGCCTACCTACTTGCATCTCAATCACGAACTGCTCACCCGTTTCGTCCGTGCAATACAAATCAAAAAACGCTTTCCGGTCTCCCTTTCGGCGACCCAACTGTTCCACATTGAGATAGGTGATATCAACTATCGTCTTTCTCTCCCTTAAAAGTGCATTCAAAAAACTGATTAACAACACTTTGTTTGCAAAAATGTGTTTGAATGCAAAATCATTTTTTAAGTCCAAATAACGCCCGGTTTCTACTGTGTTCATAGAAATATAATTATAATTTTTCAGGTTATTTAATCGCTTTGATTAAATAAATCGCTGCAAAGGTAATGAATTTTTGTGAATGTGCAAGCAGTTTGTGTGAATGTTTATTCTCACAACTCACAACTCATAACTCATAACTCGTACCTTTGCAGCCGAAAATGGCAAAGATGATGCAAGATAGAGGTTTGCGGGTTATTGCGGCGGTGCTTGGGGTGCTTTTGAGCACGGCTTGAGACGCACTATTTGGATGAAGGCTCCGGCGGGGCGCGTTATCCGCATCCGGAGGCGGTGCTGAGTGGTGTGGGTGTTTGCTGGGCCGACCCTGCTGCTGTTCCGAGTTTGGATGGGCTTATGCGGACTGCTGCTTATGCTCCTGCGGGCGGCGAGGGCTGGGTGAATCCGGGTACGGTGAACCCCGTTGTGCCGGACGAGAACTTCCTGAGAGTCTATCAGGCTGCGTGGAACGCATTTCAATGGCAAATTGAGCCACGACCTTATGTCTACGATAGAGGCAGCAACAGCATGTTGCGCGACTACAAGCATGATGGGGAAAAGAATGTGTATGACGGGTGGGAGTATATCAGTTGAAAAAGCCTATTACGACCTCAGACTCTTTGTGGAAGCCTACGGCATGACCGGTCATCCCATCGCACAAACGCTGCTCAGGGAGATGAGTTCGTACATCAAAAGCAATGTGGATGCCTTATCCTCGCAAAACAGCATCAAAGTGGACCACAGCGTGTGGGACCACGCAGATATACCCGCTCTTTTGTCGCCACCATACGACGACAGCCTCCGGTTTGGCATATTTAACCCACAGACAGCCATGCTCACCAATGTGGTGATGGAGCAGCAGCAACAAAACCCGACAACCCCCGCTTCACCATCGCGCGTAGCCGCCTCACGTGGACTCTCGACCCTATTACGCTGCACCCGGCAGTATGTTTCCGCCACCGATGGCGAATTATGAGGTGTTTAGCAAAAAGCCACCTGACAACAAATGGGAACTGGGCTATCCTGATGATGAGGATGTGACCATCATCATCAAGCGCTACTGGTCATACGCTATTTCCGCATCCGCGCCCTCACTGCTGAGCATCTGGCAGGCATCGTTAGGCAGTCGGCGGGTAGCGTTTAAGACAGTTGTGACCAGCATACAGGGCTGGATGGACCAAATGCGGTCGTCCTCTCTGTGGAGTTTGGAGGATGCCGGGGTATATCCACTTCAGCAACTTCATGCGAAGATGGAGGCGTTTATTGCCTTTCCCACCCCCCTCACTGATGCCGTGTTGAACGACCGACTCGATTTTTCATATAAGGTCGGCAGCATCGGCAGTCTCACTGCCTCTGCCGAGCTCCCGTCCGGTAAGAGCAGTACTCTGTTTGAATACTATTTTGGAGTTGTGCCCAACCCCACCTCCTATCCGAAATTTACATACGCAATAAGTCGTCCCACGCCGCAGGTAACGGCAGCCACCTGGAGCAACCCCAGGCTGTCGCTTGCCTGGCGACCCAAACCCTACAATA
>BNTU01000023.1 GCA_025996835.1 Bacteroidia bacterium
GAACGTTTCGCACCCCCCCCCCCCAAGAGAATGCTACTCAACAGCAAAGGCTTTGCAAGCTTTGCAAAGTTCCTGTTTTTGAATCTTTTTCTCATCTGCATAAAATTAAATTTAAATTATTAAAACATTTTTTTTTTGTTGTCGCGGGAGATTGCAGGTCAAGCCCGCAATGGCATCTCGTGATAACGGCGGCAAAGGTAAAGAATGTTTTTTAAATGACAATGGCTTTGTTTAAATTTTAACATTTGTTTGTGTTAAAGTTTGTTAAATCTGTTGTTTTTCGGGCTGAAAGCCCAGCATATCCCAGCCCAACGCATCGCGTTGGGGTAATGGGTTTTGTGTGTTTTGCGCCCTGAAAGGGCATTATATCATTATGTTGCCCCATCATATCTCATCATTATTCATCATTATTCATCATTATTATTACCCCAACGCGATGCGTTGGGCTGGGATATGCTGGGCTTTCAGCCCGTAATGAAATCTTTTTTTAACTAACACCCTACTATCGTAACGGTTTTCCCCATCACCATTTCTGTTTTGAGATAAATTTTAGCATCCCAATCTATTTCGGGGCGGCGGTCGAAGATAATCAGCCAACCCTCTTTGGTGCCCACTGTGTCCATATAGTTGATGAGTTGAGCGTAGCTTTTTTCTTCGGTTTTGGCATTGTATCGGAGTTTCAGTTCGACGGGATATTTTTGTCCTTCATACTGCACGCACAAGTCCAAACGGTCGCGACCGGCGGCAAATTCGCGGACAATCTGCCCGCCGCCGTTGACAATCCGTTGCAGAAAAGCCTGTAAAATCAGGTGAGGTGCCGATTCTTTATAGTCGAACCGTTCGACCCATATCTCGCTGTTTTCGCGCCAAAAGGCTTGAAAATCCTGCATGAGATAAATCATGTCGATACGCCCGTTTTTCAGATAGCGAGGCATTTGGTAGGGATACATCTCACTGCACAAGGTATCCTGAAAATTCTTACTCAATGTGCGGATAATCACCTCGGCATAAATCGGGTTGGCGGGTTGCACTAATCCAGGTGTCTCGCGTATTAAGCCAAGGTCCATGGCATAACTATAATCGTCCGACAATTTGTTGATATCTCCTATCTTGCCAATGATGACAGGCTCCATCACCCGCCGCACCCGCTCCTCTTTAAGCCGCTCCAGCAGGCTGTCGATATGTGTGTCGCGCCGCAGGATGATGGTTTGAACGGCTTGTTCCACCAATTCGGCAGTCACCGGCTTGGTATAATCGGATTGGAGCGTTTCAACTATCACTTCGCGGGCTATTGCGTTGACCAACCACGGTTGCCCCTGTGTCTGTTGGTGCACCAATTCAATCGCATCCGGCTCAAAGACTTGCCCTGTTTCAGCGGTATGCAGAGCGTACAATTTCATTATATCCTCTTTTGTGAAATTGCTAAAAGTCATCGCTTTAGTAATAATATTAAACGGACTTGCGCTGCCCAATGACTCGCTGTCGGGACGAATCCGTGCTTTGAAATCGCGAATGTTGCGCATACCAACCAAGGCGATTGAATGGACAAACGGGGTATTACCGCGCGTATTGTAACCGTCTCTCAATTGCCGAAGGAAAGTGATGAGCGTACCCTCACTCAAGCAGTCGGCTTCATCGAAAAAGATGATAAGCGGCTTATCTAATGACATACAAAAAAAAGTCAACTCATCAGCCAACACACCGGCATAATTGCTGTAGTCAGCATCTTTGGCAAATGTTTCTCCTTTGGGTATGTTCGAAAAGCGGAATTTTGATTGCATCCGCTTGACTATCGCCGGAATGCCTTCCTTCGGGTCAATAATACCCTGCGCCGCTTCCAATGAGCAATAAAGCGCATAATACTTGCCTTCATGGTTGATGTGGTTAACCAAATCAAGCAGCAAAGTTGTCTTGCCGCTCTGCCGCGGGGCGTGAATCACAAAATATTGACGTTGGTCAATAAGTTCTCTGATGCCCGACAAACGCGATGAAGCCTCTATCATATAGTGGTCATCTTCGTTGCAGGGTCCTGCTACATTAAAATATCGTGCCATAATTCAAATTATTTTTTTGCAAAGGTACGCATTTAAAATGACTTTTACCATTTTTTTTTATACCATTTTAATTCGCCCCATTTTCGTATATCAAAAATTTTCACTACCTTTGGCACGATTTATTTACATAAAAAAATAGAATAAAAATGGCAAAAATTTTTAAACAGTTGACCGATTTAATCGGTAACACCCCGTTGCTGGAATTGTCCGCTTACGGGAAGTCGAAATCAGCAGGCGCACACATCATCGCCAAGTTAGAGTATTTCAACCCTGCCGGCAGTGTGAAAGACCGCATCGCCCTCGCAATGATTGAGGATGCTGAAAAAAGCGGAGTCCTGAAATCCGACTCAACCATCATTGAGCCTACCAGTGGCAACACGGGGGTAGGATTGGCTCTTGTGGCAAGCGTGAAAGGCTACAAACTCACGCTCACGATGCCCGAAACGATGAGTGTTGAACGCCGCAACTTGCTGAAAGCACTCGGCGCAACACTCGTGCTGACCCCCGGTGCCGATGGCATGAAAGGCGCAATCGCCAAGGCAAACGCTCTGCGCGATGAAACGCCCGGAGCAGTTATTCTGCAACAATTTGAAAACCCAGCCAATCCCGCCATCCATTACCGCACAACGGCGGAGGAAATCTGGCGCGACACCGATGGCAAAGTGGACATTTTGGTAGGCGGCGTAGGCACCGGCGGCACCATCAGCGGTGCAGGAAAGCGATTGAAAGAACTGAACCCCAAATTGGAAGTAATTGCTGTGGAACCGGCTGATTCGCCCGTCTTGTCGGGAGGCGCACCCGGACCGCACAAAATTCAAGGCATCGGTGCCGGATTTGTGCCCAAAACGTATGACAGTGCGGTGGTCAATCGCATCCTGACAGTGTCCAACGATGATGCCATCCGCACCGGTCGCGAATTGGCAAAAAACGAGGGACTGTTGGTAGGCATCTCATCGGGAGCGGCGGCTTATGCGGCAACAACCCTTGCCCTGCAACCCGAAAACAAAGGTAAAAACATCGTGGTGATACTCCCGGACACGGGCGAAAGGTATCTCTCGACCCTCCTCTATGATTTTGATGGGTATCCGTTGTAAGCATAGTAATACTGTTATACGACCACCGCAAGTAGCCGTCATAATTGCCTGCTCCCCATCACAAATTCCAATTTGCCGCCTGCTGCAATGGTTGCGAAGTCGATATAGAAATTTTCATACGGTTTGCCGTTGAGATGCACTGCTTGGACGTATTTGTTTTCTGCGCTGTTGTTTTTTGCCGTGATGGTGAAGGTTTTGCCGTTGCCCACGTTGATGATGGCTTCGTCCACGATGGGGCTGCCGAACACGTATTTGCCGCCGGCCGGCTCCACTTGATACAAGCCCATTGCCGAGAGGATGTACCATGCGGACATTTGACCTACGTCTTCGTTGCCGCTCAAGCCGTCCGGTTGGTCGGAATACATTGTTGAGAGCACCTCACGCACCTTTTCTTGCGTTTTCCACGCCTGCCCCACGTAGGGATACATATATATAATGTGGTGGCTTGGCTCGTTGCCGTGCGCGTATTGCCCAATCAAGCCGCTGATGTCGGGGGAGGCGTGTTCGCCCAGTTCGCCCTCTGCCACAAACAGCGAGTCCAATTTCGTGATGAACGCCTCTTTGCTGCCAAACTGCTGCACGAGTCCGTCGATGTCGTGGGGCACCAGCCACGTGTATTGCCACGCATTGCCCTCCGTGTAGTCGTTTTCGCGGTGCACGGATTGGAAAGGGTTAAAGTTGGGGCGAAACTGCCCGTTGGACGACAATCCGCGAATAAAGCCCGTTTCCTTGTCGAAATAGTGTTGATAGACCTTGCTGCGGTTGAGGAAGTAGTTGTAGTCGTCCGTTTTGCCCAATTTTTGCGCCACCTGTGCCAATGCCCAGTCGGCAATGGCGTATTCCATCGCCTTTGAAAGCCCCTCTTCCTCCTTGTCGTAGGGGATGTAGCCGTATTCTTTCAGGTATTTCAGCCCGCGCTCGTCGAGCATCGCCGAGTGGCGCATCGCCTCGTAGGCATATTCCACGCCAAAGCCGTTGAAGCCCTTCAAAATGGCGTCTGCCACCACCGAAATACCGGGGTTGCCGACCATACAATTCGTCTCACAGCCCATCAGATGCCACACCGGAAGTTTACCCTGTTGGTCGTAGATGTCCAAAAAGGTATAGATAATATCGTTCACCTTTTCGGGATGGATGAGTGTCATCAGCGGATGCGCCGCGCGGTAAGTGTCCCATAATGAGAATGTTGTGTATGTAATGGGAAATGCCTCGTCCGCCACGTCGCAAAATTCGGACGGCGCAATCATCGTGTGATAGAGTGCCGTGTAGAAAATGCGCTTGGTTTGCACGTCGGAGGTCGTGATTTGAATTTTGCTCAGTTCGTCGTTCCACGCCTTATCTGCCTGTGCAACAGTCTGTTGGAATGTTGCACTGTTGGGCGATGCGGGCAATTCCTGCGACATATTCCATTTGGCTTTGTCGATGCTGTTGGGCGAAAGGGCGACTTTCACGTAGATTTCTTCGCCCGCCTGCGTGTCGAAATACGCCAAACCGTAGCGTTCCTTTTCGCCCGCCTTGACAAACTTTTTGATGGGTTTTGAAAATGTTGCCGTGAAATATATCATCTGATTGTTTGCCCAGCCTTTGGAATAGCGGTAGCCGCTCACCACCGTGTCGTTTTCCTGCACGAGTTCGGTTTCGCGCACGGCATCCCAGCCCTGCCCGGTCTCCAAATTGATAATCACCGAGGCATCCTGAGCCTGCGGGAAAGTGTATTTGTGCAGTCCCACGCGCTTGGTAGCCGTGAGTTCCACCCCGATTTTATAGCGGTCGAGGAACACGGCATAATAGCCCGCCTTCGATTTTTCGGTTGCCCGGCGGAAAAACGACCACATACCCGACTGTTGGTCATCTTCCTTGCCGCGCGCCAGCGTCACCTCGCCCACAACGGGCATCAGCGTGATGTCGCCCAAGTCGCCAATCCCCGTCCCGCTCAAATGCAGGTGGCTAAACCCAATAATGGTGCTGTCGGAAATGTGATAACCTGAGCACCAATCCCACGACTGCGGGATGTTGGTCGGTCCAAGTTGCACCAACCCAAAAGGCACATTCGCGCCCATAAACACGTGCCCGTGACCGCCCGTGCCGATGCGCGGGTCAACGTATTGGGTCAAATTTTCTGTGCAGGCACTGCAAGCAAGGAGGAGTGCCGGAAACGCTAATTTAATTGTCTGTTTCATACTGTTCGTTTTTATTTTCAGGGGATTGCGGGTCAAGCCCGCAATGACATCCTGTTAATTTGTAATTGAGTTGAGTAAATCCAACTTTCCTGCATCCACCAGCGAGATAATCAGTTCGCCGAAGAGGGTGTTTTGCCACGCAAACCATTCGCGGGTGAAGTTCGCGGGGTCGTTTTTGTTGAACGATTCGTGCATGAAGCCCGTGCCTGCATCGGTGTTTAGGAGCATTGTGATGCACTTTTTGATTTCTTCATCGTCCTGACTTGTAAATGCCTTCATCATGATGCTCATGGGCCACACCATGTCGTAGCCGATGTGAGGACCGCCGATGCCTTCGCCTGCCGTGCCTGAGAAGAAGTAGGGGTTGCTGTCGCTCCACACGAAGCGGCGCGTGTTTTGATAGATGGGGTTTTTCACGTCTACATCGCCCAGATATGCCATTGCCAACAGGCTGGGCACGTTGGCGTCGTCCATCAGCAGTTGGTTACCGAAGCCATCGACTTCGTAGGCGTAGATTTGCCCGAATTTGGGGTGATTGTGAACGGCATATTTTTGCAACGCTGTTTCCACTTCCGCAGCCAAATCGGTACAAGATTTTGCCAATTCCGTGTTTTTATTGATAGTCGTCAAAATTTCAGACGCTTTGCGCAAAGATGTTACCGCAAAAAAGTTGGACGGAACCAAGAACAACAAGGTTGTGGCATCATCCGAAGGACGAAAAGTGGAGGCAATCAGCCCCACAGGATTCACGGGCTGTCCCCAACCATCGCACAGCAAAGTGTCCCCTGCACGTTCGGTCGTTCGTTGGAAACGGTATGAGCCGAGATTTTCTTTGCGTTGTTGGTCACGAAAAGTGCGGACTACCAATGCCATCGCTTTTTCAAAATCAGCATCAAAAACACTTGCATCGCCGGTGGCTTTCCAATATTCATACGCCAAACGAATAGGATAGCAAAGCGAATCGATTTCCCATTTGCGTTCGTGCAGTTCGGGGAGCATCTTCGTGAGGTCTGTCTGCCATTCGCCACCCACCGGACCATCGTTAAACGCATTCGCAAAGGGGTCAATCAAAATACATTTCATTTGGCGGTTAATCACTCCCCGCAGCATTTTTTTCAGTTCGGGGTCTTTGTTCGCCAACTGAATGTAGGGGTAGACCTGCGCGCCGGAATCGCGGAGCCACATCGCGTGAATATCGCCCGTATAAACAAAGGTGTCGTCGGTGCCGTCCAGCACGCGGTAGTGCACCGTTGTGTCGAGCGTGTTGGGGAAACAGTTGGCGAACATCCACGCCAACTTTCTGTTTTTCAGCAACTTGGCGACTTCCGCAATCTTGTTTTCGACCGCTTGCGACTTGAACAGCCGCGCCTCAATATCGGGACGCTGCGAAACATACACGCGGGTGTTGTCTGCCACCGCCGTTGTTTTCACACTTTTCTTTGCCACCGCAGAGAGCGGCATCACGGCGATTAACGCCAAAACAATCCATTGTTTTTTCATTGTGTTTTTATTTTTTATGCTTATTGTTTACATTTTTGCTATGCGGTGCAAAGGTAATAATTTTTTTTTGTTTTGCAGCGGTGATAATTCTTTGGTGGATTAAAAAAAAAGTCGTACCTTTGCGGCACAAAATATCGCCCTTAGGTGGGAAATACTAAGGCACACCCCTCTGAGCAATCGGAGGGGTTATCTTTTACCAGTATGAGATGGAACAAGAACGAAATAAGCAACGAGTAATCGTTTATGTGGACGGATTTAATTTCTACTATGGTTTGAAAAAACCGGATTGGAAGCGGTACTATTGGCTTGACATAGTGAAGTTGTTTGAGTCATTTATGGGACCCAACCAAGAGTTGGTTTGCGTTAAATATTTTTCTGCGCGACCTATTGACGTTGGCAAAAGCAAGCGGCAAGATGCGTTTTTTCAAGCCAACAAGGAAAATCCCAAATTCAAATTGATATTGGGAAAATACCTCAAAAAGAAGTTGAAATGTTTTAATTGCTTCAATATCATACGCACATACGAAGAAAAAGAAACCGATGTGCGACTTGCTACGCAAATAGTTGCCGATGCTTACCAAAAAATTTGCGATGTTGCCATTATTGTTTCTGCCGACAGCGACATGATTCCGGCAATCGAACTTGCCACAGAAGCCATGCAAAAGGTTTTTATCTGTTTTCCACCACACCAATACTCAAATAATCTGGCTTCGATAGGAAATGGAAAAACTATCCAACTGCAACAATACGAAGTCCGATTTAAACAATCCATTTTTCCGGATACTGTGCCATTAAGTAGCGGTTTCAATCTTCCCATCCCTCCTGAATGGAAAGCATTTCAGTAAAAATTTATTTTTGAATTCACTAAATAATTTGTAACATACCTTTTCCCGTTCAACGTAGGCAGAGCCTACGCCGAACGGGAAAAAACATAACAAAAAAACCGCTACAATCTTTTATTGTAACGGGTTTTTCATCAATGATATCCGATTATTGCCAGCTGTTTATTAAAAGCCAACACCAGTAGGCACAAGTAAGTATGCTTAAAATACCAAACCAAATCGTTACCCCGGAGCGTATTTTTTTGCTAAAAAAGCAAACCAGTGCGTATATCAATGAGACAGGAATGCCTACGAATAGTGCGATTTGTACATCCGGAAACGATGCTGCCATGATTGCAATCACTCCTGCCACATAAGCAATGAGAATTAAAGTCATTATTAAGTTTTTTGCAAATTTCTTCATGATGTTGAATATTTAGTCTTCTAATTCCTTCATTGTTTTCGCAACCTCTGTCGCTTTGTCAATTGCCTTCATTGCCTTATCAAAATCTTCATCATCAATTGAAGAAGCAGTTCGTGATGGGGTTGCCTCTTCCTTCTCTTTTTCTTTCATCGTACTACTAACAGAAAATTTTTTAACTTTGTCTGCATGTTTTTCTGCGTTATAGTCACCCAAATGGGACCGTAATTGAATAACGTCTTCGCCTGACCCATTTTTCAGCAAACTTAGCAATTTATCGTTTGAACTATATTCAATCTCGAATTCGCCTGTGCCGGTTACGGGCATACTATTTGCACCAAGGAGAGAAGCTGAAAGATTAAAATCATGTTTTTTTAGTTCTTTTGAACTGATAGCTTTGATAGCTTTGACTTTAATAGACAGATGCCCTCCCCAATCATCTATCACTTCGTACTCATTATCAACTACTTGTAGATAATTCGACAAGTCGCCTGAAATTTCAACTTTTTCAGGCTTAACCGTTGCAATAGCAACACTCTTTTCTTTCTTGCCTCCGCAAGAAATCACACTAAGGGCTACACACCCCACTGCTAACACATTTAATACTTTTTTCGTGTTCATACTTTTTTTATTTTTAAATTTATAAATTATTAAAATTTTTCTTCCCATTTGTTTTTTATCTCGCTCAACTTGTTGCCCTGTTTTGTCGCCAACAGAAACAACACATTCGCTGTTTCGATGGGCAACACATCCAAATTTGTCTTTTCGTGCAGTTCGTTTTTACGTCTTTCAATGTACGTTTCATGCTTTTCACGGGGAAAATGTTGATAGATTAACACATCTTTTCCTGCTTCCACTGTTTTTTGTATCTCACTCCAATACAGGTACTTTGAACTATTTTTGTTACCATACTTGACTGATTTAACTTCAATCCCATTGTTGGGGTCAAAAAATACCAAACCGGCTTCTTTTGCTTTTTTCAAAACCGCTTCAAAATACTTTTCCCTATCCGCTTTTGTGTCGGATAAGACCTCAGAATGGAATGAGTACTTGCTTCCCAAAATTTTTTCAACATCATCTACTCCGCGTTTATTTTTGTCAATTGCTTTCAATTGGTCGAATAAAGTCGGATTAAACTGCCGTTCGTTGTGCGCATTTTTCAGATAGTCTAACTTGTTTCCGTCAGTTTTACCATCATCCTTCGTTAACATCCAAGCCACAAGAACTTTCTCGTTTAACACTTCTGAAACAATCTCAATCAGAGAATATTTCTTGTAATCGTTCACATCGCCCACATACTGATTTTTCATCTGTACTTTTTTTTACTATCATTTGAAATAAAAATCGGGCGCAAAAGTACTGCCTAATTTCCTATCTACCAAACATTTCTGTTGGAATTTTTATACACATTTCGTGGTTTTTTACAACACGAAAAAAAGTTTTAAAACTATTTGGTAGATTAAAAAGAATGTTGTACCTTTGCGGCACGGAAGAGCAATCTTCTTTAGCGTGATTTGCGGATCGGCGCGTCTGCAGAGGGGGATTAATCCCCCTGCTGTTTTTTAAATAACAAACGAACTTTTCCTTTTTCATAAGCCCAAACCTCGTCAAAGTACGCTCCCTGCCTGATTTGCGAATTAATATAGCGACGCAGGTATGTTTCTGACGCGCCCCTATTATTGTTGATAACAATGCGTGATGCCTGTTTTCCTCCGTGTGACAACATTCGAAATAGTTTTCTTAATCGGAACGGTGGCATAAAGCCCTCATATTCATAAAAGAAGCTATCAATTTGCAAGTCCGGACATTTTCTCTCGTATTTTGTTTCGGCAAGCGCCCCATATATTTGCCGGTATTCCTCCGATTTGAAGTGAGCAACGGGTGTCAGTTTGGCTATTCGCCCGTTTTTGGCAAACTGCCGGGCTATGTTAAGAATCGCTTTGTAGTCGGATTTCTTTTTGTCCACTGACGGATGAATAAGTACTTGACCTCCATTCTTATAATTTTTGTGCAATTTGAACTTTTCAGTTTCTACCATTTTGTTTAATTTCCATTCTACTAACAATAATTATGCAAATTTGCCACAAAGGTACGGGTTTATTTTTGATTTGCAAAAAAAAAGTAAAAAACATTTGCGGACACTTTTCGTGGTTTTTTACAACACTTCTTTCACATATTGGAGGGTGGGGTCGGAGAGGTATTTTTGGAGTTGCTGTTCGGTTACTTCGAGGAGGATGATGTATTTTTTTGTGGATGGGCGGTTGAGGCACACTTCGGACATGAAATCGTAGTGCAGCACCTCTGAAATCAATTTCAGGCGTTCGGTATTGATGCTTTGGCAGCGGAAAATGGAGGTATATACATTGCTCCGTTCGCAATGTATCGCCTTCGCAAAATCGGACACGCGCATGCCCCGCTCCTTCATCTTCTGTCGGATGGCTTCGCCGATATGTACTGTATTTGTTTTCTCCATTTCGTCCGCAGTGTGCATAAAAAAACGTGAGCTTTCTTATGGCCACCGAGGTTGTAGAATACCCATATTACAATAAGTTAGCCCACGCCACGCGGACGTGAGCGTTAAACTAACTTTTGTAACGCGGTCGTTCAAACTTTCTACTTTTCGGTGACCATCGCGCAGTTAACGCTTTTCCAATTTTTATTTTTCTATCTCATTTTTATTTTTTTCATTGTGCAGAGGTAAACAATTCCGATTAAATTCTGCTTTTTTTCATTACTTTTGCAGAAAAAAAATAAAGGGCAAGGATTCCCAACCACAAAGTTAGAAAAAAAATTGTACCTTTGCGGACAAACAACATCAAAAAAAATGTCAAGGAGTGGAAGGTGGCTGAGATGGCATAATGTATTGTAGGAAATGTGTTCCTTTGAGGGGAAAAAATATAATTATAAATAATATGAAAAAATTCTATTTATCAGCACTTTGCCTTGCCGCCATTGCGCAGGCAAGTTTCGCCGCTCCGAAGGAGCCGGTTGATTATGTGAGTACGCTTGTGGGGACGATGTCTTCGCACAGCCTGTCGAGTGGCAACACCTATCCTGCCATTGCTTTGCCGTGGGGGATGAATTTTTGGACGCCGCAGACGGGCACGATGGGCGATGGTTGGGCGTATGTCTATACCGCCAACAAGATTCGCGGGTTTAAACAGACACACCAGCCCAGCCCGTGGATAAACGACTACGGGCAGTTCTCGCTCATGCCGGTCACGGGTGTGCCCGAATTTGACGAGGAGAAGCGTGCGAGTTGGTTTTCGCACAAGGCAGAGGTGGCACAGCCACACTACTATCGAGTGTATCTTGCTGATTACGACGTGGTTACGGAGATTACGCCCACCGAGCGCGCGGCGATGTTTCGCTTCACTTTTCCCAAAACCGACAAATCTTATGTAGTGGTGGATGCCTTCGACAAAGGCTCTTACACCAAGATTATTCCCGCAGAAAACAAAATTATCGGCTACACCACGCGCAACAGCGGCGGCGTGCCCGCTAATTTCAAAAACTATTTCGTGGTGGTATTTGACAAGCCATTTACCTATCAAAAGGCAATAGAGGGCGACCATGCGGGGGCTATCATCGGTTTTGCAACCCGAAAAGGCGAATTGGTACATGCCCGCGTTGCAAGTTCGTTCATCAGCCCCGAACAGGCAGAAATCAACCTTAAAGAGTTGGGCAGCAAGACGTTTGACGAAGTGAAAGCGGCAGGTCGCAATCGCTGGAACGAGGTGCTGGGGCGCATCGAAATTGCGGACGACAACACCGACAATTTGCGTACGTTTTATTCCTGCCTCTACCGCTCCACGCTGTTTCCACGCAGTCTTTTTGAAATTGATGCGGCGGGCAAGGTGGTGCATTACAGCCCTTTCAACGGGAAGGTTTTGCCCGGCTATATATTTACCGACACCGGCTTTTGGGATACTTTCCGCTGCCTTTTCCCCTTTGTGAATTTGATTTATCCAAGCATGGGCGAGAAGATGCAGGAGGGGTTGCTCAACACCTATCTGGAGAGCGGCTTTTTTCCCGAATGGGCAAGTCCCGGGCACAGAAGCTGCATGGTGGGCAACAATTCGGCTTCGGTGGTGGCGGATGCCTACCTGAAAGGCATCACCAAAGTGGATGCTAATAAGATGTTCGAGGGCTTATTATATGGTGCCAATCATGTGCATCCGGAGGTGAGTTCAACCGGTCGCCGCGGCTTTGATGAATACAACAAATTGGGCTATGTGCCTTATGATGTGAAGATTAACGAGAGTGTGGCGCGCACGCTGGAATATGCCTACGATGACTGGTGTATCTACAAGATGGGCAAAAAACTCGGTCGCCCCGCCAAAGAAATAGACATATATAAGAAGCGCAGTTTGAACTACAAAAATGTTTTTGACAAGTCAAGTAATTTGATGCGCGGCAAAAATGCCGATGGCAAGTTTCAATCGCCGTTCAACCCCTTGAAGTGGGGCGATGCTTTCACGGAGGGTAACAGTTGGCACTATTCGTGGTCGGTTTTCCACGACGTGCAGGGATTGATTGACCTCATGGGTGGTGACAAAACATTTGTGTCGATGCTGGATTCGGTGTTTAGCGTGCCGCCCGTGTTTGACGACAGTTATTATGGCGGCGTCATCCACGAAATTCGCGAGATGCAAATCATGAATGTGGGCAACTATGCGCACGGCAATCAGCCCATCCAGCACATGATATACCTGTATAATTATGCGAAACAACCTTGGAAAGCGCAGTATTGGCTACGCGAAACGATGGATAAACTCTACTCGGCAGCCCCCGACGGCTATTGCGGCGATGAGGACAACGGGCAGACTTCGGCTTGGTATGTCTTCTCGGCGTTGGGATTTTACCCCGTGTGCCCCGCTTCGGACGAGTATGTGCTCGGCTCACCGCTCTTCAAGCACGCAAAAATCCACTTGGAAAACGGCAACACGATAGAGATTAATGCGCCCAACAACACGGCAAGCACCCGCTATGTGGAAAGTCTGACTCTTGAAGGATTTTCATACCCGCACAACTATGTGAAATATGCGGATATCCTGCAAGGCGGAAGAGTGGAAGTGAAGATGAGTGAAACGCCGAATTTACGGCGCGGAATCAATGCGGAGAATGCACCGTATTCATTAAGTCGAGAATAAATCTCGCTGTGGGACACTTACCGCGCACCCTGTTTCAACAGTTTTAAACATGCGGGGATGTCTGAATCGGGTTTAAAGCCTGCAAAATATCCGCTTTCAAATCATCAAAACTCTCCAAACCTACGGAGAGGCGCAACATATTGGCGGGGACGCAAACCAGTTTTTTCAACTCATCGCTCAGCGTGCCGTAGATGGTGGATAAGGGGTGGATAATCAGGGACTTGTTGTCGTAGATGTTGGTGGCTCGGCGGATGACTTGCAGTTTGTTAATCAGTTTGAAGCAGGCTGCCCGGTCTTCGAGGGCGAATGTCAGCATTGAGCCGGGGTATTCGCCAAATTGTTCGCAACTTAGTTTGTAGAACGGGTTGGTTGGTAAGCCGTTGTAGTTCACATTTTGTATGCCGGGGACGGTTTGCAGGAATTGTGCTAATTGCTTGCAGGTGTGCGAGGAGCGTTCAAAGCGCAACGACAGGGTTTCTAATCCAAGACTTTGCAGATGAGCCGTTTGCGGTGCCATATAAGCTCCGATGTTGCGGGAAATTTCGCCTCTCAGTTTGGTGGTGAAGGCTGTTTTGCCTGCTGTTTTGGACAGTTCGCCCAAGCGGGGCGATTTTGACCAGTCAAATGTTTGATGGTCAAGGATTAAGCCGCCTATGCTGGTGGCTCCGCCGGATATGTATTTGGTGCTGGATGCCACTTCGAGGTCTACGCCCAAGCGTTTGCCGTTGAAATGGGGCCAGGGTACTATTGTGGAATCTGCAATCAGGGGGACGTTTTTCTGGTGTGCCAGTTGCGAAAGAGTCTTTAAGTCAGCCACTTCCATGTGTGGGTTGGTGATGATTTCTGCGAACACGGCGCAGGTTTTGTCGTCGATGTGTTTGTCCACATCTGCCGGATTTAGCATGTCGCAGAAGCGCACTTCCACGCCAAAGGCTTTCAGGGTGAAGTAGAACAGCGAAAAAGTATTGCCAAACAGGTGGGAGGTGGTTACGATGTTGCCGCCTGCAAACGCGATGTTCAAGAAAGTGTTGGAAATCGCTGCCATACCGCTCGATACTGCGAGAACGTGTTCTGCACCGCTTATTTCTTTCACACGTGCCTCAAACGCTTCCACGGTGGGGTTGGAAATGCGCGAATAGGTGTGCATCCCCGATTTGCCGAGAAATGCCTGCTCCATCGCTTCGGCTGTGTCAAATTCAAATGCCGCACCGGCATAAATAGGCATTGAGATAGAGCCATGCGCGTCTTTCAGGTGAAAACGCCGGTTCAAAATCGCTGTCGAACAATCTTTTTCTGCTTCTTTCATTGTCGTATAATTTTTTTATGAGCGACAAAGGTACAATTTTTTTGAGAAAAATGCGTTATTCCTTAGAATTGTATTACTTTTGCAAAAAATTATTATTACATGAGAATAAACTATTTTATCTCTTTCGCGCTGGCGATTTTGATGTGTTCGTGTCAATCGACACCGAAAAACATCACCTATTTTCAAGATTTAGAGCAATATCTGAAAAATGTGCCGCCAAGTCAATTGAACCAATATCCGGTGATTAACTGCGGCGACCATTTGACAATTTCGGTTGTGGCATCGGTGGCAAATCAGGAATTGGTGTCGCAATTCAATATCACGCAAAACTATATTGTTGATACTGAGGGATATATAGAATATCCGGTGCTGGGTCGTATCCGCTTGGTGGGCAAAACCAAATTAGAAGCGATAGACTGTCTGGCGGATTCTATTTCTGCCTATCTGCCTAAGCCAATTGTCAATATGCAATTTTTAGGGCAACGTGTGACGGTGATTGGAGAGGTCAATCGTCCCGGTCCACAGACTATCACCAACGACCGCCTCACGATTTTGGAGGCGATTGGAGCGGCGGGCGACTTGTCCATTTTCGGCAATCGCACAAATGTATTGCTCATCCGCGAAACCAATGGTCAAAAAGAATTTGGCTATATCGACCTGACCAAAGCGGACATTTTTTCATCGCCCTACTACTATTTGCAGCAAAACGATGTGATTGTGGTGGATGCCAACGCAACGCGCAAAAAAGCGGCTAACTTCGGCAGTGCCGAAAATTATCAACTCTCGGTTTATTCAATGGTATTGAGCACTGTTTCGCTCCTTACCACCCTTTTCGTAACCTATATGAATCTTTAATTTATGGAAACAAAAGATATAATACGACTTGCACTCAAAAATTGGGCACTTTTTGTGCTGAGTTTTTTTATTTGCGGAATCATCGGGCTTATTTACTACAAGACCGCTACTCCATGGTATGACGTGACGGCAACCGTCAGTTTGCGCCACAACGAAGCACTATCGGGCGGCATATCCATCGGTGGCGGCTCGTCTTCAGCCGCATCTTCGGCTTCGTCCATGTTGGGTGTGCTTGGTATGCGCACCGGCTCGGAAAACATCGAAGACGAAGCCCTTAAAATGGGTTCGGAAGGTTTTTTGAAAAATGTGGTCAAAACGTTGGGGTTGCACACCGACTATACAAAAGTGGAGTGGCTTGGATTAAGTAAAACGCCGCTTTACGACTATTCGCCCATTGTGCTCGGGGGGATGAATGAAATTTTTACGGATACGCTGACGTATAGACTTAAGTTTAAATTAGACCTCAAAAAAGACAAATCTACCATAAAAGTGATAGCCCGTAAAAAGACGATTGGCGAATATACCGTTGCAGGTTTTCCGGCAACCATCTCAACGCCTTATGGGCCATTCACACTCTCGCAATCGGCTTTTTACGACCCGCGCCAACTGCCAATGAAGTTGGTTATTACGGTTGACAATAACGATGTGGCGGCGCAGAACTATCAAAAAAAGGTGGAAACGGATTTCAAAAAGAAGACTTCGGATTTCATCACTTTGGATATGACTTCGCCCAATGTGCCGTGGACAAAGAAAATAATGAATGCAGTCATTGACCATTACAATCAAGAGTGGGATGCCGACAAAGCATTAGTTGCGGACAAAACGACCGTTTTCATCGACCAACGGTTGGCATTGGTGAGCGAACAACTTGAGGCTGCCGACAGTGAAATTCAGCAGTTCAAGGATAAAAATAGCCTGACGGATATTGAAGGCGATGTGAAGTATTATTTCACTGTGAGCGGCGAAATGCAAGCCAAATTGATTGAGGCAAAAACACAGTTGGAAATGGCGGATATTTTGCTTAATTTCGTCAAAGAGCCGACAAACAAATACATCCTGATTCCGTTTAATATGAATACGAACGATATGTCGATTAACAATGGCATTGCTCATTATAACGGAACGTTGATGAGGCGCAACGAACTGCATAACTCCAATATGCAAAGCGGTTTAACTCAAGGCATAGATGAGCAGCTTGAGGTGCAACGCAAAAATCTGTTGCAGTCCATCAACAATATGAAAGACGGCGTGAGCATATCACTTTCCAACCTCCGCAAAAAAGAGTCAGAGATAAATACAAAAAT
The DNA here is from genome assembly GCA_025996835.1 of Bacteroidia bacterium. Taxonomy (GTDB): domain Bacteria; phylum Bacteroidota; class Bacteroidia; order Bacteroidales; family Azobacteroidaceae; genus Azobacteroides. Next base: position 16,689 of record BNTU01000023.1, read on the forward strand.
CGGGAATATCCCAACGGTCGAAAAAAAATACATCCACCTGAAACGCGAACAAGAAGTGCAAGAAACCGTCTATATTTTTCTTTTGGAAATGCGCGAAAAGATGGGTGTGCAAAACACATCGCTGTTGCCGAAGTTGAAAATCATTGATGCGCCGTATGCTAAGATTAAGCAGGCTTCGCCCAGTCTAAAGAAAATCGCCATTCTCATATTCTTTTTCGGGATGGCATTGCCGTTTGCGTGGCTGTATGTTCAGGGATTGCGGCGTAAAGGGGGAGGATGGATATAAAAATGGCATTACCGCTTAACATAGATAAACTGCTTAAAGGCAGAGTGATAGAATGGGATAGGTTAGAATTTAAGCACGGTTGGAATCCCGAAGAAATAGTTCATACTATCACCGCTTTCGCCAACGATGTAAACAATTGGGGCGGCGGTTATATTATTGTTGGCGTGGAAGAAATAGGCGGTATTCCACAGTTTCCGCCCATTGGTTTACAGCCGAATCAGATAGACCGGATTCAAAAAGAACTCGTAAAACTTGCGAATCTGATTGAACCGCATTATTTTGCAATATCGGAGCCGGTTGAGTATCAAGGCAAACTGATTTTAATTATCTGGGTAGCGGGTGGTGACCGCCGTCCTTACAAAGCACCTCAAACGCTTGTCAAAAACTCGCAAAAAAGAGTTTATCTTCGTCAAGGGTCGGTTACGAAACTTGCATCTGCCGATGAAGAGCGATTTTTGAACACCATCTCTGTAGCTTTGCCTTTCGATGACCAAATAAACCGTCAGGCAAGTATTCACGACCTTGACAAAGACTTGATGGTAGAGTTTCTTTACGCTATTGGCAGTACGCTATATAAACAGGCAGATACAATGACGAAGTTGGATTTGGCAAAGAGCATGCAACTGCTCAAAGGTGCTCCCGAAGACCTGCACCCTGCCAATGTGGCTCTGCTGTTTTTCAATTCCGAGCCGCACAAGTTCTTTCGCGGTGCATTTTCCGAAATTGTGCTATACAAAGATGATAAGGGAATTACCTTTTCTGAAAAAACGTTTCGCGGCTCAATTTACAAACAAATTCGTGACATCCTTAATTATCTCCAAAATACTGTCCTTACCGAACGAGTGATAAAAATTGCCGGTCAGGCAGAGGCAAAACGTATTTGGAATTTCCCTTATCAAGCATTAGAAGAGTCGGTAGTCAATGCCTTTTATCATCGTTCGTATGAAAATGTAAACCCCATAGAAATAAGTGTTTATCCCGATAAAATTGTGATTCTTTCTTTTCCGGGACCTCTGCCGCCAATTGACAGCGAAATGTTGAAACATCGTAAAATTTTTGCACGCGACTATCGCAACCGGCGTATTGGTGATTTTCTCAGAGAATTAGACCTGTCAGAAGGGCGTGGTACCGGATTTCCAACTATTTACGATATAATGGAAGAAAATGCCTCGCCTGCGCCAATTTTTCAAACCGATGCAAAATACACCCATTTTTTGACAATTCTTCCTATAAATCAGAATTATCAGCGAATTATAGAAGAAGAGCGGCAACAAGAATTGGAAGATCAGCAAAACAATGATGATGTCACCAATGATGTCACCAATGTCACCAATGATGTCACCAATGATGTCACCAATGATGTCACCAATGATATTTTGTCTGTTATATTAAATAATAATGAAGTTACTACCACTGAATTGGCAACAAACTTAAAAATTGCAAAAAGAACCGTATTGCGATACATAGCAAAACTCAAAAAAACAGGAACTATTGAACGCATTGGCGGAACGCGCGGTCATTGGAAAATTATAGAAAAATGATAAAACAACATATCACCGACTTTTTCAGCACCGGACACCAGCGTTCTATTTTGGCAAAAAAAAACATTGCGGTTTCGTTTGCTATCAAAGGCGCAACTATTCTTATGTCATTGATTACCATCCCGTTGACGATTAATTACGTTGGTGCGGAGCGTAACGGAATTTGGCTAACACTTTATTCGATGGTACTTTGGTTAGGGCTGTTCGACATTGGTCTTGGCAATGGTCTGAAAAATAAATTGGCTGAAGCTAAAGCCAAAGGCGAAACTGAGTTGGCAAAAAAATACGTCAGTTCCACCTACGCCACTGTTAGTCTGATTTTCGTGGGAACATTCGGAGTGTTTTGTTTAATAAATCCCCATTTAAATTGGCTGGAAATATTAAAAACCGTGCCTGCTGAATATAGTCAAGAAGTGTCGGGTTTGATTTGGATTATGATGGCTTCGTTCTGTTTGACATTCATTCTCAACCTGTTGAAAGCGGTGGTGACTGCCGACCAGCGACCGGCTATCGGTTCTTTCCTTGATATGTTGGGACAATTAGTTACTTTAATTGGGATTGTTATTTTGTCGCAGACCGTGCCGCCTTCGTTGATTTCATTAGGATTGGTTACGGGTTTTGCGCCTGTCATCGTGCTTTTGATAGCCGGTTTTGTTTTATTCAATCGACATTACAAAGCATGGACACCATCCTTAAAATTGGTAGATTTCAAATTGGCGGGGTCGTTATTGAACTTGGGCGTTCAGTTTTTCATAGCCACATGTGCCTCTTTTGTTGTTACTCAAGCTTTGCCGTTTTTAATTCAGCGGATGACTAATCCGACCGAAGTTACCAACTATAATACAGCCCTTCGATTGTTTTCGCTTGCTTTTAATGTGATGGGAATTATCATTATGCCTTATTGGAGTTCGTTTACCGATGCTTATGTGCAGAAAGATTTTTCGTGGATGCAAAATTCCATTACTCGGTTGCGGCAATTTTTTGTTGTTTTGTTGATTGTTCAATTGGTGTTGTTGGTTGGTTCTCCGCTAATTTACTATCTGTGGGTTAATTATTGGGTAAATACGCCGTTAGACATTTCTTTTTTATTATCTGCGGCAGTTTGTCTGAATGCTTGTGTGTTATGTTGGGTAACTCTCCATATCTACCCGCTAAATGGCATTGGAAAAGTTCGGCTACAAGTCTATAGTTCAATTGTTGAAATGGTATTGCTAATTCCTGTTGCCCTGTGGATGGGACATCGTTGGGGAGTTGTTGGTATTGTTTTAGCTCCGGTAATTATCTACATCCCACGAATGATTTGGTCGCCTATTCAGATAAATAAGCTGACAACTCAAAAAGCAAAAGGAATTTGGAATAAATAAATGGTATGATTTTTCTTATTTGTGTCATATTAACATTTTTTTTCTACGGCAAGGGTCATAAAATTCCTGCTCTATTTGTGTTTTTCTTTTTTGTAACAGCCTGCTTTAATCTTATTCCGGAAGAATGGACAGAATTTTTGTTCATATCCAAAGGTTCTGATTACGCCTTGCTCATTCTGTTTGGAATTATCGCCATTGATACTATTGAGGTAAAGAACTACTTCAAACCCGACCCTCTGATAAAATATGTTGGGCTATTCTGGGCTTTTTTATTACTGCTCGTTCTGCATAGTAAGATATATGTGGGCTTGTCTTGGGGTGAAATTATTCGTGTTTGCAGATACCAATTTTTTTGGCTGATTTATTTTGTTTTTCGGAATATGGAAAAAGAGCAGTTAGAAAAATTGTTGAGATATTTGTTCAATGTCACTGTGGTCTGTGCCATATTATTTATTGTTCAGATATTTACAGGCGACAATATTTTAGTAACTGATAGTGGAGGGGGGAGGGTAAATTTCTTCGGAATGGATTTTTATCGCTTTTACAATTACCCATCCATGCTCACATTCTTTGTGATGATGGCTCTCTATTGCAATCCATATAAAGGGATGTGGAAAACCACAACCTCCGTCATTTTGGTAACGGCACTATTAGGTGGCTTCCACCGTAGCTGGATTGGCTTTTTCGCACTGGCTATTTTTGTTAACCATGTTATGCAACGCCCCCGTTTGCAGCAAATCCGGATATTTGTTACCACTGCCATCATTGGATTGTTTGTTATGGTTTTTATGGGATATAAATTTGTTCATTCAAGAACCTATACCGATATACAGCTTGTTATGGCAGGCAATTTTTCAAGTATTGATTTAGATGCACTGGGAGATATGAGTGATTTGGTAGAGGAACAAGGTACATTTTTTTTCAGGATGGGACATCTTTGGGAACGAAACCAATATCTTGTGGAAAATCCGAAAGCGATGTTGCTGGGGGCAGGACTTATTCCTGAAGACTCCCCAAAAGCGAATCGGTTTGATTTCAAAATAGGATTGCCGGATAAGGATACCGGCAACACCCAACAGATACTTACGCCCGACATCTCTTACTCAATGTTGTTTATCTGGTTTGGTTATATAGGAACGGCATTAAATCTACTATTGTTCATTTATCTAATGTTTTTTTTCTATAAGAATCGGGACAATAGATATGGCTTATTCACATTCTCTTATTGGATATTGCTGCTGGGGACATCTTTTTTCTCATATACTCTCATACTCCCAATCACGTATATTTTGCCGTTGATGAGTTATTGTATTATTAAAAAAATGAAGGAGGAATGATAAAATGAAAATTAAAACAGAAAGGAAAATTCAAACTTGGCCCAGCTGGGATTTGGTTTACGAATGGGAAGACCAATTTCAAAAGGAGTTGGATGCTCCCTTCGTTTATACTAAACGTCATGAGCGTTATATAAACTGCATCCATTGGAATGTTTTTTCTTTTTCATATTCAAACGATTACGAATTTATGTGGAATATGGGGGTGCTAATCAAGCATAGCCGTTACAATCGCGCAAATATTTTACCTGCAATTATTGATTTCCATCTTTCGCAATATCAGCTAAATAAGTTTTACAAGGCATATAAAAAAATCCCTTTTATTTTAATATCCAGTTTAGAGGTGGTGGATTTTTTGAGAGAAAATAATTGCCCCAAGCAAATCTATCATTTTCCTTTATCTCTGCCTGATAAATACAAAATCACCCCAACGACAAGGTTTGAAAAGGAATTTGATTTAGTGCTGATGGGGAGAACAAATATTGTTTTTGATGGCTATCTGAAAAAATATGTGGAGAAGCATCAGAATTTCACGTATGTATATGAACAACAAGGTAATAAGTTTCATTATTTTACCTCCAAAGGCGAATACATCGGAAACATCAATAATAGGAAAAGTTATATAGAATTGATGCGCAAAAGCAAAATTTGGCTCTATTCTACTCCGGGCATAGACGGGGGCGAGGAAAGGACTAAAGGTTTTAATCAAGTTACGCCCAAATTTTTAGAACTTCTATCTTGTGGGTGCCATGTGATAGTTCGGTATAAAAAGAATTCGGATACAGATTATTATCAATTGGATAAATTTTGTTCTAATATCGAAACATACGAACAATTTGAAAAAGAGATGGATAAAGCGCGGAGTACCGAGGTGGATATGAAAATGTATTCAGAGTATTTGGAAAACCACTACACGTCTAAGAGGGTAGAACTTTTCAAGACAATCCTTGAAAAAGAGAATATTGCATGGGAAAAATTGCCTTCATAGGAAACTTATACCGGGGCTACTCAGCCTTAACCTGACGGCTATGCCCATACGGGGTAGATTGCAGACCGACGGTCTTCCTTATCATCATAAATTTGATGCGGTTGTCTTGATTTTTTATTCATGCGCTTGGAAATCTCAGAAATTTCATGTAATTTTGCGCCCATGAACGAAACAAAAATATTGGTCAATAAGATTGTTGAGGCTTTGCAGGACAAAAAAGGGCAGAAAATCATGACTTTGGACGTTTCCGGGTTAGACGGCTCCATTTGCAACTATTTTATTGTAGCACAGGGAAATACACCTACGCAAGTGTCCGCGCTGTCGGACAGTGTTTGGGACAAGGTGGGTGACGATTTGAAAGAAAAGCCGCTTGGGGCTATTGGTATGCAGGACGCACAGTGGATTGCGATGGATTACGGCACGGTGATTGTGCACATTTTCATCCCCGAATTGCGTCGATTTTATGATTTAGAAACGCTGTGGGCAGATGCCGACACAATAGAAATTCCTGATGATTTATGAGTACAAATGCAGTTAAGAAAAAAAGTAGTGGGATGAAATTTGACCCTAATTGGATTTATCTCATCCTCTGTGGTGTGCTGGTCTATCTGTTCTTTACGAACAGGGATACGATGCCCACCGAAAAACAAATTGACTGGTCTGATTTTCAACGCTATGCGCGCGAAAATGTGTTTTCTAAAATGACGGTCAATCTCAAAGAAAATTTGGTGCTTGCCGAAGTGAAGCCCGCACATCAAAAAGAGGTGTTTGGCGACAATGTGCCGCCCGACAAACCCAATTCGTGGACAGGAGAAACGGAAAAGCCAAGCGTGAAGGTGATTTTGCCGTCCGCCGACCGCTTTTCGGATTTTTATGACAAGACGAAAGAGCGCTCCAATATTGATGCCACCGTCAAATATGAGGAGGGCGGCAATTTTTGGCTGAACTTACTGAATGGTTTTCTGCCAATTTTGTTTTTCGTTTTCCTGTGGGTCTGGGTGATGCGCAAGATGGGCGGCGGCGGTGCCGGCGGCATTTTTGGCGTGGGCAATTCCCGTGCACAGATATATGACAAGGGCACTGCCAACAAAAAAACAACCTTCAAAGACGTGGCAGGGCTGAGCGAAGCCAAGCAGGAAGTGGAAGAAATTGTGGATTTCTTAAAAACGCCTCAAAAATATACCGCCCTGGGAGCCAAAATTCCCACCGGTGCATTGCTGGTGGGTCCTCCGGGAACGGGTAAAACGCTGCTGGCAAAAGCGGTAGCCGGCGAGGCTGAGGTACCGTTTTTCTCACTGTCGGGTTCCGATTTTGTGGAGATGTTTGTGGGCGTAGGGGCATCGCGGGTGCGCGATTTGTTTGCCAAAGCCAAGGCAAAGGCACCCTGCATCGTGTTTATCGACGAAATTGACGCGGTGGGGCGTGCGCGCAGCCGCAACATGGCGATGGGAGGCAATGACGAGCGCGAAAATACGCTCAATCAGTTGTTGACGGAAATGGACGGTTTCGGCACCAACAGCGGGGTGATTATCCTCGCAGCCACCAACCGCGCGGACATTCTGGACAAGGCATTGCTGCGAGCCGGACGCTTCGACCGCCAAATCAACGTGGATTTGCCCGAATTGAACGACCGCAAAGAAATTTTTGTTGTGCACTTAAACGACATCAAGATAGATGAAACGGTTGATACCGAGTTTCTGGCACGTCAAACGCCCGGATTTTCGGGTGCCGACATCGCCAATGTCTGCAACGAAGCCGCGCTGATTGCCGCCCGCGGTGGCAAAACATTGGTAGGGCGAGACGATTTTATGAATGCCGTTGACCGCATCGTAGCCGGTTTAGAGAAAAAATCGAAGATTACAACACTCGAAGAGCGGCAGGCAATCGCCCTCCACGAGGCAGGTCACGCCACGCTGAGTTGGATGCTCGAATATGCCAACCCATTAGTGAAAGTTACGATTGTGCCCCGCGGAAAAAGTCTCGGTGCCGCGTGGTATATGCCGGAAGAGCGGCAAATTACCACCTATCAGCAGCTTCAGGATGAGATGTGCGCCACCTTGGGCGGTCGTGCAGCCGAAGAATTAACATTAGGCAAAATTTCGACGGGAGCCACCAACGATTTGGAAAAAGTGACCAAGCAAGCCTACGCCATGGTGGCTTATTACGGCATGAGCGAACGCCTCCCAAACCTGAATTATTACGATTCAAGCGGTCAGGACTGGGGCACGTTCACCAAGCCCTACAGCGACGAAACGGCAACCCTGATTGACGAAGAAGTGAAGCGCATCGTGAACGAACAATACCTGCGGGCAAAGGAAATCCTGACACTCAACAAAGACGCTCACAAGCAGTTAGCAGACATATTGTTAGAAAAAGAAGTCATCTATTCCGACGATTTGGAACGCATTTTCGGCAAACGCCAATGGACATCGCGCTCGCAAGAAATCCTGCAACAGCAAGGGCTGATAAAGCCGGAAGCAGAGGCAGAAGAAGCCCCGAAAGCAGAAGAAGCCCCAAAACGGCGCAGGTGGGGTAGAAAAGTAAAAGAGGAAACAACAGAAACAAAATGAAAAATATGCTCACTCGCTCAATAACAGGGCTAATTTATGTGCTTGTGATTGTAGGTAGCATCATGGGTGGTGCCTGCACCTTTGGAGCATTGTTTGCCGTGGTAACGGTTTGTTGCCTGTGGGAGTTTTATGGCTTGCTGAATACACATAAAAGCACATCAATCAATCGGTTGCACCATTGTTTGGGCGGGCTGATTTTGTTTGCAAGTTTTTACAGTTACCAGTTTGCAGTTACCAGTTACCAGTTACCGGTTACCGGTTACCAGTTGTTGGTTTTTTTGCCTTATTTGGTTTATCTTGTAAGTGTTTTAGTTGCAGAGCTTTATGTTGAGAATAAAGACCATATTGCGCATTTGGGTTATGTTTTTCTTGGGCAGATTTATATTGCTTTGCCATTTTCATTGCTCAATATTGTGGCTTTTACTCAGGAGGGCTACACCCCAATTTTCTTGCTGGCATTGTTTGTTTTCATCTGGGTGAATGACACCGGAGCCTACCTGACAGGCATGAAATTTGGCAAACATCGCCTCATCGAACGCATCTCCCCCAAAAAATCATGGGAAGGCTTCTGGGGCGGCCTAACATTCGCCGCACTATCCTCCCTCGCATTTGCCCTCACCACAAACCCCTCATCGGTAATTGGTAATTGCCAATTGGTAACTGGTAACTGGTCACTGGTAACTGCTATCTGGTTGGCAATGGCACTCGCCGTTGCCCTGTTCGGCGTGTGGGGCGATTTGATTGAGTCGCTGTTCAAACGCACATTGGGCATAAAGGATTCGGGCAATGCGTTGCCCGGTCACGGTGGCTTCTTAGACCGCTTCGATAGTTTGCTGCTGGCGGTTTATGCGCTTGTTTTCTTCACTTGTTGCTGATTCTATAAACCTGTTAAGTCTTTAAGACTTAACAGGTTTTATTGTTAAAACGAGGCGGCTATATAAAATAATGTTTGATAATTGAAACAAAATCACTACCTTTGTCCGAAATATTAGAAGTTATGAAGCGGACAAAATTTGTATTATTGCCTCGTCTCACCCAAATTATTGCGGAATTGGGGGCTGACATTAAATTGGCTCGACTGCGGCGGCGACTGAGTGCCGAGCAGATTGCCGAGCGTGCAGGCATTTCGCGCTCCACTCTTTGGCAGATTGAAAAAGGCGAGCCAAGCGTGTCGTTCGGCTATTATGCACAAGTCCTGTTTGTGTTGGGCTTGGAAAAAAACATCGCTACAATGGCATCTGACGATGTTTTGGGACGTAAATTGCAAGATGCAGAGTTATTGGTCAAAAAACGGGCACCTAAGAAACGGGCACCTAAAAAAGCAAGCGAAAAGTCATGAATGAGGCAAAAGAAATATTGGTATATGCGGATTGGGACGGCTTGGAGGCACCTCAATTCATCGGCGCATCGTTTTTTCCATTTGTGTGAGCAACACGGACGACCATCTGCGAAATCATGGTTTTTTGCTCACAACATCGGGCTGGAGGCTCTCTCCCGCGTATGACATTAACCCCAATCCCTACCGAGGCGGCTTGAAACTGAACATCTCGGCACACGATAATTCACTAAATCCGGATTTAGCAGCAGAAGTAGCACCATTTTTCAGACTGACGGATAAAAAAGCAGCCGAAATTATCCAAAACATCATCAATGTGGTGTCGAAATGGCGCGAAGTGGCGACTAAATATAAGATTTCGCGCGAAGAACAGGAGCGAATGAGTGCCGCGTTTCTGTCATTGCGGGCTTGACCCCGCAATCCCCTGAAAAGCCCCCAAATGTTGCGCAACATTCGGCTGTTAAACCTGTTAGGTCTCGAAGACCTAACAGGTTTTTTCGAGATTGCAAGGCAAGCCCCCAATGACAAAAACTGTGAACATAACCAAAATAAATATAAATAGGTTAAACTTTTCAAAAGCTATTGCATATTCAAAAACATTCACTACCTTTGTCGTCGAATTGTCATAATGGCAATTCACACCAAAATTTGTTAAACATTAAAATTTAGATTTTATGAAGGAAAAATGCAAAAACAAGAAGTTTCCAAACGTGGTATGGCTCGTCCTGTGTATCTGAGCGCAGGACTACACAAAATCAAATTAACGATGGTTAATACAGGGTTGGGTTTGCAACTCCTACGGTTTACGAAGGTATAAGAATTTAAAATAAAAAATAAATAAAAAGATAAAAGAATGAAATACATTAGTAAAACAGTGTTATATACACTATTATGTGTATCCTGCGCTCCTCAGCCTGTCCGCTTGATTGGCAATGGTGAAAAAATCATTGACATTGAGGTTATTGCATGCAATGATACGGTAATCAACAGATATTCTCCCTTTGCGGAAGATATCAAATATGGTTTTGAAAGCGGATGTGTGGTGAAAGTCAGTAACATCTATCATTTATTCACTGCTGAAATGGCAAGAGATCCCAATTGGATAGGAATGCAGATTGGACATTGGAAATCAAGTGATGGCATCGACTGGCAAAGAGTAGAAACCATTTGTAAATCGGATGCTGACTTCACGGGAAGTTCACAACGTGCTACCGTGTGGGGGTCTAATGTGGTTTTTAATGAAGACGACGACCGCTGGCACATGTTTTACATCTACTACAAAGCAAAGCCCAATGAGCCGAATGTATTCTATATGGGCTATGATGCCATCGTACAACATTCCGTATCCACCGTAAAAGGGATGGACGGGATTGACGGTCCTTGGGAAGAGACCAATGTGTTGATGCGTTACGACGACCCTTCTAAAGATGCGTGGGAAGGTTTGCAAGGTCCTGATTCGTTTTTCCCCTATAAAATAGGTAAGAAATGGTATGCCTTTTACGGTAGCGCCACCACGCAGGATATGGCTCATTGTCAATGGCAGATAGGCTTGGCGCAAGCCGACAAAATGGACGGTCCATGGACAAGAATGTCGAAACTTAATCCTGTACATACACATGCCGAGAATCCCATTGTTGTGCAATTAAAAAACGGTGTGTATATCGCTATTGTCGATGGTCTTGAAGCCCGTAAAATAGGATATTTGCTCTCTTATGATGGTGTCCATTGGTCTAATATGCGTTACATCGACTTGGAAGCCAAGATTGAACGCTGGTGGCTCGCCAGATGGGGATTGCGTACTCCATTATCTCTTATTGAGGAGGAAGACGGCACCTATTCGATGTTTTTCACAGCAACTAAAAACTATGCAGACGGACTGAATTTCGAATGTTTAAGCAGAGCAAAGGTAAAAATTTCATATTTAAATAATTAAAAATGAAAAGAATTTGGACAATACTAATGTGTGCGGTTGTCATGCTCACCGTTTATTCGTGTGGACAGAGTAAAAATACGCCTGTTTCGGTGATTTTCGATACGGACATAGGACCCGACTATGGTGATATGGGTGCATTGACAATCCTTCATGCGCTGGCAGACAGTGGCGAACTCAAGATAGTGGCAACTGTTGCGTGCAATATGTTTGAATTGTCTGTTCCCTGTATTGATTTGACCAATCGCTATTATGGGCGCCCTGATATTCCTATTGGCGCCCCACTCACAGGACCGAATGAGCCGGATATCTTCCATGATACACCGTGGACGAAAGCGTTGGTAAACAAATACCCCCACCAACTAAAATCGTCTGCCGATGCCGAAGACGCTGTGAAGGTGTATCGCAGGGTGCTTGCTGCCCAGCCTGACACTTCGGTAGTGATAGTCACAACCGGCTTTTTTACAAATCTCGGTGCTTTGCTGCAATCGAAGCCAGACCAATACAGTCCTCTGGATGGCAAACAATTGGTTGCCAAGAAGGTGAAATTTTTGTCCTCAATGGCGGGAGCATTTCCCTCAGGGCGTGAATACAATGTTTATGTGGATGTGCCTGCTTCAGTGATTGTATTTGAGCAATGGCCTACGCGCATTGTTTTCAGTGGCTACGAAATAGGATTTAAAATACCCAGTGGCGACCGCCTTGTTGCCACCGCCAACATTGATTCCCCATGTCATGAATCTTATTTGGTATGCTCCCGCGACCGGGTAAAAAAGGCTTATTTAGGATTAAGTTGGGACCAAACATCTGTCCTCATTGCAGCACGCGGCGTTGACAGATATTTCAACTCGGTAAAAGGAAAAGCAACCATCGCCCCGGACGGCAGCAACGGCTGGCAGGACGACCCCAACGGGAAACACGAATACCTGACATGGAAAACCTCCCCTGAAGAACTGACAACACTGATAGAGGACTTGATGATGCACGAGGCTGTGAAGTAAAGGGTGGGTGACCATCAAATTTCAGGGCAACCGCACCAAAATTTTACGGTGCCCAACTGCCCCGTATGGTGGGGTGTTAAAAAGATTGCTCTTTTTCATTCCAACAAAATCGCTTGCCGATAATCATAATGCCGCCACGCATCAAGGAAGCGTTTTTGTTCGAGGCGTTCGGTGCCTAAAAAGGTGGCGGTGATGCGCTCACTTATGCTGCGAGTGGATTCTTCCAGCAATTTTGTTAAAAAATCCTTTTCGGCGGGGTAGTCTTTTGTGGAATAATTGCTTACTTCTGCTAATTCGGCTGCGGTGGCGATGGCGTCATCCAAGCCGCCCAATTTGTCCACCAAGCCCAATCGGAGGGCTTGATTGCCTGTCCAGACGCGCCCTTGTGCTATGGCGTTGATAGCCTCTTTGGTCTTGTTTCGTCCTGCTGCACAACGACTTAGGAATGTGTTGTAGCCGCGTTCCACATGCGCTTGCACCATGGCACCTTCGCTGTCGGAGAGCGGACGGGCGGGGAATATCCCCAAGCCCACGAAAGGAATGGTCAGCACATCGCCCAATATGTTGGAATGTTTATTGGTTGAAACGCCGTCGTAGGTGGCTCCCATGCGCTTTGCCAACTGTGCGCCGTTGGGAATCATCCCGAATATGCCGATGGAACCCGTGATGGTGCTTGGCTCGGCAACGATTTGGGTGGCTCCGACAGAGATGTAATAACCGCCGCTCGCCGCCACATTGCCCATCGAGACGACCACCGGCTTCACAGCGCGCAATTCAGCCACCGCGTGCCAGATTTGTTCGGAGGCGAACGCACTTCCGCCCGGCGAATTGACGCGGAACACGACTGCTTTCACGTCCTCATCTTTCCGCAATTTGTTCAGTTCTTTGACATATTCTTTGGCGGTAATCACGCTTTCGCCACCGGAAAACAGGCTCGGTACAGCATCTTCCACAATTTCACCGGCGGCATAGAGGATGGCGATGGTCTCTCCGGCGGACGATTTTCGCTCCAACGGCACCGATTTGAGGTCGCTCACGGAGGCAAATTTCAGGTCGTCTTTTTCTTTCGTGTCGGTTTTTGTTTTGAGAATTTTCCCCACTTCATCGCGGTATTTCAAATCGTCAATCAGCTTATATTCAGCCACTTTTTGCGGGTCGGCAAATATCAAACACTCATCGGCATAGCGGTTGAGTTGGTCAATGGTTCTTACACGATGAAGTGGGGAAAATTCTAAAAACAACAACCGCACCGAAAGAAAAAGCCGTCCTAAACCTTGCCTACGTGATCGACCTAAAATCG
>BNTU01000024.1 GCA_025996835.1 Bacteroidia bacterium
TGCAAGAAAGAAACCCCGGCCCCTGTGGTTGAAGAATCACCTGTGGTTGAAGAAGTAGCTCCGGAAGTGGTTGAAGAACCGGCTCCCGTAGTGGCAGAACCGGCAGCTCCTGCTAAGAAAGCTACCGCTGCCAAAAAAGAAGCTCCTGCTAAAAAGGAAGCAGCTCCTGCTAAGAAGGAAGAAGTGGCTGAAACACCGCCGCCGCCGCCCGCTCCAGCAGAACCGGCAGCTCCTGCTAAGAAAATGACTCCGGCAGAAAAGAGAGCTGCAGCTAACGCTAAAGCACTGCAGGAAAAGAAAGCGGCTATTGCTCAGTAATTGTTAAATTAAAAATTAAATTAAAAAAAAAGTTATGAAAAAGAATTTATTTAGTATGATGTTGATGGCTTGTGTAGCCACGACTGCGTTTGTTTCTTGTAGTGATAAAGATGAAGATGTGACCACTAAAGAATCCACCCAGACCGCTGTTGCCGGAAAAATTTTTCTGGCTGACGGTCAAGGTAACGTTACGAGTCAAGGTGATAAATTACACCTTTACACTAGTTTGAAGTATTCCATAAGGAGCGCGGGGCTGGATGCTGTTTCTGACTCAGGTACATGGGCAGCAGGTGTTGCGCGAATTGTGCTCTCGTCACATTGGGATGAGGAGTATCAGGTGGCAGTAGATACTACTTATTCATTCAGGGTAGAACCTTCAGGAAAGAATATTACGCTTACTTGCGAAGAAGCGGGAGATTACAATTTAGGTGTATTTAAGTATATAGAGCCCTAAAGTGGGAATTTTCTAAAAACGAGTGAGTGGCGCGAGCGAATCGTAGCCACTTTCTTTTTTTTGTTGCTTGGGAAAAAAGTTGTAACTTTGCAGAAAATTACAATAATATGATTTTCAAATTAGACAAGATAAGTGATATGTTTATTGATGTGGCGAAGTATGTGCTCACCGCTTAAGAAGAAAGGAAAGGAGGATAAATTATGAAAGGGATGTTATTTGGATTATTGGCGATGTGCATGGTAGCAGCCATGGTGCTTATTGACGTTTGGATTGAAATCATCCGCGAGAAGAGGCGTCATAAAGCGTAGCAATCGCCGTTTTGTTAATTTAGGAATTTAGGAATGTAGAAAATTAGGAATATTTTCTACATTTCTAAATTTCTGCATTTCTACATTTTTTTTGTTGTTTGGGATAAATGTTGTACCTTTGCGGGGTGAATAAATAATGATTTGAAAGGTATGCCTGAAATATCAAATTTTTACGGGATAGTTATTACGATGCTATTCAATGAACACAATCCTCCACATTTTCATGTAAAGTATGGAGAATATAAAGCGAAAATCTCTATTCGAGATGGTATAGTTGAAGGTACATTGCCTCGCAGAGCGTTAAATTTAGTCTTTGAATGGCTTGATTTACACCGTGATGAGTTGCTGGCGAATTGGGAAAAAATAGAGAATAGAAAGGCGTTAGATAAAATAGAACCACTAAAATGAAACATTATGAAACTTATTTGGGTTACTGATGCAAAATATGTGAAAGACTATAAAATAGCTCTCACATTCAATGACGGTTTGAAAAAAACCGTTGATTTGGCTACGCACCTTTATGGAGACATTTTTGAACCGTTGAAAGACATTGACAATTTCAAAAACTTTTCTGTTTCCGATTGGTCAGTCGAATGGAAAAACGGTGCAGATATGGCACCCGAATTTCTTTATGCGTTGTAAAAGCGTTTTTCCCTCTTCAATCAAAGCGAGTGGAGCGAGGGGATCGTAGCCACTTTCTTTTTTTTTGTTGTTTGGGGAAAAAGTTGTACCTTTGCAGCATGAGAGCAAAAATAAAACAGAAATTAGGACAGGGGCGGAATGTCATATCTGATTGGTTGGTAGATATTTCGAAGTATGTAATGACCGGTGTTGTGCTGACATCCATTTTCAAAGATTTTGAAAGCAGGTCATGGTTGTATATAATTGGGGTGTCAGTGAGTTGTATTCTTTTAGTATTAGGAATAATGTTTAAAAATAAAGATAAGGAGGACAAAAAATGACAGCTTATTATGTATTAGGTGAATTATTGGCTTTTGCAATAGCAATATGGGGGTATTACACCTATATAGACTATCAAGAAGAGAAAAAAGCCAAAGAGCAGGAAAATTAATTTTTTTCTGTCCGGCAAAGTGGGTGGAGCGAGTGAATCGTAGCCACTTTCTTTTTTTTTGTTGCTTGGGAAAAAAGTTGTAACTTTGCAGCGGGAAATACTTTAAAAACTCAGTAATATGGAAGCTTTTAGACTAATATGCGAGGAAACTCGCGAAGAAAAGAAAATGAGGCGAAGTCAGCAACTTGCCATGGGTATGATTCCGGATGGATATGTGACCGGCGATGAATTTGTGAAACAATGCACGGAAGAAATCTCTATTTGGTATAAAAATCATGGTCTTATTTGATTTGCAAGCCAAAGAGGATTTGAAAAATATTCTCTTTGGACTTGCCACATGGGCAGAACATCCGTTAGGGCTGGAACACGCTTTGGCGTATGTTCATGACATACGAGATGTGATTTAAGCCACCACCCACCTTTCAGGGCACGAGTGAATCGTAGTCACTTTTTTTTGTTGTTGATTGGGGAAAAAGTTGTAACTTTGCGGCGGGAAAAAATAAATAAATAAATGAAGAAGAAGACGAAGTTAAAAGAAATTTGGAGAGAGTCAGGGAAATGGCTCATGGATGTGGCAAAATATGTGATGACGGCATAAACGGAAAGGAGGGTAAATAAATGGAACGTATTGAAGGAATTTATGTTGCTTATGCAGGACTTATGTGCATTGCATTGTCTTTTTTGTGTTTCTACTTTGTAAGTTCATGGTGGCTGAGAAAAGAAGAACAAAGAGAGCAAGGCGAATGATAGTTTAAGAGAGTGGTGCGAGTGAATCGTAGCCACTTTCTTTTTTTTTTGTTGATTGGGATAAAAGTTGTAACTTTGCGGCGGGAATAAATAAACAAATCAATGAATCAATGAAAAAGAAGAAAGAGAACTATTGGAAAAAAATCTGTGCCGAAACCGGCAAGTGGGTTGTGGATGTGGCAAAATACGTGGCTACGGCGGTTATTATAACCTCAAGTTTCGTAGAAATGTCAACCGAGTTGAAATTATTTTACGGTTGCATAGCAACGGCAGTAATGCTTATCGTAGGAATGTGTTTATTAATAATGGGAAAGGAGGATAAATAAAATGGATCTGTATTATGTTGCAATGACCGGTCTTATGGTCTTTACACTTGTGATTGGCGGCGTATGCTTGTTTTTTGAGCGCAGAGAGCGCAAAGAAAATGAGAAATTGATGGCGGCTGATGAGTAGTTGAGAGTGGCGCGAGAGAATCGTAGCCACTTTCTTTTTTTTTGTTGTTTGGGATAAATGTTGTACCTTTGCAGAAAATTACATGGGTGTATAATGAAAGGAGAAAAAAGTGAATAAAAAGTTTGAGTTTGATGAAGCAAAAAGTGCTGCGAATAAAGCTAAACACGGTATAGACTTCGTTGAAGCTCAATCTTTGTGGGAGGATCCCAATTTAATTGAAGTTCCTGCAAATTATGAGTATGAGGATAGATTCCTTGATACAGGTTGGATTGCAACGGCAAACATTTCCGGACACATTTATACGGCAGTAATTACATACAGGAACTCTAATATTCGGATTATTTCGGTTCGTCGTGCTCATAAAAATGAAGAAAAAAGATATGAAGACAACAAAAATTGAAGACATTGACAAGCTATTCGATGCAGGCAAGGACATTTCCGCCTACTTTGATGAAACATTTGCCCACCATCCAAATTGGGACCACATCTATGTTGAATTTCCGCCGGAGGAAAAGATACAAGTGGTTCAAGCAGCAAAAAGGACAGGCGTGCCAATAACAACGTTTGTCCGCAGAGCAGTAGCAGAAGCAATTAGAAATTGAAAAATGTAGAAATTTTTCGGCATTTCTAAATTTCCACATTTTTTGGTGGTTGTTTGGGGATTTTGTTGTTGTAACTTTGCGGCGGGAAATAAGTACAAAATTATAAATTTAAATTCATTGTTATGGAAACTAAAATTAAAAAAGAGAGAAAGCGCACATCATGGCACTATGTGGGTGGTGTAAAGGTTGGTCCGGTTATTGCTGCACCATCAGGTAAGAAGAGGTATTTGCCATATCATGACCATCCTGAAGGAGTATTTGAGATTTTGGACATGAGAGCATTAATGAAGTAGTAAACCTAATAAATTATACTCTTATGACCAGGACTCGATATCTTGTAGATACCCATATAGCCATATTTTTGATAGAGCATCACGACCCGAATGACCACATGCTTATTTCGCAGGCTATTACGGAGAAGATGTGTATGGTTAGTTCCGACAAGCAGTTTCGGAATTATTCCGACAAGCAGTTTGATTTGTTTTTCAATCATCGGTGAGATTTTTCTTCAAAAAGCGAGTGGCGCGAGTGAATCGTAGCCACTTTCTTTTTTTTTGTTGATTGGGAAAAAAGTTGTAACTTTGCAGAAAATTACAATAATATGATTTTCAAATTAGACAAGATAAGTGATATGTTTATTGATGTGGCGAAGTATGTGCTCACCGCTATCATAATTTCATCGTTTATGAATGATGTTTCAGACAATATCTATTGGGTTGCCTTAGGCATAATCGCGAGTGCTTTGGGGCTTAGTGTATTATGTGCATTTTTATATGAACGTTTTAAAAAGAAAGGAAAGGAGGAATAATTATGAAAGGGATGTTATTTGGATTATTGGCGATGTGTATGGTAGCAGCCATGGCACTTATCTACGCAGGGATTGAAATCATCCGCGAGAAGAGGCGTCATAAAGCGTAGCAATCGCCGTTTTGTTAATTTAGGAAAAAAGGTGTAACTTTGTGGCGGGAAAATAAGTACAAAATTATAAATTTAAATTCGTTGTTATGGAAAAGGTAGTAATAGAAATGTCCGGTAGGGAATACCAAAAATTTTTGGCTTACAAAAAGGCTGACCAAGTGGTCAAAGGTTTCAAAAGGGGGCTAAAAGAGGTTAGAGAAGCAAAAGAAGGAAAACGAGTACTTAAATCAGCCTATCAATTAGCGAATGAACTTTAATGTAACCTCAATCACGCTATTGTACATTTATGACAAATCTGAAATGGAAAAAGATAAGGAGGACAAAAAATGACAGCTTATTATGTGTTAGGTGAATTTTTGGCTTTTGCAATAGCAATATGGGGGTATTACACCTATATAGACTATCAAGAAGAGAAAAAAGCCAAAGAGCAGGAAAATTAATTTTTTTCTGTCCGGCGAAGTGGGTGGAGCGAGTGAATCGTAGCCACTTTCTTTTTTTTTGTTGATTGGGATAAAAGTTGTAACTTTGCAGCGGGAAGATTAAATAAAAAATAAAGTTATGAATACAGCATTACAAACAGTTTTTTTAGGCATTCCACCCACAGATATGCCATTTATACAGAAACTGGCAAAAGAAAAAGGGTGGCAAACTAACGACAAGGAGTCGTTGCTGGACAAATATATCCGTTCGCGCCCTACGAACGTGAATTTGACAGACGAAGAAATAATGGAAGAAGTGCGGGCTGTGCGCTATGGCAAAGTTAAAAGTCATAATTGATACCAATCTTTGGGTGTCATTTGTCATTGTATTTGCTATCTTTGGCTGACACGATTTCGGCGAACTACATCATTACCGGCGATAAAGATTTATTGGTGTTGAAGCATCACAACCAAACCCCAATAATTACCTACACAGAATTTATGACTATTCTTGGAACAATAAGCGAAGCATAAAATCTTTGTTCGCAAAAGCGAGTGGCGCGAGTGAATCGTAGCCACTTTCCAGGGTTAACACATTAAAATTTGCCCGTATGCTACGGCGTTACCCCGTATGGGGTACAATTTTGATAACCCCGTACAAGCGAAGCGCAGTGCGGGGTAGATGGCACCACCTCCTGCCAGCAATCCCGTAGTGGCATAGCCGTCAGGTTAAGGCTGAAAGCCTTGTAGCAATAGCGTAGGGCATCGCCCTACGAAAGATGCCCTCTCCCTCTCGTTTCGCCCTGAAAGGGCATCAGCCATTGCTATAGCCCTTTCAGGGCTTGCATTCAATGCCATATTCTGTCCGTAGGGCGATGCCCTACGCTATTGCTACAAGGCTTTCAGCCTTAACCTGACGGCTATGCCGTATGGGGTGTAATTTTGATAACCCCGTACAAGCTTCCGGCGTAGCATACAGGCTTAAAGGGAAATTTGTCGTGCACCCGGATTTTCTGTGTTTGTTGTTGTTTGGGAAAAAAGTTGTAACTTTGCGGGCGGGAAAAAGAAATATAAATTTAAAATTAAAGATTATGTTAATTGAAGAACAGGAAGAAATCAAGCAAAGTGCTTATGCTGAAGCCATGCGCTACATGAGCAATGCCAAAGAAACCTTGCAAAAAGCACGCAAGGAAGAAAAGTTTTATGCCGACAAAAAGTATGTGCGCACAGCCTGCGGCACGGCTTACAATGGTGTTTTACTTGCATTAGACACCTATCTTGAGCTTAAAGGTGTGGAGATGCCCAAGAAAAAACGCAGGTCTATTGAGTTCTACACCTCCAACGTGGGACGATTGGATGGGAAGTTGCTCAAAGAACTTAACACCGCTTACAACATTTTACACTTGTCCGGCTACTACGATGGCGAACAAAAGGCAGATGTCATACACAGTGGCTTTGAAACTGCCTACGACATCATCGACCGCATCAAGCCCGACCAGCCGTTAGAATCGTCGCCGCATTCTGCCAAGCCATCATTCCTAAAGACGATGTATTCAATATTTGTCTGAATTATTATGAATAAACGGAAAGGAGGATAAATAAAATGGATTTGTATTATGTTGCAATGACAGGTCTTATGGTCTTTACACTTGTGATTGGCGGCGTGTGCTTGTTTTTTGAGCGCAGAGAGCGCAAAGAAAATGAGAAATTGATGGCGGCTGATGAGTAGTTGAAAGTGGCGGGGCAAAAAAAAAATCAAAAAATATTTGGAGATAAAAAAAAAAATACTACCTTTGCACCCGAAAAAAAACATAAATGAACATTTAATATAATAAAAAAATGGAGAAATTAACTTCTTTTGCTCACCAGAGAGCAATTTTGGAACAACTTTTGTCAAGTGTGTCTGAACTTGAAATCAAGTTCAGAGATGTGGTTGACCAGCATGAGGTGCAGGTGGATACGCTGTATGAAGAGCAAGGATTGATGGAAGAAATCTATCAGGACTACAAATCCATCTGTTTGGAACAAATTAAGTCGACCGTTGCGGATATGCTGGCAAAAATTCAGGACGAAAGCGTTCCGTTTGTAGAAAAAGAAATAGATTTTATCGCATCGCGTTGATGTAGTATATGGCAAAAAAGACAGAAAAAATAGATGATGCAAGTCTGTTTAACGGGCAGGTGGCGACTCAGGAAGACTTACAGTCGGCTATGGCGGTTGCGCTTCAAAGAGGCGAGTCTGTTGTTGTTCCCGGGTTAGGCTATCTTGAAGCGCAGAACTTATCCGGTCGTTACACCGTTATGTTTAAGGCAGTTAAGCCGGACAATCCTATTATGCAGGGGTTGGAAGGGGTTAACTATTTTAATGCAGCCAAAGAATTTATTTCTGACCGGATGTATGCCAATCAGCAGGTCAATCTGCCGGAAATTGGTCTGTTTAAGCCAATGATAAACGATAGAGGCGATGTCCGAGTGGTTTATATGGTGGCTCAGCCGCTACGAAAGTTGCTCAACGGAGTGGAAGGTGGCAGCGAAGTTGCCGGTAGAGAGGCTCCGAGGGTCGTTACACCGCCGAGAGTCGTTGCGCCGCCGAGAGAAGTTGCGCCGGTCAAAGATATTGCGCCGACAGAAGACGTTGCAGCAGTTCAAGAAGTGAGCGACGTTGAAGTAGAGAAGGTCAAAGACGCTCCCCAAGAGGATAAAGACCTCTCCGAGGAAAACTCTACCGAAGAAAAAAACAGCGCGGAAAATAAAAACATCTCGGAGGAGAAAAGCATCTCGGAGGAGAAAAGCATCTCGGAGGAGAAAAGCATCAAAAAGCCTAAAAAGGTAAAAGTGCGTTCTCCGAGGCAGACCATGACATTTGCAGAGTTTATTGCTCGTCAAAAAGAAGATGGTCGCGTTGCTCTGATGCTGGGTTGTCTGGTTGTGTTTGGTGTGATGTTGCTTATCTTTCTTCCGGAAGGAAAAATAACTTCAAATCAGTCGGCTCCTTTGTCCGATATAACGAATTTGATGGATGAGGCGGAACATCGCTATGGCAATTCTGTCTATTGGCCCTATATTTATGAAGCCAACAGTGACGTTCTCAGTTCGCCGATAAACGTCCCTGTATCGCTGAAACTGACATTTCCCGATTTGGAGGCGCAGGGTATTGATGTGTACAATCCCGCTGAGATAAAAAGAGCCGAGTTGAAAGCAAAAACAATTTTGAAACAGTTAGGACAATGAAATATAGAGGGAATACAACAGAAGACACTACAAGTATGGATGAGAGAGCGGCAAATAGCAGAGGTATTTGGTGGCTTGTTCTCAATTTGGTTTGCTATTGGAAAGGGTTTTTGCTGACCATCCTTTTGGCACTTTTAGCGGGTTACGTCTATTTGCACTATACAACGCAGGTGTATCAGTTGAGTGCCGGCACAGTATTGCAGGCAAGTAAGTCCGGCGACAACTCCAACAGCGATATATTGAATGTGCAAACCGAAATTGACATCCTTGATTCGCGCGATTTGATAGAAAATGTGGTCACAGAAAATGGTTATTACACCAATTACGTCATCAAAGACAAATTGAAAGACACGGAACTCTATAATGCCTACAAACGGCGGGCATATCGGGTGCCTGTGCGGTTGTTGGTGGACTCTTTATCGCTTGCTCAATTGGAGGATGAACTGACAATGAAGGTCAAGCGGACACGAAAAGGGAGTATAAAGGTCAGTGGCTCGTATGGAGAAAAATCTTTTACCGTAGAAGCCGACAAATTGCCGGTCATTTTGCCTACTCCGATTGGCGATTTGCTGTTGTCGGATGGTGACGATGGCTATGGTTTGACCAACGAACGCTCGGTGAGCATCGTGGTAAATCCGGC
The DNA here is from genome assembly GCA_025996835.1 of Bacteroidia bacterium. Taxonomy (GTDB): domain Bacteria; phylum Bacteroidota; class Bacteroidia; order Bacteroidales; family Azobacteroidaceae; genus Azobacteroides. The sequence continues at coordinate 9,162 of BNTU01000024.1, forward strand.
TGTACTCGTGGCGCAACGCTATTTGAATGCGCTGCACATCGAACAGAAAGCACCCAATTCGTCTGTGATTCGTATTACTTTGGACGAAACCAACCAATCACGCGGCGCATCATTTCTCTACGACTTGATAGAAACCTACAACACGGAAAAAGAAAATGAGCGGAATGGTGCATTCGCAACCACTCTTGCGTTTATCGACCAAAGATTGGCGGACGTGCAAGGCGATTTATCCGTTTTGGAGAAGAACATTCAAGTTCACAAGCAAAAAAACACCGTTGTCAATGTTAAGCAGGACTTCTCATTTGCGTTTGCACGCGAAAATGACTATCGGAAAGAGCTTCCAACAGATGGCTCTAAGGACTATCTGAGCAGTCAGGGCAATCTGAATGGAGAAATACGTCAAGACGATAGTTACGGAGGTCTTGAGAGCGATAGTCTGAACGAAGCCATCAGGCAAGACAGTCTGACAAACATAATAAGTTTGGAAGAGCCGGACGAAAATATTATTTTGAAAAAGCAGGACGACGACAAAAATAAAATGCGAGATACTCGGACCTCGCCCATCAACATTAAAGCCTTTGACGGCTATTTGGTTGCGCGGTTGGCTGATTATGGCAGCGGATTGTTGGAACGCGACCGGCTCTTGCAGGAAAAACAACGCATCGAGTTGGCAATGGCGTTGTCCGTACCGGCTGCAAAAATAGTGGAATCGCCCTTAGCCACCGATAAGGAATCACCCCAACGGAGTAGTGTGTATTTGTGGTGCCTGCTGTTTGGCTTTGTATTCCCCTATTTGGTGCTCGCATTGCGCACTCCCCCAACAAAGGAAGAAAACCAAATTTGACCGCCCAAACTCATAACTCATAATTCATAACTCATAACTAAATTGAGTGATTACAGACAAACAAAAGGCATTAGACAGACGCTATTTGCGAATGGCGAAGATATGGTCTGAAAATTCCTATTGCCAACGGCGACAGGTAGGCGCACTCATTGTCAAAGACAAAATGATAATTTCTGATGGCTACAACGGCACTCCTTCCGGCTTTGAAAACTGTTGCGAAGACGAAAACGGGCTTACAAAATTGTATGTGCTGCACGCCGAAGCCAACGCCATCACAAAATTGGCTTGTTCGAGCAACAACAGTCTCGGCGCGACGCTCTACGTTACCACTTCCCCCTGCATTGAGTGTGCAAAACTCATCATACAGGCAGGAATCAAGCGAATTGTGTATTGCGAAAAATACCGTTTGACAGACGGGCTGGATATTTTGGAACGGGCGGGCATTGAAATGCAATACATTGATAAAAGCGAATTATGAAGTTCGGAAAGGCAATAGGATTTTTTTTGTGGAGCATCGCATCCATCGGTTGCGCCCTGGTGGCAGGGGTTGTGATTGGTGAGCGGCGTGCGTACAAGGCTCCCAACAAGATTGACACCATTCTCTCCCTTATCAGTGCCGATTATGTGGATTCTATCAGCGTTCCGGATATGACCGAAAGAGCCATGTACAACATTGTGAGCGAACTTGACCCTCATTCCACCTACATTGCTGCCGGTGAATTGCAACAGGCAAACGAGGAGATGAACGGGCAATTTGGCGGCATAGGCATCACCTATTTTGTGTATAAAGACACGATTGTGGTGGCTACGGTAACACAGGGCGGACCGGCTTCCAAAGCGGGAATTATCCCCGGCGACCGCCTCCTCTCTATCAACGGCAAACCATTGACCGCCGAAGACCGCACGGAAGAGTCCACACTGCAAACTTTGCGCGGCGATATAGGCACAACCGTCCAGTTAGGCATCCTGCACAAGGATGCACCAAGTATAGACAATTACATCATCCGGCGCGATTATATTCCGCAAACGACTGTTCGGGCGGCGTTTCAGATAGCTGAGGGCATTGGTTACATCAAGATTTGGGATAAATTCAGCCATTCCACTTACAATGAATTTATGCAGGCGGCGGCGGAGTTGCAAGCCGAAGGTTGCCAAGCGTTCATTCTCGACTTGCGGATGAATGGCGGCGGGGCTTTTGAGGCGGCTTATCAAATCGTCAACGAATTTTTACCCGCCGGCAAGTTGATTGTCAGTGCCAAAGGGCGCATCTTTTCGCCATTTGTCTCCGTTTCGGACGGGACGGGTCAATTTGCCAACAATCAATTGGTGGTGCTGGTGGACCAGATGTCGGCTTCTGCCAGCGAAATAGTTGCCGGTGCCATTCAGGACAACGACCGCGGACTGATTATCGGGCGATTGACTTATGGCAAAGGGCTGGTACAAAGGCAAATAGACTTAGCGGACGGTTCGGCAGTGCGGCTGACGGTGGCGCGCTATTACACCCCTTCGGGACGCAACATTCAACGTCCCTACGAGTTGGGACACTCCGAAGAATATACGCAGGGCTGGGTTGACCAATTCAATTGGGACAATTCTGCCGATGATGACGTAAAAGGGGATAAATCAATCGCTTACAAAACGGCGCACAACCGAACAGTGTACGGTAGCGGCGGCATTATGCCCGATATTTTTGTGCCGTTGGACACGGCACACCGCATGTCTTATTACATCAGTTTGGAAGAAAACGATGTGTTTAACCGGTTCGCTTATGAATACATTGAACAAAATCGGGAATTGCTGAGCCAATTCACCCACTACCCCGACTTGTTGGACTACTTAAAGGCGCAACAACTCCTCTACAAAGTGGTGATGTATGCCGAAGACATCGGCATCCGCCGCCGCTCGCTGCAAATCAATCGCTGCTACAAAGAGATTTTGCAAACCACATACGCCCACATCTTGCTGAATATCTATGGCGAACAGGCATTCTACCCGGTCTATTTGTATGGCGACCCCATGATTGCGAAAGGCATCCGAGCCATCCAAAAAGAATTGGCATATCCCGATGCGGTGATTGCGATGCAATACACGGCTATCAGCGGCAATTAGGGACGACGAGAACGACACGGGTGGTTTTCTGTAGCCGGATATTGTGTCTGCCATCTATGTTCAGGCGGGGTAGCAGCAGTTGGTGGCTACTATTTTGGTTAAGGATGTTACAATAAATAACGTACCTGTCCGTTTACATTTAAAAATGGTTCTACCGTTATTTGTGTGGAAGTGATACACACAAAATATCTTTCCACACAATTTCCAGTAGAACCCCAGTTCAGCGTAGGCTCTGCCTACGTTGGATTAAAAGCAAGGCTCCAGCCTTGCGGCAGAGGCGAAAATTTGTATAAAGAATTGATTATTAATAAATTAGATAAAGAAAATGAATAGAGAATATGAAAACAAAAAGGCGAAAAATACAAGCCTTACGGCTTGTTGCAAGGCTGGAGCCTTGCGTTTAATACGACGTAGGCAGAGCCTACGCCGAACAAGGGTAACGCCGTAGCATACGGGCTTAAATGGTGGAGTGCTGACCAATTTTTAATGCGTTGACCCTGAAAAAAGCACCTAACATTTTGTGTTTTAAATAATTTATATTACCTTTGCGAGAGTTTAAGACAATAAAATATTATGGTAGTCGTAATAGAAAAGAGGTATAACAAAAAGAAAGTCAATCAAATGATGAGCGAATTTAAGCCCGTCAAAACTTTCGGCGCAAAAAAGTTTGCAGGCACAATAGAATGGGGCGAAGACCCATTGGAATATCAAAAACGCATTCGCAATGAGTGGAATTAGAGTGCTTTGTGATACCAACACGCTGATACATTTATTGGGACACAATTCGGAAGTTGTTACTCTTTTAATTGGAAAACAGGTATCTATTTCAGTCATTACAGAATTGGAATTGTACGGAAAACAAAACATTACCCCTAAGGAAACGTCCATAATTGATATGTTAGTGGAAAGTTGTTTTGTGATTGACCTGCTTCCGCCGGTAAAGCAACTTGTGAAACAGTTGAAACAAAAATACAGAATGAATTTACCTGATGCCATTATTGCTGCCACCGCAATTTATTCAGATATTCCATTGATTACTTTTGATAATGATTTTGAAAAAATAGAGGAATTGAAGTTGGTATTGCTCAAGTTGTAATTTTGTTTGATGTTTTTTCTGAAATTAAAAGCGTGCGTATTAAAAAAAAATTACCTTTGCCGCCGGAGTTTTAAATAAAATAAAGAGTTTATGATGAAAACATAGCATTTAGGGGGGTAAACCCCCAGTTCAGCGTAGGCTCTGCCTACGTTGGATTAAAAGCAAGGCTCCAGCCTTGCGGTAGAGGCGAAAATTTGTATAAAGAATTGATTATTAATAAATTAGATAAAACAAAATGAATAGAGAATATGAAAACAAAAAGGCGAAAAATACAAGCCTTACGGCTTGTTGCAAGGCTGGAGCCTTGCGTTTAATACGACGTAGGCAGAGCCTACGCCGAACAGGGGTATATCGAGGGAGGGGGAAATTAGCAGAGTATGTCCAACTGGAACGTTTACCTGCTTTGACATTGCACTTACTATATAAACGTGGCAAAAAAGACAAACAAAACTATCTTAAAGAATATTTAAATATTGATGTAGTAGAAGTTGTTATTAATAAAAGTGTCATTTATTCAGCCTCCAATACCCCAACAAAAATGTATTTTATAAAAGGCGATGTTGTAACAGTTATAGAGGAGCAAGATGATTGGCTCAAAGTTGAATATGAGGGTAAAAAGCTTGTAACAGGGTGGATAAAAAGGGGAGATGTAAGAGATTAATAAATTTAAATATAAATTCAACAACAAATGAAAGTACTCGCTAACTTATTACAAAAAACAGTAATTGTTCTCATTATTTTGTGTCAAACCACCATTATTACAGCTCAAATGCAAAATGAGTTTAATGTGTTTGAAAAAAATCCAGTACCTATTGTGAATAATAGGTTAGGTGCCGGATATACTGTTTTACCTTATGATGTTTTAGAATTGGATTATCATGCTTTTAAAATGCAAGGAGAAAATAGTGATTGGTATTTAAAATACAAGGATATGTATGATTTTAGGTGTAAAGAGCCGTTTTTGGAGGGGGGACCCACCTACACAAAGAAAGATTATTTTAAGCAAAGCTATAAATTTAGATTAGTTGATAATCAGAATGTAGAAGATTCTATTCAATTTTTATTGAACAAATATCATCTCAATAATGTGGATACATTGAAAAAATGGAATCTTCCTGCAAATATTTGGAATCTGGATATGGCTAATTTTATAGAACGATTAGGGCAGCAACACTTTAAATTTGTTATAACTGTTTTTGACAACAAAAAATCCGCCACCTATATAGACGTTCCAGAAGCAGAACAAATGAACGATGAAATGGTAATAATGCGTGTATTCAAATACCCTGCAGATGTAGACATATTTTTATTCAACTTTGAGAAGAATAATTGGGAATATGTCGAAAGCGTTACGGTTTCGGGCGACCATGAGTTGGAATTGTATGTGTTGCAGAAGTTTGAACCGCGGTATTTGGAAAATTGTAAATAATTGGCTAAAAGTGAATTAGACGGCAATGTAGTTGCTTTTCCGGGAACAAAATCAAGAACTACATTTGCACAAAATGGAACAATGTATTACTGATGGATGAAGTAAAAGGCAAAAAAAATGACAAAATGCCGTTTGGCGTGAATAGAAATTTTTCTTAACTTTGTCCCCGATTTTGAGCAGAGTTTAAATGGACTTCGGTTCTGTTATAAAATTAAAATGTAAAATTGGTGTTTTTTAGAAGTCCGCTAAAAAAATTATTACAATGAAAGTACAAGAAGTGCTAAATGATTTGAAGCGGAGATTTCCGAATGAGCCGGAATATCTGCAAGCCGTGACGGAAGTGTTAGAGTCGATTGAGACTGTGTATAATGCGCATCCGGAGTTTGAAAAAGCCAACCTCATCGAGCGGTTGTGCATCCCTGACCGGATTTTTACGTTCCGTGTCTCTTGGGTGGACGACAAGGGCAATGTCAAGGTGAACACCGGCTACCGTGTCCAACACAGCAACGTGATTGGTCCATACAAGGGCGGGCTTCGTTTGCACGCATCGGTCAATGCCTCTATTTTGAAGTTTTTGGCGTTTGAGCAGACATTCAAAAACGCCTTGACCACACTGCCTATGGGCGGTGCTAAGGGTGGTTCGGACTTTACTCCGAAAGGAAAATCTAACGCCGAAGTGATGCGTTTTTGTCAGGCTTTTATGCTTGAATTGTGGAAACATATTGGCTCCGATACGGATGTTCCGGCGGGTGATATTGGTGTAGGCGGTCGCGAAATCGGCTATCTGTTTGGGATGTACAAGAAGTTGCAGGGCGAATTTACGGGCGTTCTCACCGGTAAAGGCTTGGACTTTGGCGGCTCCCTGATTCGTCCCGAAGCAACGGGCTACGGTAATATCTATTTCCTGTTGGAAATGTTAAAAACGCGAAACATCGACATCAAAGGCAAGAAATGTTTGGTCTCCGGCTCGGGCAATGTGGCGCAATACACCTGCGAAAAGTTGCTCGAATTGGGCGCAATTCCGACCTCGTTGTCCGATTCCGACGGCTATATTTATGACCCGGCAGGCATCACCCGCGAAAAATTGGATTATGTGATGGAACTGAAAAACGAATATCGCGGACGTATCCACGAGTATGCCGAAAAATACGGCTGCAAATATGTAGCCGGAGGGCGCGTATGGTCTGAAGTGGGCGATATAGCCTTGCCTTCTGCCACTCAAAACGAGATACGGCTGGAAGATGCCAAACATTTGGTTGAAACCGGTTGCATTGCCGTGAGCGAAGGTGCGAACATGCCATCGACGCCGGAAGCCATCGAAGTGTTCCAAAAAGCAGGTATCCTGTATGCGCCGGGCAAAGCGGCAAACGCAGGCGGCGTGGCAACATCAGGCTTGGAGATGACCCAAAACGCCATTCGGCTGTCGTGGACACGCGAAGAAGTGGACGCCAAACTGCAACAAATCATGAAAAGTATTCACGCGCAATGTGTGAAATACGGCACCCAGCCGGACGGCACCATCGACTATGTGAAAGGTGCCAACATAGCCGGTTTCATGAAAGTGGCAAAAGCAATGATGGCGCAAGGCGTGTTGTAATCACAGGAACGTTAATTTTGAAATTGTATGGGCAGGGCGCGACCTGCCCTTACTTTTTAATAGATGAATTTCCCAAACTCGCTCTCAATCACCAGTTCTTTTTGAGTAGCTGCCTCCACAAAGCCCACTACTTGTGCATCAATGCCAAATGATTGTGAAACAGCGATGACGGCTTCGGCATACTGCGGCGGGAGGTAGATTTCCATGCGGTGACCCATATTGAAGACTTTGTACATCTCTTGCCAGCTCGTTCCCGACTGTTCCTGAATCAGTTTGAAGAGGGGCGGGACGGGGAATAGGTTGTTTTTGGTAACTTTCAGATTGTCGATGAAATGCAGAATTTTTGTTTGCGCCCCACCTGACACATGCACCATGCCGTGAATTTTGGGGCGTAGCTCGTCCAACAGTTTTTTGATGACTGGCGCGTAGGTGCGGGTGGGCGAGAGCACTAATTTTCCCGCGTCGATGCCCAGCCCTTCGATTTGGTCGGTTAGTTTTTTTTGCCCCGAATAGACGAGGTCGGTCGGCACGTTGGGGTCGTAGCTTTCGGGGTATTTCTTTGCCAAGTAATTGGCGAACACATCGTGGCGGGCACTTGTCAGCCCGTTGCTGCCCATGCCGCCGTTGTATTCTTTCTCGTAAGTGGCTTTGCCTGATGAACTTAGCCCTACAATCACGTCGCCTGCTTGGATGTTGGCGTTGTCTATCACATCGGCGCGTTTCATGCGGCAGGTGACGGTGCTGTCTACGATGATTGTGCGCACTAAGTCGCCCACATCGGCAGTTTCGCCGCCGGTGGGGTAGATATGCACACCGAGGCGGCTCAATTCTTCGCATAATTCGTTGGTGCCGTTGATGATGGCAGAGATGACGTCGCCCGAAATCAGGTGTTTGTTACGCCCGATGGTTGATGACAGCAGGATATTGTCCGTTGCGCCCACGCACAGCAAATCGTCGATATTCATTATCAGGGCATCCTGTGCGATACCTTTCCAAACCGACAAATCGCCCGTTTCTTTCCAATAGAGGTATGCCAACGCCGATTTTGTGCCCGCACCATCGGCGTGCATAATATTACAGCAGGCAAGGTCGCCGCCCAAAATGTCGGGGATAATTTTGCAAAACGCCTTGGGATACAGCCCTTTATCACTGTTTTTGATGGCAGCGTGCACGTCCTCTTTCGAAGCCGACACCCCGCGCTGCATATATCGTTGTGTATTCATCTGAAAAAAAACAAATAATTTCGGTGCAAAGGTAAACATAATTTTGCAAGAAAATATTTTGTCTTTGACGAATAGCCAATTTGACGAAAATGATTTCGTTAAAATACTCCATTTTACGAAAGCATTTTCGTTAAAATATGTCATTTGACGAAATTAATTTCGTTAAAACACATCATTTAACGAAATCAATTTCGTTAAAATATTATATTTGACGAAATCAACTTCGTTAAATAGAACAATTTTCCGAAATCAATTTCGTGAAAATTGTTGTTTTTTCGAAAAAAAGTTGTACCTTTGCCGAAAATTTGTGATATGGAACAGACAATAATTCAGCAAAATCCGCATTGGAGCGGCAAATGCTATCAGCATTTGCAGACAAGAGAGGTGTACGACAGGTTGTTAGAAAATCTGCAAACGAGACATATCCAGATACTTACGGGTATCCGGCGATGTGGAAAGTCCTCACTATTTCGTATGCTGATAAACGAATTGATGCAGCAGACAAATCCGAAAGCCATTTTGATGTTGAATATGGACGACCCTCAGTATTTTGAAGTTTGGGAAAATCCGGCATTGTTTTATTCAATCATCAACACCGCCGAAAAAATTACGGGAGAAAAGGTAGAATATCTGTTTTTGGACGAAGTTCAGACCGTGACGAAATGGGAATATTTCGTGAAAAGCACTTATGACAGCGAAGTTTTCAAGAAGATTTTCGTTACAGGCTCCAATTCTTCTTTTTTGAACAGTGAATACTCTACTTTGCTGTCAGGCAGATATTTAGATAATGATGTTTTTCCATTTTCATTGAAAGAAATTTTTGCTGATAACGGATTGACCGATTATTTGACTGTCGTTAAAGAACGTGCCACCGCATTGAGAATTATTGACAATTGTTTGGAATGGGGCTGTTTTCCCGAAATTAGATTGCAAAAGAACGCCGGTACAAAATCAAATTTGCTGAAAAGTTATTTTGATTCCATCATCATGAAAGATTGCGTATCACGCTATCAGATAGATGATATTACCACTTTCAAAAAAATGTTGCTTTACTCTATTTCAAATGCAGGTGCAATTTTTTCATACAAGAGTTTGGGCGTTGCGGCAGGAACAAACGAAAATACGGCAAGAAGATACATTAACATACTGAATGACAGTTATATAATTCAGAATGTTTCAAACTTTGCATTTTCACTGAAAGAGAATGTGCGCAACAGTCACAAAATTTATGTGGCAGACACAGGCTTGATGAACGCCGCTTCTTATCGCTTTTTCGACAACAAGGGTGCTCTTTTTGAAAATTTTGTTTTCAACGAGTTGCAAAAACAAAACACCGAAGAAATAACGTTTGCCAACAGCAACGGCGAATGCGATTTTGTGATTAAGAACGGCTTTGATTATCAAGCAGTTCAAGTGTGTTACGAACTCACGCCCGAAAACAGCGGACGCGAATTTGCAGGCTTTAAAAATGTGGAAAAAGACATCAAACTAAGTCGCAAAACGGTTATCACCTACAATCAGGAACAGCAAGCAGGTGATATTGAGGTTGTGCCGATTTGGAAATACTTTTTTTGAAAGGTTGGGGGATTGCGGGGCAAGCCCGCAATGACAGAGCCTTTTCAGAGGATTGCGGGGCAAGCCCGCAATGACAGAGCCTTTGGGGTCAGTCGTTTTTTCCCAATGCGTATGTTTTTTCTTGCAAAAATGCACCTAACTCTTTGGTGGTGAATTGCTTTTGCTCTTCGGGTAATATGGGTTTGCCGAAGAGCATATTGATGGTTTTGCCTTTTTTGGTGTCTAATTCGTGGCAGAGGCGGACGGTGCGGATGCGCCAATTGATTTTGCCTAAGAAGTAGAAAAATTTGGAATTTTGTCCGGAAATGAACACCGGAACCACAGGCACGTTGGCTTTCTGAATCAGTTTGATGACCCCCTCTTGCCACTCTCGGTCGTGTATTTTGCCGCCGCCGATGCTGAACGACATCGCACCCGCCGGGAAAAATCCCAACGCATGACCCTCTTTCAGATGCTGCAGCGATTCTTTTACGCCACCCATACTGGATTGGCTCGAAACACCTGCTACAAAGGGGTTTACACCAATGAAATGGTCGTCCATGATGTCGACTTGCCCGAGCATCCAGTTGACCATCACCTTGAAATCGGGGCGCACTTTTGCCACTTCACCTATCAGCATAATGCCGTCGATATGCCCGTAGGGGTGGTTGGACACGGTGATAAACGGCTTTCCGTCAAACTGTTTCAACACTTCTATGTTGTGCACTTTCCGCGTGATGCCCAAGCCGTCAATCATCGCATCTTCGATGTCGGTGCCGGTCTGGTGCTTGGCGGTGTCGTAAACGCGGTTCACCTTCTCCAAGCCTGCGATTTTCATCACGCACTTGGCTAAAACGGCTCCGTACCATTTTTTGAAAATCGGGGCGGCACTTTGGAGGAGGTCTAAGTCGATGAGCTTATTTTTCATGATTCCAACAACTCCGTCGTGAATGAGTCTGCCAGCTGTTCATATTTGTGCGTCATATAATGGAGCAGCCCGTTCATCACCGTGAGTTCGATGACTAAATAAATCCATGGTTGCCCAAACAACACGCAGAGGAAGAGTAAAATCGCCCGCAAATTAAACGATAACATATTGGTAATTGGCAATATAGGGAGGCTTTTCTCGCGCCAGCCTTGGTTTAACCATTTAGGAGCTTCACCTTTATATTTGTCGTCAATCACCGCCATCATTGCCTGAAACTTCGGCGTCGTGTCCTCCTGTGCCTTAGTGTAATGGAGGTATGTCCACCGGAAAAACTTAAAAACGGGCTTTTTCCATGTCAGAGCCTGATATTTTTTTTCAACCTCTTCGGAGTGGTCGAGTTCGCTGCCGTTTTTCCCGTTGAGAAACAGGAGATGTATTTGCCTGTAATAATCTGCCATTTGCGCCTGTTTGCTGTGGTAATAGGCGGTCATCAGCACAATGATGAGTATAAAAAAGCCGTTTTCGGTCCAAAGGCGAGCAATCATCCCGATGTAGATGGCAGCCCACCAAAAATCGCCCGCCACACCATCGAGAATGCGCCCCAGCTCCGTTTTTTGTCCCGTCATGCGCGCTAATTGCCCATCGGCACAGTCGAGCGAATTAGCCCATGTCAAGAAAAACCCGCCCAAAAGCGTGAGCCACAGGTCGGGAAAATAAAAGCAAACGCCTCCCGCCATGCCAACAAAAATCGAGAATATCGTCACCTGGTTAGGTGTGATGCCAAATCGTCGCGCCAGCAACGCCCAGCGATAGCCCATAGGTCGATGAAAATGAATGTCAAGCCATTCTTCCGTGTCAATCGACTTGAGAGAGGATTCAAATGTGGGTTGAGTGTCCATGTTCGTTATTGTTGTAAAAAATTGCGCAAAGATACATATTAAATTGAAAATAGCAGGCAAAAAGACGCATTTTTTTTGTACTTTTGCAAAAAAAAATCGTTCAAACAATGGGAAACGAAATTACAGCCGCATACAAGGCTAAGCCCGCAGAATTATTCATTTCCGATGTGAAATGGAAATTTTTAAATTACTGCGTTTTACAAGGGAAAAATGTGCTTATCACGGGTCCTGCCGGAAGTGGTAAAACGGTGACTATCAAGCAGATTGCAGAGGCATACAAAGCCGAGCACCCGTTTTTCTACATCAACTGTGGCAGTACGCAAGACCCGCGCTCAACGTTCATCGGCAACACCCACTACGACAAGTCTGCGGGCACATTTTTCTCCCAATCCTATTTTGTGAAAGCCATTCAAATCCCCAACGCCATCATCCTGTTAGACGAAATTTCCCGCGCCCACCCCGAAGCGTGGAACATCCTGATGTCGGTTTTAGACATCAACCAACGCTACCTGCGCTTGGACGAGGAGGTGGACAGCCCGACAGTGGAGGTCGCCGAAGGCATCACATTCATGGCAACCGCCAACATCGGCAACGAATACACCTCGTCGCGCACGATGGATAAAGGCTTGTTAGACAGGTTTTTGCAAATTGAAATGGAAGTGCTGAATTTGGACGAAGAATATGCGCTGCTGCAAACCTATTTCCCCAATGCAGAGAAGCGAAGCCTGCACGTCATCGCCCAAATAGCGGAACGCACCCGAAAGGAAGTGCAAAGCCACAGCCCCAAAATCAGCTTCTCCATCTCCACCCGCACCACCCTCGAAATGGCACGCCTGCTCGAAAACGGCTTCACACTCGCCGAAGCCGCCGAAATCCTGATTTACCCGGCGTATGACCCCGTTGGGGGGAATGACAGCGAGCGAACGTTTGTGAAGCAATTGGCGCAGAAGTATTTATAAAGATGAAAAAGAGGACAATAAAAAACACATTAAAGAGTATTTGCCTGATGTTTATACTAACTTCGTGTGCTACAATTTATTCTGAAAGGGATTATACATGGTATTTCCATAACACATTTTTACTAATTTAAGAACATTTAACACTGTTATTAACATAGTTTAACGCAAAAATGGTCAAAAACATGAAGATTGCTTAAAAGAAAACCTTACCTTTGCGCCCGAATTTGCGCTAAGTAATGAATAGGCAAATGTCGACCGGTATCGGCTCGAATGAATGAGCAGATAAGGGCGTGATTAACTTTCTAAATTATAGGAGATTATGATGACATGACAGCGGTAATACGCACATTTTAAGACATTTTGGAAAAAGCGTTATAGCTTGTATTCTGAGTGCTGTGAAACTTCAACAATTTCAACGATTGCTCAATGGATAAAAGTGGAGACGTTCGTGCTACGGCACGGGCAAATTCATTTTATTTGAGCAATAGGTAGTTGAAGACCTCACAGTACGGATAGAGATATTAGAATTTTGTCCGCGCTTTTTTTATGCTGCGTATTGTGAGGAAGGACAACAGTTGCCCAACAACTGATTAAAAGGGGGCAAGACACCTACGAAGCCTTTTAGAGTAGGAACTATTTTAATAATTTAATCGTCCGTATAAGGAACGGACGTAAAAAAAATTCAAGTATGAAAAAGTTAAAAAAAGTATTTTTAGTGAGTGTGGCTATCATGACATCTGTTTCGATGTTCGCCCAATCAGAAAGTTCGAAAGCCGTTATTGGCATTTCACCTGTTCAACTTATGCATGGAGTTCGTATTAAGTACGAAAAGCCTTTGAGTGACAAAATCAGTTATGGAGCCTTATTGACAGGCTATTATGGTGATTTTCCCGGAGGTCAATTAGCTCCGATTGTCAGGTATTATTTCAAAAAGCATGCGCCCGAAGGATTTTATGCACAAGCAAAAATCGTGTTCGGTATGCACCTGAATGATTACGCAACGTATAAGCTGAAGGACGGTGAAACTGCGCCAATCTATCTCGCGGGCGTAATGATGAATGGAGATCCGGTTACAAAAACGCAAACATTTTTCAATGTGGGCGGAGGACTTACAGCCGGTTATCAAATGTTATTTGGGAAAGATGACAAATGGTCAATAGACGTTAATTTTGGGGTTAAGTTTGTTGGCGGCGTGCCCGTTCCCGATGATGCAGCAGGGGGTGTTCTCGATAATTTAGGATGGGCCGTATCAGGTCCCGGCTCTATTATTGATGGCTTATTTTCAGTTGGGTATAGATTTTAAAATTAAAAAAGATGAAAAAGTTAAAAAATGTATTTTTGCTGGCAGCAATGGCTGTTTCAGCAGTGTGTATTACCTCTTGCGGTGATGATGATAAAGACAACACACCGGAAACAGAGGAAAACGGCGGTAACAACAATGGAGAGAACAACAATGGTGGCACCACTACGCCTGGTATTGTCTTTGATGGCAACAAACTTACAGTAACCCTCAGCAGTGGTCCTGCAAACACTGCTGTTGATGCTGTGAAATTGACAGCGTATGATGCGAACAGTGATAAGGTAACAGTTGCCGAAGGAGTGTACAAAGATAAGGTCTTTACACTCACTTTCGGTGCGGTTCCTGATGGTTGTTTAAAACGGAATGCTTTTATTCACGGATCAGACGAAGACAGGTCAAGCTATACCGGGGCAACGGGAAACGTGTTAAGTGACAAAACGGTAAAATCCTTACCGTTTGGTAGCGTTGATGCCTATAAAGGAGAAACAGCCGCTGGACGGTTTGACTTCGAGTATACTGGTGCAACTAGTAACAGACTTGAAATCATCTATGTTGATAAAGCTGCTGTGTTGAATGGAACGTTGACTAAATTTCTGAATAACCCGACTGCTACCTACACTTTCACAAACATAGCCTTAAAACAAGGATGGAATGTGTTCTACGGCAAAAACATAGGGGAGAATATTTACACCGCAACCACCTCAAGCGCAGGTTTGGAATTGGTTTACAAAAAGTAAATTTTGTTCATAGTTAACTCGGAAACCCCTGACCACATTGGGTGGTCGGGGGTTTCATTGTATGTTGTAATCTGTTGGATGTTATGCAGTTATGAGTTTTAGTGGTATGATTGCGGATAGTCATTAAAATTTTTGCTAAATTTGCAGAATATTTAATAGCAATAGATAATGAAACAATCAGTTAATATCAACGAAATTGAACGGCTTTATCCTGATGAGTGGATTCTGTTGGGTAATCCTAAAATCGACAAAATCAATCAGAAGTTTCTTGCAGGCGAAGTAGTTTATCATAGTCGCGACAAAAAGGAGGTCTGTTACCTTGGCAAACCTTTAATTGGCAAATATGACAAAACGGCACTGTTTTTTAATCGGGTCACGCCGTTATCAAACAGGAGCCTTATTGCAAGTCTTTTTCATCCCGTCACGCTATGACCTATTCATTCAACAGAGAAGCCGTCAGCGAATAACAAATGGAACACTATAAATACTCTGATTATTGGTTAGTCAACCGCGAGCCGGATTTGAACAACTTGTTTGATTTGCTTAAATTGCAGAATGCGGTGGCTAATTTTGTTAAGATTGTTTCGGGGCGCGATATTTCGGTGGAGTTTAAGGTGGGGGATGAGAAGTCGAGCATTGACAAAATCATTATTTCTGCTGATTTGAGCAATATTGATGCTACTGTGGGGTTGGCGATTCATGAGACTTTGTCGTTTGTTTATACTCCTAAGTGGCTGACTTCCAAGTTGGTGATGCTGGTGAACGATGATTATCTCAATCGCTATTTCACGGCAGATAACCCGCTCACATCGTCTGAGCGGTATCAGACTAAAAAGCGGTTCGTTGCCGAAATGGAAAACATCTACCGGCTGATTGAATATTGGCGGTTAGACGATTTTGCGATGCGCACCTCGCCGGGCTACAAGGGCTATATCGCGGAGGCGTATCGCTCGTATTTCACTCCAAACGAAACCGTTGCGATGTTTATGGCGGAAGTGCAGACGATGAAAATTTTCGCGCCGGAGATACAAAGGCACAAATACACGTTCAGGTCGTTCCTAAACACGCTGTTGGTGCAGGTCGTGCATAGCGACAATTACAGCGCAATTTGCCAAAACACACTGCACGAATTAGATAGAAAAGATGAATGTACAATCATGTTTCGCATTTACCTGGAAGTGAAAAAATTGTTAGACATCAACCACATTGAGCGTCTGAAATCTGCCGAAGACAGCCTGAACCTGGCAATCGAAATCTGGGAAGCCATCAAAAAAGCGCAGAGCGTGATGGGCATCCTGATGCAGTGGGAAAGTGGCGAGGTGGCAGATGCGGTGCTGAAAGCCGTGAATTTGGATGTGGACAAAAAAGCCATTTCAGTGAGCCACAAGGAGGAACTCAAACTCCTCGCCAACGATTCGAGCAACAAAAATCAGACCTTTTTCGACGGTCGCCGCATCAAAGTGATTGTGCTCAAAGACATGAACCGCGACATGATTTATTCGGGTCGCTACACGTTTTTCACCACCGAAAATCTCAACCCCACCCAAAATGCGGTGTCGGAAGGCATCCGGCTGGGCAATCAGTTGGCACGGCGCATCGCGTTTCGCAACAACGAACGGCAAACGCATTTCTCGCGCCTGCAAGAGGGGAAAATTGACAAGCGGTTGCTCCATTCGGTGGTCTGCGGCAACGATGCCATTTTTTATCGCGACAAAGAAGAAACATTTCCGGCAGTCAATTTTCATATTTCCATCGACGGCTCGCACTCCATGGCAGGGACTTGCTTTTTGAAAAGCCTGAAAACAGCCGTTGCAATTGCTCAG
Organism: Bacteroidia bacterium; assembly: GCA_025996835.1. GTDB lineage: Bacteria > Bacteroidota > Bacteroidia > Bacteroidales > Azobacteroidaceae > Azobacteroides. The sequence goes on from BNTU01000024.1 coordinate 25,660, forward strand.
GCGGGGTATCTCATCAAAAACATCAATGTCACCATCTCGTTTCGCTACCAAGTGGTGTCGGATGGGTCGCGACTGCCGTTGGTGTTGGTCGCCTACGACAGCAAGCGCGATAAAATCAGCAAAATCAAGCAGTTATTTCCTTTTTTGAAGGCATCCGCCGCCACGCCCGAAGGGCTGTGCTACTCCGTCATCACCGATTTGATTGAGCGCAATGCCACCGAAAATTCCGAAAACTACTTCGTCAATTTCTACGACGGCATGCCCTGCTTCATCCTCGATGAAAACTGCACCTACGAAGGCAAACCGGCAATAGAGCACGTCCACGATGAGGTACTGCGTATGAAACGCAAAGGCATCCAAGTGCTGTCCTACTTCATAGTATCCGAAAAATGGCGCATGGAAGAAATAAAAACCACCTTCGCCGATTGCCAATATATGTACGGCAAAGATGCCAAAATGCTAAATATCAATGATTTGGGCGAATTAGCCCGGTCGCTGAATGCGTTGGTGGCATAATTTTTTCAAAAAAACTCATAACTCATAACTCATAACTCATAACTCATAACTCATAATTATTTCGTACCTTTGCCGCCGAATAACAAAAGTTATAAACAAATTACTAACAAGTTATGTTATGAAAAAGACATTTTTACTTACGATGCTCGCATGGATAACGTGCAGCACTGCGGTGGCACAGACATTCGGCGGCGGTTCGGGCACGTCTACCGACCCTTATCTCATTACCAGCAAAACAGATTGGGAAGATTTGGCGGATGCTGTCAATGGAGGAAATGATTATTACGACAAGTATTTTGTGTTAACAAAAGATTTGACAGGTATTACAAAAATCATTGGTGATACTATCACAACGCCTTTTAAGGGTAACTTGGATGGGTGGGGACATGAAGTGAATGTAAATATGAATTTCACTCCTAATGAAAAAGTTTATCAAGGAGTGTTTGGTGTGATTTTCGATAACACCATTAAAAATTTAGGGGTAACCGGCACTATAACCGCCAATCTTCCTACGAGTAATGTTCATTGTGTAGGAGGCATTGTCGGCTTGGTGATTAGTGCAGGTAGCATCGAAAATTGTTATAACATTGCTAATTTTGTACTTTATGGTGACAGCTGGCGATGTTGTGGCATTGCGGGGTCTCATTTTTCAACGACATCGAGAGTCTATAATTGCTACAATGCAGGTGATATGTACGCTGCTTGGAGTTTTGGTATAGGTAGAAGTCATGGCTCATCTCCTCTAATTTTAAATAGTTTTGCAGCTAATGCCATAATAGATGCTCCTGATGCGGCTACTATTACTTTTGCTGCCGGTAGAATAACGATGCCAACGGAAAGGTCAACTAATTGTTATGCTAACCAAGATATGACAATTAATGGTGTGGTGCCGGTCTCCAATATAGGTCCGAACGACTATCATGGAGAAAATGCATCACTTACTGATTTTAAATCTACAACATGGTTTGCAACTAATTTGCCGACTTGGGATTTCACGAACGTTTGGGCTATGCCCGCTGATGATACAGGTTCTACCAGAGGGCTTCCGGTGCTCAGAAAAACCTACTGTAATGGAACCCTAAATGGCTCTTTTATTAGAGCTTGTGACGGTTCAACAGTGCTTTATACAGTTCCGGCGGGGAAATACACATCTACCATTAGTCAAGCCGATGCAGATAATAAGGCCAATGTAGAAATGATAGGAAATGGTCAAAACAATGCTAATAATGGTTGTACTTACTCAAATGTTAGACAGAGCCAAGTATTTACTAAAAATGATTGTCCCACAGGTCAAACCGGTTCAAATTATGAATATGTTGTTGAGGCGGGGAAATACACATCTTCAACAGACCAAGCCGATGTAGATGCTCAAGCCGATTGGGATATTGTCCAGAATGGTCAAACAGCAGCTAATAACAATGGAACTTGTACGCCCACTACCTACACTATCAAGTACGATGGCAATGGACACACCGGAGGTTCTGCGCCCAATGATAGCATAAAAGCGTACGATGTGGCTTACACCGCCGTAGGAGCCGGTTATAATCCGAAGGGCTTAACGAGAACCGGTTACACTTTCAACGGTTGGAATACAAACAGCACAGCCACTACTCCGTTGACAAGTTATACCGTCAATGCTGCCGCCACGCTATATGCAGTGTGGGTGCCCATTACCTACACTATCACATACAATGGCAATGGACACACCGGAGGTTCTGTTCCCGCTAATGGCACAAAAACACACGATGTGGCTTACACCGCCGTAGGAGTCGGTCACAATCCGGGAAACTTAACGAGAACCGGTTACACTTTCAACGGTTGGAATACAAGCAGCACTGCCACTACTCCGTTGACAAGTTATACCGTCAATGCTGCCGCCACGCTATATGCAGTGTGGGTGCCCATTACCTACACTATCACGTACAGTGGCAATGGACACACCGGAGGTTCTGTTCCCGCTAATGGCACAAAAACATACAATGTGGCTTACACCGCCGTAGGAGTCGGTCACAATCCGGGAGGCTTAACGAAAACCGGTTACACTTTCAACGGTTGGCATACAAACAGCACTGCCACTACTCCGTTGACAAGTTATACCGTCAATGCTGCCACCACGCTATATGCGGTGTGGGTGCTCACCCCCACACCACCAACCACCTACGCTATCACGTACAATGCCAATGGAGCCACCGGAGGCACTGTTCCCGCTAATGGTACAAAAACGTACAATGTGTCTTACACCGCCGTAGGAGCCGGTTATAATCCGGGAAACTTAACGAGAACCGGTTACACTTTCAACGGTTGGCATACAAACAGCACTGCCACTACTCCGTTGACAAGTTATACCGTCAATGCTGCCGCCACGCTATATGCAGTGTGGGTGCCCGTAATCGATGGCGATGCTGATGCTGATGGCGATGCTGATGGCGATGCTGACGGCGATGCTGACGGCGATGCTGATGGCGATGCTGATGGCGATGCTGACGGCGATGCTGACGGCGATGCTGATGGCGATGCCACCTACATTATCACGTACAATGGCAATAGACACACCGGAGGTTCTGTTCCCGCTAATGGCAGAAAAGAACACGATGTGGCTTACACCGCCGTAGGAGCCGGTTATAATCCTGGAAACTTAACGAGAACCGGTTACACTTTCAACGGATGGCATACAAACAGCACTGCCACTACTCCGTTGACAAGTTATACCGTCAATGCTGCCGCCACGCTATATGCGGTGTGGGTGCTCTCTCCACCACCACCTACCACCTACACTATCACATACGATGGCAATGGAGCCACCGGAGGAACTGTTCCTCCGGATGGCACAAAAACGCACAATGTAACTTACACCGCCGTAGGAGCCGGTTACAATCCGGGAAACTTAACGAGAACCAATCATGTTTTCAAAGGATGGCATACAGACCGCACTGAAACTGCTTCGTTGCCGGCAAACAGTTATACCACCAATGCAAACGCCACGCTATATGCGGTGTGGGCGCGTCTCTGCACCATCACCTTCCAACCCAACGGAGGTACAGGAACGATGGAACCGGTAACAAGACAAAGCAGCAATATAGCCTTACCCTGGAATAACTTTAAAGCACCGTTCAACGCACAATTTGCCGGATGGTCTCGGGGGCAAAACACTCCTGTGGAGTGGAAAGAACACGATATGTTCTATTTGGTAGCCGACGTAACGTTATACGCGCAGTGGATTAAATCTGTAACAAGCGTTGGTCTCAATGAACAAAATCTCACCCTGAGCATCGGCGTCTGGTCGCAACCAACAGCCTCCCTCATTGCCACAATACAACCCGACGACGCTACCAACAAAGGCATAACATGGACGAGCAGCGACCCGACCATAGCCACTGTAAGCACCACCGGCATAGTAACAGCCAAAAAAGCAGGCAGAGCCTTCATAACGGTAACCACCCAAAACAGTAACAAAACGGCGACTTGCGAAGTGCGTGTGATGGAGAAATGGAATATTGTCAACATAGATGCAGAAACAGACGGCAAAATACTTGAGATATTCGGCATCGGTGAAATGCAGGATTGGGGCGAATCCGTAGGTCCCGCTCCGTGGGAAAAGTACGCCGCCACTATTA
>BNTU01000025.1 GCA_025996835.1 Bacteroidia bacterium
ACGATGCCAGACTTGCTTCGGGGCTAATGATGTTCCACTGCGAATAGTTGACCAGCGAGTGGGTGGGCACATAACAGCGCACGTCCATACCCTTCGTTTTGCCGTACTCTTTGGCGTACTTAAACACCTCGTTCAAGGCGCGGAAATACAGTTGGTACTTCAGTTTATTAGACAAATAGGTATTCTCAATCGAGAGTGCCTGGTCGCGCCAAGGGAAACCGTAGTAGTCCTGCCACTCCCGTTTGAAGCCATCGCTGTAGCCGGATTTTGCCCAAAACTCAGGCTCTTCCAAATAGATGGCATCCACGCCGGCGTCAATGACGGGGGCAATAATCCTTTCCTGAAAGAACTTGACATAGTTCAAACTCGGCACCACATAAGGACCATAACGCCATCCGTGCGTGATAGTGTCGCCTTCTTCGGATATTTGTCCTTCGTCCAAATGCTCTTTGCCGTCCCACTCGCCGCTAAAATACGCTTCGCAGCCTCCCCAGGCGATGCCGGTCATAAAATGGGTGGTGTAGCCGCGGTCGCTCCACGACTTCAGGCGGTCGGCAAAAGATTTCTCATTGCCAAAGCCATATACAATGGCTACATCCGGTCGTGCGTCCTGCGTAGGTCGCCATTCGGTTGATACTTGAAAAGCAGTTTTCTCTTTCGCTACTTCCTTTGTCTGTCGGGCGCAGCTTGCCGCGCCGAGCAGCAATGCCGCACCTGCACACACTGCCACTGTTTTTTGATTGTTCATAAATATATATATTCTTTGCTATAATGAAAATTGGCGCAAAGGTCGGCATTTTTTTTGACGTACGCAAGAATTTGTTGATTTATTTTTACCTTTTACCAAATTCTTAAAAAAATAATGCTACCTTTGCACCAAAAAATTAGAAAACGATGCAAAAACCGTCTATTCCGAAGGGAACGCGCGACTTTTCGCCCGCAGAAATGGCGAAGCGCAACTACATTTTCGACACCATTCGCAGTGTGTTTCACCTCTACGGGTTCAAGCAGATTGAGACGCCCGCCATGGAAAATCTGTCCACTTTGATGGGCAAATATGGCGAGGAGGGCGACAAACTGCTGTTCAAAATTCTCAATTCGGGCGATTTCCTGAGCGATGTACAGCCCGATGATTTGAAAAATCAACACCTCTCGCGCCTGACTAATCAGTTGTGCGAAAAGGGATTACGCTACGATTTAACGGTGCCGTTCGCCCGCTTCGTGGTGATGCACCGCAACGAGATTGCGTTTCCGTTCAAACGCTTCCAGATTCAGCCCGTGTGGCGCGCCGACCGTCCGCAAAAAGGGCGTTACCGCGAATTTTTTCAGTGCGATGCCGACATTGTCGGCTCCGATGCGCTACTCAACGAGGTGGAACTCATCCAAATCATAGACACTGTGTATCAACGGTTTGGCATCCGCGTGAGCATCAAAATGAACAACCGCAAAATCCTCTCCGGCATTGCAGAAATCATCGGCGAAGCAGACAAAATCACCGACATCACCGTAGCCATCGACAAATTGGATAAAACAGGCTTGGAAAACGTCAACGAAGAACTGGCATCCAAAGGCATTGCACCGGAGGCAATCGCCAAATTGCAACCCATCATACTGTTGAGCGGCTCCAATCGCGAAAAATTGGAAAAACTGAAAAATCTGTTGCAAGCCTCCGCAACGGGCTTGAAAGGCGTAGAAGAATTAGAAATCATCCTCAATAAAGCGGATTTATCGGCAATTAAGAACGAACTGGAACTGGATTTAACCCTCGCACGCGGCTTAAACTACTACACAGGGGCGATTTTTGAGGTGAAAGCCCTCGACGTGGAAATCGGCAGCATCACCGGCGGCGGTCGCTACGACAATCTGACAGGCGTGTTTGGCATGCCCGACGTGTCCGGCGTAGGTATCTCGTTCGGTGCCGACCGCATTTTTGACGTCCTGAACCAATTGGAACTCTACCCCGCCAATTCCGGACAGCAAACGCAAATCCTGTTCGTCAATTTCGGCGAAAAAGAAGAAAACCACATCCTCCCGATTTTGAGCGATTTACGCAAGCAAGGCATCAACACCGAAATCTACCCCGAAGCAGTAAAAATGAAAAAACAAATGTCCTACGCCGACGACAACCACATCCCCTTCGTGGCAATCGCAGGTGAAAACGAAATAGCCGAAGGCAAAATTTCAGTCAAAAACATGACTACCGGCGAGCAACTCAGCATGTCGGCGCAGGAACTTTACCAATTTGTTGCTAAAAGCTGATGGCTGAAAAATGCGGTTCTACAGGGAATCCTCTATTGGCTACGAGGGCAACTTTCATTGTCCGGGACAAAAACACCGTTTGCGAAAAATAGCACCTGAAAAAAGATTTAGGCAGGAAATTTCCAAAATCATTTTGATAATTGAAAAATAGTACCTACCTTTGCGCCCGAAATTAAAATAAAGATATGAAAATGAAGACATAAAAAAGCATAATGTGCTATATAAGCACACTGTAAAACATTTTGAAAGCGTTTTGCTTTATTCTTGTGACATAAATTCCACAAATTTGAACCCTTATTGGGTTATACTTCAAGGATAAGTTAAAAATGCCGCGATTGGCGGCGTGGGATGGCTTATCAGAAGTATAGGTCGTGGAAAACCTTTGTCACAGATAGGTTAATTTCCACGTTTTTTGTGTGTGTGAAAATGAAATTAAGAATAGTAGCATAAGAAAATAAAAAAGATTTTTAAAATAAACATTTATGAAAAAAAAGTTAGTTTTAGTTTGTTTTGTTGTTAGCACTTTTAGTGCTAATGCTCAGTCCTATCCCTACATAGGAGAATTTGTAGGAAAGGAAACGTTGTCTTGTTTAGCAGATTTGGGCGAATACGACCAAGACAATCCCTATCAGAGTAGTAGACATTTTACGCCCTACAAGATAGAGTGTTTGGGTTCAATCACGATTGTAGATGCAAAATTGATGACTTCTCATAACGAGTATCTCTTAGTGGGGTTAACCTTTGGAAACGGAGAGTGCCTATTTGAAGATTATTGTGCAATACAAAATTCGAAGAGAGCACAGATAATGTTAGATTACACTCTACTAAACTTGAATCTTACCCGGAAAGATTTGCCTACAATTAACACGCCTTCGTCAAAAACCTACCTCCTTGAACGGGAAGGGAAAAGTTATGTAGTGTACACATATACACAGCAAACGGATGAGTTATTGGAAAATCATTTGTGTATAGAACTTCTGAGGGACTTGTAATAATTTGTATATATATTTAAAAAACATAAAAGTAAAAGTTATGAAAAGAAAATTAAATCATTGGGTAATAAGCAGTTTGTATATCGGTATTTGCTGCTTTTGCAACCTGCAGAAATCAGAGGCACAACAAGTGATTTCTGCTCGGGATTTATACAGAAACACGCTTGACAATCAGGCGGCATTTGATGTGCGTTATAAAAATAAGACGATTAGAGTAAAAGGAATAGTCTGTAAAATCACACCTGACCACAATGATGAAAAGGAAGAAGGGTACAGTGTGTTGCTTTACACAGGAACAGACATTATACAAAGCGCAATGGCATTATTTGATGTGGATATTTCTCAAAGAGCCATTGGCAATGTAGAAGGCTGTAAAGTTAGTGTGTTTTTTAAAGAAAGCTATAAGTCTCAACTTAACAATATTAATTCAGACGATGAAATAATCGTTCAAGGCAAGTGTACTCACAGGGGACGACTACTTGACAAAACTGTCTATTTGAATCATTGCTCGTTGATAAGCCATAAGTCGAGAGCCCAAATGGAGAAGGAGGCAGAGCAACAAAGACTTAAGGAAGCACAAGAGAGAGAACGCGAAAAAAATAGACAACGACAACGCGAACTTATGTCTGAAGCCGTAGCCTTTGTTGGCACATACGCATTTGAATCGGCACTGGCAAGCTATCAACAAGCTTTGACAACTTCGCCGGAAAATCAGACCATTATCAATGCCGAGGTAAAAGCCCTCACTAAGAAAATTCAACAGTACAACGATTTTGTAGCACAAGCCAACAACTTTGATAGTTCCAGAAATTATGCTCAGGCCAAGCAAGCATGGCAAAAAGCCTACAATATCAAACCAATAGAAGAAATTAAGAAAAAAATGGACGAGGATGATAGGATGCTACTTTTTTTGAAAGAAAGACCACACACCATTCATGACCTCGAAACCTTAGACAGCTCTGAATATAGTAGAATTGAGGATAAACTTTTGTCAACAACAAAAAAAACTTTATCAACGGGAAACATCACAGGCAATGGTCGCTTTTCTATTACATACAATGTGGACACCATGGGAGTAAAAAGTGCTTCTGTTGTGGGAACGTCCGGCAGCAGTTCTGCGATAGGAACTGTAGTAAAACAAGCGGCGGACGGAATCAATTTGAAACCGGAGAGCATATACGGATACACCGTTTTATACAAATCGGAGCACAACATAGATGTAAAAATAGAAGATAAAGAGGTATTTAAAGCAGAAAAACACGGCGAGGAAATTAAAATTGAATACGGCGGGCTACACTACGAAAAAGAAATATCGTCCGCAATAGGTTCCGGTGAACCGGGTGACTACAAGGTGGAAGTGCAAAAAATGACAATTAACGGAGAGGATTTTTCACAAAGCCGTGTTGTAAAGTATAAATATATTGAAACACAGGTTTGGTTGGAATATGAGTATTCAAAGGCAGCTCCTCTGGGACTTACTTTGGGAGTGTGCAGACTATGGGGTGGATATATTCGCTACAAGGCAGATGTTCAACTTGCTTCTGAAAAACCGTCTGATGGAAAAAGTGGAAAATATATTGTTCAGCAGGAACAAAAAACAATTTTTGGAGAAGTGCAAGAAAAAATCGATTTTTCCAAAATTGATTTTGATGAGCGGGAATACTATCGTTTCGCGGTGACAGGAGGAGTTATGTTTCGTCCATTCAACCACTGCTATCTGTATGGAGGCGCGGGTTATGGTGTTTACGGTACGGCGTATCAGATAGTGGACACCGATGCCTACTATTGCCCTGACTTGCAAAAAGGCTTGGAAGTAGAAGGCGGCGTGGTGATAAGGTTAGGATATGTTTCGTTGTCCGGCGGCTACAGTACGCTATTATTGTCGGGTAGCAAGCAGCGATTTAGTGATGTGAATGTTGGTTTTGGATTTATGTTTTAATTAAAAATAAAAAAGTTATGAAAAAGATTGTAAGTATTTTGTTTGTTGCGCTATTCTGTGCAGGTTGTGTCTATCCTGAGTTGTCGATGGATGAGATTAGAGAAAAATTGGGTGTAAGCGGTGATGAGGAACCTTTGGAAAAAGGGGTTTCTATTAAGTTTAGTAAATATACCGTTGTGTCTGATGATAATAGTGATAGTATCATCAATAAAGGCGAAACGGTATCTTTGCGCATATATCTGAAAAATAATGGGACAACTACGGCAAAGGGTGTAAAAGCAACATTTTCTACAGAAGATGCGCTCATTTCCGGATTTACTCCAACGTCAGCAGTCACTTATGGCGAGATTCCTTCGTATGCCACCGGCTATGTTTACTCAAACAGCGGTTCACATACCATTAAATTTAAGGTATCATCCTCCGCATCTGCCGGAACGCAAATACCAATCAGTATTAGCATTATTGACGAAAGCGGCAATAGGTGGACGGAAAGTTTTAATGTGACCGTGGAAGCAACAAAAGCACAAGTTGCAGTTAGTCACTATACTGTTGTGTCTGATAACAATAATGACAGCATTATTAATAAAGGCGAAACAGTTTCGCTGAGAGTATATCTGGGAAATAAAGGGACAAGTACGGCAAAGGGTGTAAAAGCAACATTTTCCACAAATGATGCGCTCGTTTCCGAATTTACTCCAACGTCAGCAGTCACTTATGGCGAGATTCCTTCGGTTGCCTCCACCGGCTATGTTTACACAAACAGCGGTTCATTTACCATTAAATTTAAGGTGTCATCCTCCGCATCTGCCGGGGCGAAAATACCAATCAGCATTAGCATCATGGACGAAAGCGGAAATACATGGACGGATAATTTCGATGTAACTGTGGAAGGAACTACAGCGCAACTGGAATACGCCAGCCACAGTATTTACTCGGAAGATAACGGCGATGGTACCATTAACAAGGGCGAAACAGTGAGCCTGAAAGTATACCTAAAAAACAGTGGTACCAGCAAAGCACTCGGGGTAAAAGCCACATTTGCCACCACCAGTGCTTATGTATCCGGCTTTACGCCCACGGCACAAATCACCTACGGCGATATTGCAGCGGGGAGTTCTGTGGGGGGGAGTTCATTAGCCAATTATACCATTAGATTTACGGTATCTACCACCACTCCTGCCAACACACAGATACCAATAAGCATTGACATGGTGGATGCAAGCGGCAACACATGGACGGATGACTTTTCGGTCACGGTGGTGGCAACTACCGCACAACTTGCCTATTACGGCTATAGCGTTTACGCAGACAGCAACAGCGATGGAATTATAAATCATGGAGAAACGGTATCTTTACGGATGTATCTAAAAAATTCAGGTATAGGTTCGACATCTGCCGTAAAAGTCACGTTTTCAACGACTAACTCGTATGTTTCGGGGCTTACACCTACAACACAAATTAACTATGGTACAATTTCTGCCGGTACTAATAAATGGGTAGATTATACTGGTTATTCGTCCTATTATACCATCCGATTTGCAATATCTGCCTCCACTCCTGTCGGCACACAGATACCAATAAACATCAACATGACAGATGGATTTGGCAACACATGGACAGATGTGTGTAATGTTACGGTTGGAAGTGATGATGCGAATATGGCTTATGAAAAATATACGGTGATGGCGGACTATGACGGAGATAAGAAAGTTGAAGCAGGCGAAACAGTATATTTACAAGTCTTTTTGAGAAATATAGGCTCAGGTGCAGCAAATGCCGTGAAAGCCACATTTTCATCCGGCAGCTCCTATATATCCGGCTTATCGCCTACTACGCAAATAGATTACGGCAATTATACGGGCGGGCAATCCAAATACGGACAAGGTGGGTATGACTTTTCTGTTTATTACACCATCATGTTTACGGTTTCCAACTCAGCAACAGCGGGAACTCAGATACCGATAAGCATTAGTATGGTGGATGGTAGCAGTAATTCGTGGACGGGGAGTTTTAATGTGAAGGTAGAATGAAAATAAAGAAATTATAAATTTTTAAAAATATAAAATTATGGCACTAATTAATTGTACAGAGTGCGGAAAGCAAGTTTCCGACACAGCAGAGAAATGTCCACAGTGTGGATGTCCGATTAGAGAGACCGTTGATGACGGTCAAGTTTCCAACACAACAACTCAGATAGAATATGAGTATTATTACCGAGCTCCTTTGGGAAGGCGATTAGTAGCATCAATCTTAGATGGGCTAATTGCAGTTGCCTTATTCATACCTGCAATACTTTGGTCTTCTTATGAAATAAATTATTTTACAACTCATTTAGCGCATTTATTTGAAAGTGGTGAAATATTTTTCTTCGTTATTCTTTGTTTATTACCATTTGGATATATTTTGATTAAAGATGGATTGGGCAAAGGGCAAAGTTGGGGCAAAAAAGCGGTTGGATTGATGGTTGTTTATTTGCCCGATAATACCCCGTGTTCAAAGTGGCGGTCTTGCTTACGATGCCTGATAGGGTCGCTACTCGGAGGGCTGATAGGGTGGCTATGCGGAGGGATTCCTATTGTTGGTTTTGTTGGGCAGATGATTGACCCAATACTGGTGTTAGTAACTACGGATGGACGGCGCTTAGCTGATTTCGCCGCCGGAACACAAGTAATCGAAAAAATAGACTATTAAATTATGGCACTAATAAATTGTCCTGAATGCGGAAAACAAGTTTCCGACAAAGCAAGGAAATGTCCACAATGTGGATGTCCGATTAGAGATACTGTTGATGACGGTCAAGTTTCCAACGCAACAACTCAGATAGAAAATGAGTCTCCCAAAGCCTCTTTGGGAGAGCGATTGGGAGCCTCATTTTTAGAGGGACTAATTGCAGTTGTTGCTGATTGAACCAATAATGGTGTTAGCAAGTGCGGATGGACGGCGATTAGCTGATTTAGCCGCCGGAACACAAGTAATAGAAAAAATAGACGCGTAAATTATGGCACTAATAAATTGTACAGAGTGCGGAAAACAAGTTTCCGACAAAGCAAGGAAATGTCCTAATTGTGGACATCCGATTAATTTGAGAATGACAACGGAGAGGCAAACACCCGTGAGGCAACCTCAGCAGCAAACGCAAATCATTGTGAACCAGCAAGGTTCCAATGGCACCGGCACTGCCGGTTTTGTGTTCGCTTTACTTGCCTTGTTTTTAAGTTGGATTCCTATTTTCGGATGGATTTTGTGGTTTTTTGGACTTTTGTTTTCATTTTTTGGACTTTTCACAAGTCCAAGAAGTCTTGCCGTAGTTGGGTTCATCATCTCAATTATTGATTTGATTATATTATTTACTGTGGTTGCCGGAGTAGCTGCGCTATTCGCCGGAATATTTGCATAGTGATTTGGTAAAAATTTTAAAATAAATTCATAACGTATGGCTATAATTAGTTGTCCTGAATGCGGAAAACAAGTTTCCGACAAAGCAGAAGAATGCCCACATTGCGGGGGTCCAATTAAGAGCATGTTTAGTTGCCCTGAATGTGGCGAGCAGTTGTTTGAGAGGGCAGAAGAATGCCCCCGTTGCGGGTGTCCGCTGGATATGGACGTTGACGGAGAAGATGCAGATGATGCAGATGATGCAGATGATGATTGGAACAAGTTGTTGGATTGGTTGGAAAATCACAAGAAGCAAGTAGGGATTTGGTTGTTAATTCTTGTTACAATAGCGGCAATAGTGTGGTTCATCCCTTCTCTTTGGGATAATGATAATCGCTTATCAGAACCACCGGTAGTAGAAGTTGTTGTAGAGGAGGTTACCGGATTGAATAATTCGATTAACATGTTGATTGCCAATGATAAAACTTATTTTTATGAACAGCCGGATTGGGCGACTATAAGGAAGAAAAATTGGTTGGCAAAAGGTGATAAAGCAATTATAGAAAAAACGGAAAACGGCTTTGGCTATGTTGAATTTATAAATTCGAAAGGAAGAACAACCAAAGGCTGGATACCTCTGTCTCAAACGAAAGTAGAAAAAGCCGATTCCGAAGTTATCAACAAAATTGCATTGAAAAAAATCAGTTTTGCCGATAATGAATGTAGTTACTACATCGCATCAGGCAGAAATGAGCAGTTAGTAAGAAATATCGAACAAGCACGAATAACAGCGATGGAAGGATGGTATGGAAGCACAAAATCTGATGACCCTGCCGGCTGGACTTTGGCACGCAAAGAAGCAATAACTGAGGCATATGGTGATGATGATTACAGTCAGATGAGCTGGTCTACCAACTCTTACCAGAATAGTCGTGTCTTTTCTATTGGATATTCATACCGTCTTTGTGGTGGTATTGGTGTTGGAATTGTGGGGGAGACATTATTTACATTTGATAAAACTACCGGAAAGCAAATTAGCATAGAAGATTTAGTAATAGACAACAATAAACTGTTAATTTTGATTGAAAAACAATTACGTAAAGAGAATAATATACCTGATGGTGCTGATTTGAGTGAATATGGCTACAACGAAGGTCCTTTACCACTACCTGATTTTGAATTTACCACAAAAGGAATACGTTTTCATTACGGTGCTTATGTGCTGGGAGATGGACCTGCTGCTGAGTGGGGGTGGGGTCACGCATTTATTATTCCATATTCCAAACTAAAAGGCATCGTCCGCTATATAGAAGATGCAGAATAAAAAGGAGATAAAACGGCAAGCGCAATGGCAACGGCGCCCTCATCACCTACGAAGGAGCCGTCAAAACAGGCCGCTGGGTAGGGGAAACTTATTATTAAAAATATTTGCCTACTAATCAGCTACTTATGTCAAATTTGCTGAAAAATTTTTAAAAATATTTGGTGGATTCAAAAAGATGTTGTACCTTTGCACCAACGTGTTTACCCCGCTTCCCGTTTGAACAGCGCGCTCAGGGTAAACTTTTTATTTTACAGTTATGCCGAAAGTTATTTATTCGAAATCTTTTCTTCCTTGTTCGGAGCAAATTGCACTACTAAAATCTCGTGGAATGCAGTTTGCAGACGAGGCAAAAGCCTTACATTTGCTCCAAAATGTGAGTTATTACCGTTTCAGTGGTTATTGGTATCCTTTCTTGGCTGACAAGCAAACGCACATTTTCAAGCCTGATACAAACTTTGAAGCGGCATTTAATCTCTATAAATTTGACCGAGAACTTCGCCAACTGATTATTTCAGAATTGGAAAAGATTGAAGTCGCTGTCCGTTCCAAGATGGCTTATGTCCTTTCAACTGCATACGATGCTTTTTGGATAGAAAATGCAAATATGTTTGCAGATTCTGCAAAACATCGCGCAACGCTTGCCAAAATTTGCGAAGAACTATCCAGAAGTGATGAGGAATTTATCATGTCATTCAAATCTAAATATTCAAATCCGCTTCCACCCTCATTTATCTTATTGGAAACCACCTCTTTCGGTGCGCTGTCGCGCCTATATGAAAATTTGAAATCAGGAAAAGCAAAGAAAGACATTGCTAATATGTTTGGTTTGTCGGATAAAGTTTTTGCATCATGGTTGCATAGTTTCGTTTATGTGCGCAATATTTGTGCTCACCACGCCAGAATGTGGAATAAGTGGTTACAAGTTCAACCATTATTTCCAAAACATACAGATAATATGTGGCTCATTGATAAAACCGTCAGCAACAGGCGTATGTATTACATACTTTCCATGATTATCTATTTACTCAATACAGTCAATCCCAAACATACTTTTAGGCAAAAATTAGCCGCTTTGTTTGCTAAATATTCCAATGTAGATAGGTGTGCGATGGGTTTTCCCTCTGATTGGGAAAACGAGCCGCTTTGGTCATACAATGCAAAACACCGCATATAGCGGCACGGATGCCGTAGGGGCTGTTGTTACCAATCAATTTTATTGACCACTCCGTTAAGATGCTTTATGTTGTCAATTATTACACTAAAAGGAGGTGATTCGCCGTAAATCATCGTTTGCATCTTTTTGTAATCATCTTCCCAATTTGCAATTATGCTGTCGGGCGGAATAATGTTTATCGTGGCGGGCAAAAGTGTATCGTAATCAAAACCTTTTATGGCTATAAACATTCGGCGGTGGGCAATAATTGATTTGTATAATTCATTGTTGTTCAATGCTTTTGCGGCAATAGGTGTGTCCAACATTCGCACAATATCGTATAAGTGGCGGCTCATTCTGTTTACTCGGATTTTCTCTTGGTCGTGCTTGGCAAATTCTTCGTGCAACAGACAGATTTTCTCTAAAAATGTGCGTTCAGGTGCAACGGCTTGAATTTCAAAGGGCGTTTCTGCAAAAGCTCTGTCGGCAAAAACTTCGTCGATAAATGATTGAATTGTAACCTTTTCCAATGGCTCTTTCATTGAACGTCCATTCGCTTCGAGTACCACAACCGGTTTGATATAACTTTCGGCATTGTTGCCTTGATTTTCTGCAAATAACGACTTGTAATTTATAAAGATTTTTTCGGGGTCAATGGTTGTAACGTCTGTGATATTCATTTCAATAGAAAACAAGTTGGGCGAAACATCGTCCTGCTCCAACTGTTTTGCCAAATCGTATTGCAAAGTATTACGGCAAAATTTGCAAGCCGCTTTTCGCAAGTTCTTACTAATCTGCTTAATGGTAAATGTATCACCCTGAAAGCCAAAATATTCGCGATTGATTGCAATATCGACATCTTCACTGAAACGCTCAATCACATTCCAACACTTGCTCAGCGAAGTACCACCTTTGAACGAAATATGCTCAGCGTATGGCAATGCAAACAAAGCACGGAGAACGGCTGTAACCCAAATGTCTTTTTCGATTGCTTCGGGTGGCAGATTGAGTGAAAATACAGCTTCGTTAATATACCTAACTTGCTCGTTTGGAGATAAATTCAAAAAATTATTCATTGTTTTTTTGTTTTATGTAATTCATTAAAATATCGGAAATCCATCGTGGGGCAAGCAGTGCGTCGTGCATTATTTTTTCATTACTTTCGTACGCAAGTGCTTCATAGATTTTTTGCAATTCTTCCTGTTGAACTTTGCCTTTGCCTATTTCTTTGAGGGCAAAAATCACCAATGTGCAAATTTCACTCTTAGAAGACAGATTTTTAGGCGCAGTTTTCTTGAAAGTTACCTGCACTTTGCCAATTTTCACCGTGCGAGCCGTGCCGCTCGACAGAAAAACGAAACGCATCGGCACTTGCGTTGAAAGTCCGAGTGCATTAAGGGCATAAAGTCCTGTGGGAATGATTTTTGCCTTATCGCGTTTGGCAATTTGCTTGATTATATCATGTATCAGCGGATAAAAAATGTTGCCGTCCTTGTCGCGTTTGGGGTAGAGGTATATGCCGGACGAAAGACGCACGATTAGCCCCTTGTTGCAAAGCCGAAAAAGTGTAATACGAACAACTTCTGCACTGCCAAATTTCTTAAAATCTTCAGCAAAAAATATTTTCCCTTTTCGCCTCGTTATTATCACGCCTTCTATTTGACTATTAACTGATTGCATACTATTTAATTTTTTATTTTGTAACACATATAGCAAAAATGTGTTACAGTTTTCGTGCTGCAAAGGTAGTATTTTTTTTCAATCCACCAAACATTATTTGAATGTTTTTCATAACTTTGCCCCATCAAACTAAAAAAAAACGGCACTATGCGAAAAATAATTGGAATTGGCGAAACAATTTTAGACCTGATTTTTCAGGACAATCAGCCTCAACGGGCTGTGCCGGGTGGCTCTACGTTCAATGCGATGATTTCGTTGGCGCGTTGCGGGCTTCCTGCGCTGTTTGTCAGTGAGTTAGGCAACGACCATGTGGGGGCAATCATTCGTGATTTTATGTGCGCCAACGGGTTGTCTGCCGACTATGTGGACTTTTATGACGAGGGCAAATCGCCTATAGCACTCGCTTTTTTGGACACGAACAGCCAGGCAACCTACAGTTTTTATCGCCAATTTCCCGACACTCGGCTTAGCGTTGCTTTCCCGCCCGTAAAAGCGGATGATGTGATTCTTTTTGGCTCCTATTTTGCTGTTAATCAGGAGATTAGAAGCAAAATACACCGGTGGTTGGACGAAGCCCATAGTGCTGAGGCTGTGATTTATTACGACATCAATTTTCGTGCGGCTCATGCGGACGAAAGGGCGGAACTGATGCCTGCTTTTGAGGAAAATTTTGAATGTGCAACGGTTGTGCGCTGCTCCGACGAGGATTTGGCAGTGTTGTACCCCAACCAAAGCATTGATGAAATTTACCGCACACACATTGCACCCCGTTGCAAAAATCTGATTGTAACACAAGGTGCCAAAGAAACACGCTTGTTTACCCTCAATTGGGAAAAATCTTACCCTGTGCAGTCCATAAAGCCGATTAGCACAATCGGCGCAGGGGACAATTTCAACGCAGGATTTATTTACGCCTTGATGCAACAAGGCATCACAAAATCCGATTTAGAAAATTTACCGGAACAAAAATGGAACAAACTGCTCGAATCTGCCCACAAATTTGCCGCAGAAGTGTGCCAATCCATGGAAAACTACATATTCCGAAATAATTTACTACCTTTGCACCCGCTTTTAAAATACATCCGTGTGATGGGAGATTGAGGGCATAAACTTAATTTTGAGTAACACAAACAATTTTCAGATGAAAACATTTCAGTTAGAAGGTGCTTTGAGAGAAGGCACAGGTAAAAAAGCTGCTAAGGCAGTGCGTAGTAAATCGTTGATACCCTGCGTATTATACGGTGGCGAGGAAGTGAAACACTTTACGGTGACCAAAGAGGGCATCCGCAAGTTGATTTACACGCCGGAAGTGCAGTTGGTGGATTTAAACATCGGTGGCGCGACATCGAAAGCCATCTTGCAAGATTCTCAGTATCATCCTGTTAGCGACGAGTTGTTGCACGTGGATTTTATGGAAATCTTTGCCGACAAACCCATCGTCATCGCCGTGCCGGTGGTGTTGGAAGGGCTTGCCGAAGGCGTGAAGGCGGGTGGTAAACTCTCGTTGGAAATGCGAAAACTACGCGTGAAGGGTCTGTACAAGGATATGCCCGAAAAGTTGGTAATCAACGTAGAACCGTTGGAATTGGGCAAAGCCATCCAAGTGGGTGCGCTCGCGTTCCCCAAATTGGAAATTTTGAACGCCAAAGACAATGTAGTATGCGCCGTCAAATTGACCCGCGCCGCACGCGGTGCCGCCGCAACAGCAGCGCCAACCCCAGCCGCTTAAGGCATTGTCATTGCGGGCTTGACCCGCAATCCCATGTTCTACATTGCGCTGTCGCTCAACATTTGGCTCCTTTTCAGGGGATTGCGGGTCAAGCCCGCAATGACAGACTCTTTGGAGCAGTACTGTGATTTGTTGTTTGTAATTTTTAATTGATGAAGTATTTGATTGCTGGGCTTGGGAATATTGGGCAGGAGTATGAAAACACCCGCCACAATATTGGATTTATGACGTTGGATGCGCTTGCTGAGGTGTCCGGTGTTGTTTTTGATGTCAATAAGCGGTATGGTGCCATTGCCGAATTGCGCCTTAAAAATGTGCAGTTGGTGCTGCTCAAACCGTCCACTTACATGAATTTGAGCGGCAATGCCATTCGCTATTGGTTGCAAAAAGAGAATATTCCGGTTGAAAATTTGTTGGTTGTGGTGGATGATTTGATGCTGCCATTTGGTTCGTTGCGGCTGAAAACGAAAGGCAGCGATGCCGGTCACAATGGCTTAAAACACATTCAGGCAACACTTGAAACGCAAAATTACAGCCGCATCCGTTTTGGCATTGGCAACGACTATCCCCAGGGCGGGCAACTCGACCATGTGTTGGGGCTTTTCAACGAGGATGAACAAAAACTGCTGCCGGAGCGTATTCAGCAGGCGGTTGAGATGATTAAGAGTTTTTGCTTGGCAGGGGCGGAGGTTACGATGAATTTGTACAATAAGAAGTGAGCGTTTCAAATTTTCTTTATTTGCCTGAAAATCAAGGCGAACAAGACAATCGAAACGGCGGCAAGCCAAAGTGTGGAACCGGCACTTATTTGCTCAAAATACTCGCTTTCATCGGGAGTTTGCAGCATTGCATACGCAGCAACGCTAATAAAATTGTGCGTGAAATGTGCAATTATCGGCACCCACAGACTTTTGGTGTAATAAACCAAATAGCCAAAATACGCACCCAGCAACATTCGCGGCACAAAGCCATAAAACTGAAAGTGAATCGCGCTAAACACCATTGCAACAATCCAAATCACCAAGAAAGGGTTGGTTTTGCCATCTTTTTTCAAAATATTGGTCAGCACACCACGAAAAACCAACTCTTCGCCAACGGCTGCTAACAAGCACAGCGTCAATACATTACGAACAAACCCCCAAACGGAGGTCACAAACAACATTTCCTCCAAAATTGCCTGTGCACCATCTTCGATTGTGCGCATCCACTCCTCCAAGCCGTGCAAAGCCGCCGGAAGTTGCATTTGTTGATTCAAAACAGCAGTCAAATTGATAAAGGGCTGGGCTACAATGATGCTCAAAACGGTCAGCGCAACTGTTTTTAGGCTTACGGGTACATTCAAATGCAGGTATTTCCAAAGATTATTGCTGAATAGGGCGGCACACACTATTGCCGGAGCCACAAACGTGAACACCATCGACCCCGTAAGACCACCGGCAAACACCAGCACCACCAGCAACCAAAGCTGCTCAAACGTCCCCGCATCTGATAATGAGCCTTTTATCTGCATAAAAAAATTAGCAGCAAGTTACCAAATTGCGGTCGCCAAACGCATTGTCCACACGCGCCACATTGACCCAAAATTTGTTGTCTTTGAGCCAATCTGCCGGGAATGCTGCTTTTTCGCGCGAATAGGGGTGATTCCATTCATCGCCGCAGACCTCATATTGCGGGTGTGGGGCGTTGTGAAGCACATTGTTTTCCTTGTCAGCTTTGCCTTTGGCTACATCTTCGATTTCGGCGCGAATGCCCTTCATGGCGGTGATGAAGCGGTCGAGTTCGGCAAGACTTTCGCTTTCCGTTGGCTCAATCATCAATGTACCATGCACGGGGAAGGATAGGGTCGGGGCATGGAACCCGTAGTCAATCAGTCGTTTAGCCACATCCGTTTCGTCGATGCCCGAATAGGCTTTCAGGTTGCGACAATCCAAAATCAGTTCGTGACCCACGCGCGATTTAACTCCCTTATAAACAACGCCATAAGCACTTTCTAATTGAGATACCAAGTAATTGGCGTTCAGGATGGCGATTTTCGTTGCCGTAGCCAAGCCTGCTGCGCCCATCATGCGGATGTAGCCGTAGGTGATTGGCAGGATGCCCGCGCTGCCGAAGGGGGCTGCAGCTACTGTATTGAGGTTTGAGCCATCTTTTTCGGGGTGCGAAGGCAAGAACGGTTTCAAATGCGGCGCGCAACAAATCGGACCCACGCCCGGACCGCCGCCGCCGTGCGGGATGGCGAATGTCTTGTGCAAATTGAGGTGGCACACATCCGCACCGATGCTGCCGGGGTTGGTCAAGCCGACTTGTGCGTTCATATTGGCACCGTCCATATAGACCTGTCCGCCGTTTTTGTGGATGATTTCGCACATTTCCACGATGTTTGTTTCAAAAATCCCGTGCGTGGAGGGGTAGGTTATCATGAACGCGGCGAGATGGTCTTTGTTGGCTTCTGCCTGCGCTTTTAAGTCGTTGATGTCGGTGTTGCCGTTTTCGTCGCATTTGATTGTAACTGTTTGGAATCCGGCTTGAATGGCACTGGCAGGATTGGTGCCGTGCGCCGAAGCCGGAATCAACACGATGTTTCTGTGCCCTTGTCCTTTGGAGTTCAGGTATTCGCGAATGGTCATCAAGCCGCTGTATTCGCCTGCTGCGCCGGAATTGGGCTGGAAACTCACGCCCGGCAGTCCGGTGATGATGCCCAGATAGTAAGCCAGGTTTTCAATCAACTCTTTGTAGCCTTCCACTTGGTTTGCGGGTGCATAGGGGTGGATGTTGGCGAAATGCGGGTCGTTGAGTGGCAACATTTCCGCCGCTGCGTTCAATTTCATCGTGCACGACCCCAGCGAAATCATCGAATGGGCGAGCGATATGTCGCGCACCTCCAATTTTTTGATGTAGCGCATCATCTCCGTTTCCGTGCGGTATTTGTGGAATACCTCGTGGGTCAAATAGGGGGTTTTGCGTGCAAATGTGTCCGGTAGGGGCTTGAAAGGGCGTGTCAAGTTCAAGAAGATATTTACGTTGGGCATCATGTCTTTGCGCGGCAACGCTTCTGAAAAAACATAAATGAGCACGCTCAAATCGCTTGCTTCGGTCGTTTCATCAATGCTGAGACCTATTTCGCCGCTTTCAAAGTAGTGGAAATTGACTTTACAGTCGATGGCTGTTTCCTGCAATTTTTTGAGGGTAGCGCCGGGTGCCAATTTGATTTTTAACGTGTCGAAGAAAAGTTTGTTTTCTTGCTCATAGCCCAAATCGGTTAATTCTTCCGACAATAATTCGGCGTAGTGGTGCACCCGTTCTGCAATGCTTTTCAAGCCATCGGGACCGTGATAGACGGCGTAAAAGCCTGACATGGTGGCGAGTAGAGCCTGCGCGGTGCAGATATTGCTTGTTGCTTTTTCGCGCTTGATGTGCTGCTCGCGGGTCTGCAATGCCAATCGCAGTGCATTTTTGCCGTAAGCATCTTTGGAAACGCCGATGATGCGCCCCGGAATGCTGCGTTTGTACTCCTCTTTCGTGGCAAAATAGCCGGCAGAGGGTCCTCCGTAGTACATCGGAATGCCAAAACGTTGCGCACTGCCAAACACCACATCCGCGCCCCATTCTCCCGGAGGCGTGAGCAAACACAAACTGAGCAAATCGGCAGCAACAGCCACCTTAATGCCCTGTGCATTGGCTTTCGCCACAAAATCGCGATAATCCTCAACACTCCCATCCGCATTTGGATATTGCACAATAGCAGCAAAAACCTGCTGCGTTTCCCCCTTGAGGGCTTGACCCGAGCCGTCATTGCGGGCTTGAGAAGAGTCGTCATTGCGGGCTTGACCCGCAATCCCCTGAAACGTCTTGTAATCACCCACCACCAACTTAATACCCTGCGGCTGTGTGCGCGTATTAAGCACGCCCAACGTAGATGCAAACACTTTTTCATCCACAAAAAGCACATTGGCATTCGCCTGCACCTGTTCGCGTGAGCGGCTTTGAAACAGCATATTGGCGGCTTCGGCGGCGGCGGTAGCCTCGTCCAAAAGCGAGCAATTGGCGAGCGGCAAGCCCGTCAAATCGGCAATCACCGTCTGAAAATTCAGCAAAGCCTCAAGGCGACCCTGCGAAATTTCGGCTTGATAAGGCGTGTAGGACGTGTACCAGCACGGATTTTCAAACACATTGCGCAAAATCACGGCAGGCGCAACGGTGTCATACCAGCCCTGCCCAATATAGGAGGTGAAAATCTCATTTTTTGACGCCACCTCGGCGATATGTTCCGCATATTCGCGTTCGGTCATCGCTTCGGGCAACTCCAAAGGCTCTGTCAGGCGGATATTTGCCGGAATTGTTTCGTCAATCAACTGTTCGAGGCTCGACACGCCGATTTTTTGCACCATTGCCTTAATTTCACTCTCATTTACGCCCACGTGGCGATTTACAAAAATATCGTTCATATCGTACTCGGAGCGGGACTTGAACCCGCACAACCGTTATGGTCACAAGATTTTAAGTCTTGCGTGTCTACCATTCCACCATCCGAGCTGACAAAAAAAATTAATTAAATTTAGTCAATTATAAAACAAAAAAAATGAAAAACAGAGCGAAAGACGGGACTCGAACCCGCGACCCCGACCTTGGCAAGGTCGTGCTCTACCAACTGAGCTACTTTCGCGTTCGCGGGCGCAAAGGTAGTGTTTTTTTTTGAATTACAAAAATTCGTTTTGTTTTTTTTCGTAACTTTGCAGCCTAATTTAGTAGTTATATTATGACAACAATGACGATACAGTATGATAACCGCAATAGGACGGTGACAAAGTTGCTCAATGGGTTGCTCCATTCGGGTATTATTTGGGTGGAACAGCCTAAAATGACAGCCAAAGAGAAGCATATCGAAAACTTTAAATCTGCACTGAGAGAAACCGAGGCGATGGCGAAAGATATTGCCATCAATGGGATTGCAGGGTATAAGACGTTGGATGATTTATTAAGTGGAAAGGAAAAAACCTGTTAGGTCTCGAAGACCTAACAGGTTTAACAAAACAGTACATCAAAATCTTAAAACCGGAAGCCGATTTTCAATTTTGGTTGCGACAAGAATAACCATTCTTTCGCAACTCCTATTGCCGGTGCCAATCCGTGTGCGGCATAAAGCGACACTTTGGAGTGGTAATAGCTTACAGGAGTGATTTCAAGTCCAATCAACATGCCCGGTGTAACGACATAATCAATGCCGGCAACCAACGCAGGCGACCAGCTCACTATCTGACTGGTTCGTTGCCCATAGTCAATGGTGGGAGTGCCTTTGGAGGTAATCGAATCCATCGTTGCTTCTGCCGTGATTGAGGCATACTGCATTGTAAGACGGACTCCTGCATACGGTTGAACCCGTTCGAGGCTCGTTGAAAAATTAGATTTAATATTAAAAAAGATGAAATTATTGGCGTGGTATTCTACGGCATAAAAAATGTCATTGCGAGTTTGAGCAGAAAAGGCTTTGTCATTGCGGGCCTTTTAGTTACTTATTCATCATCGCTTGTTGAAAACGCAATTCAGCCCTTGACCGGCATAGAATGGAAATTGGTGGTCGGAAGAAATTAGCGGTATCTTGTCGGAAATTGCCTGTGCAATAATGATGTGGTCATTAGGGTCTTTGTGCCCTTTCACGATGTCAATCTCTGCATATTTTGCTAAATGATATTGATTTAACGGTTTTATTTCTATATCAAATTTTCCTATAGCGTCCAGCAAATCCTTTGCTGTTTTATACAGTTTACCTTTTATATCGCCCGTCTTATAGAGGTGAATTAATTCCTTAACTGCCACCGCACTAACATAAAAGAGATTGCCATAGTCATGTAGAATTTTTTGTACATCTCTATGGATATTGTCATTTTCTTTTAACAAAATGAATATCAGTACATTTGTGTCCAAATAATACCTCATCGCAAAACAGCCCTCATGTTTACGATAGTGCCTTTTTCTTTGTTGCTCAACAAAAATTCCCCAATTTTAGAGAGTCGCAGCTCTCCTGCTTCTGCGGCAGTATCCACGCTTGAGAATACTTGTGCCAATTCTTTACTTGTTTTCATATTACATTTATTTTAAATTATGGCGCAAAGGTACAACTTCTTTTTTAATCTGCCAAACTCACCCCGCACTGCGCTTCGCTTGTACGGGGTTATCAAAATTATACTCCATACGGGGTAACAGACGGGAGCAAAATTGCAGATTGCACTGAATTTAGGTGCGTTTGCCCTGATAAATAGGGTGCACACAAAAAGCTGCTCCCCTTTTTCTGAGAGCAGCCTCTTTTGCGCTTTTTCTGCCTTGCTTATTCTTTTGTGAAGCGAATATCGGCAAAATAGAAGACGAGCATTGACCATGCCGGAGTTAGTTCGCAGCCCGGATTGATGGCTATTAAGCGGTTGTGCGTGCCTACGGAATTGGAGAGGTCAAAGGTGATGGTAGCCCATTGCTGCAAGTCACCATCCGGAATCTCATATTGATTTGAGTTCCACAGCTGTTGCCCCGAAGAGGGAGAAGGATTATTGCCGGGATGACCCCACAGATTATTCATCGGGCGAATCCATATCTTTTGGTAGTTCTCCAACCAGCCTGCGAGCGCACTCTTTGCAGGTGCATAGACCGACATCTTCAAATATTTATACTCATCCACATTAAACATATATTCTACGGGTAATGCCAAGCAGAAAGTGGGATTTTGCTCTAAGAGCGTTATCTTGTAGATGTATTGGTGTCCGGCGGGGCTTGGTGCATCACCCGGATTGAAAGTTACTGCCAGATCCCAGAGGTAGGACTGCACTAAACCATTCAGGTAGAAGCCCGCCTGCGGTATCAAAACCTCTGCCGGCAACGGAAGCAACTCAACAACGCCACTTGCCACATAAGGAGCCAGCACATCGTCCAATCCCATCGAGTGAGGATAGTATTTTACCCTTGTCAGCAGACCCGATTCAAGCAAGTCTTGCAGTATCTGCTTTCCCTCCGTTATATCTGTCCCCTTGCGCATGAAGGGGTACCATGACGTGCCTCCCACCTCATGATTGGGATAGGAGCTGGGGTAGCTCAGGACAGGAGTAGGAAGGCTCCAACTCGTGAAATCCAATTCCGCCAAGTTTGAAAAGTACAAAATGTCCTGTAAAGAGTTTGCATGAACAGGATACACGAGTCGAGTGATGCTCGCCACGTCATCACTTGTAAAACTTGTCACGCCATTTTCTCTCAACACGGCTTCTTCCGCAGGCATGAAGGGCGTTGAGCCTACCGGCATATCGATGACGAGGTTTTTCTCAATCTCAATGGACTCTATGATAGGCTCATTGTTTACTTTTGGCGTTATCCTGTACTTTACCTTGATAGTGTCGAGACTGCCGGCTTCCAAGTTACCTGCAAAGAATCGGCTATCCTGTCCCCTTTTGCCGCTCATGGACCCACCATCCTTGTCTGTGTAGGAATAGAATAAACTGTCGTAGTCCAAGAGAACGCTGCTTATGCCATTAGGCCAGTCTATAACTGCCGACGAGGGCGAACTTTGAATCCGCGGCTCAGCGATAACCAAACGGGCGGCATCTTCGCGCGTGTAGGGTATCAACGCGATTTCCTGCGCCACCGACTTGTTGTCTTTGTCATCCATGGTATAGACATGGAACCGGTAGAGCCGTGATTCGGTCAGCCCCGTGATGTTTACCCACGACACAACGGAGTCAATGACTATCTGCTGTGCACCGTTGTCGTATTCTA
Organism: Bacteroidia bacterium; assembly: GCA_025996835.1. Taxonomy (GTDB): domain Bacteria; phylum Bacteroidota; class Bacteroidia; order Bacteroidales; family Azobacteroidaceae; genus Azobacteroides. Next base: position 22,204 of record BNTU01000025.1, read on the forward strand.
CGACTGTTTTCACGGCTTTGCCCAGCTGAATTTGGCTGGAAGGGATGCGATTTTCCATTAAATCAAGTTCCACCCTTTCGTAGCCGATATGACCGAAGATGGTGTCAAACTTTGCCGGATAAACTATCTCGCCGGAGTACTTGCCCATCTTCTCATTCACATCATCGCACGATTGCAGTGCGGCAACCATCAATACGATGGGAGATAATACTTTAAATATATTTTTCATAACTTTTTATTTTTAAATTATTTACTTACTTTAATTAGGTGCTTTTCTGCCATAAAGCGTTATTTCCGATAAACAATCGGCACTCTCGCTCGTATAGTCACCGTCAAAACTCTTGAGAGCCTCGTATCTGAACTTGCGGGTGCGCTTCGTGTATTTCGGGTCATCGGGATACATATACGCCATATCGCCGGCCTCACCCAACTTAACGTACTGGAGCTCGTCGATGTTCGACGGCGGAATAGGTATCTTCGTTGATTCCGTACCAATTCGCTCCCACGTTGACGTGGTATCGTTCCAGGTGTACATATTATAAAGGCCTACATTCTCGTCCCGGTAGTATTGTCCACGTTCCACGTTTTGCAAACCTCCGGAATGTCGCTGTACGGTAACGATGCGGCTCAGTTCGTAATAGTCCCCCAAGTCTATGATGAGGTTCCACGGTACATTTCCATCACTTGCAATGCCGGTTTTACCCGCTCCACCGGTGTGAATAAAGTTCAGGTTATCGCCTCTGTTAATGATGTCGTCATACACATAGCGCAATTTTCCTTCATAGTGATTACCGGAAACTTGTAGTACAGGATATGGAACCCCATCTATTACATCCGTCCCCACCTGTTCTGCCGGTTCGGGCAACGTCCAAATATTTTTCGGCAACTTCGCGTCTTCGTTCAGCGAGATTTGTCCTTTGTCTATCGGTGCTGTTTTATTGCCATAGAGGTCTTCAACTTGCACGCTCACACTGACTAATTCTGCCGGTGTCAGTGGCAAATCGTTGATGAACTTCCTGTCGGTGGGCAGGTTGGATGAGAAAACAGACGTAAATTCGCGTTTCGTTCCCTCGTGTGTGTAACTAAAATTGACATACACATTCACATTCTGCGTCAATTCATTCTCCCAGTCCATGAAAAAGGAACTGAACCCCGGTTTCACAACGATGGATGCAGCCACTCGTGTGAACGCCGGTTCATCCGGAGTTACCTCACGTTCCGTCGCCGCCGAGCGATTGTTGGAGCGGTCAACGGCATACAGCCGAACCTTGCGTGGCGAAACATCGCTAAATCCATACACTTCTATGGAATGCGCAAAATAGGATGCCGTGAAGAGGAAAGTCTTACCCTCTGCATTGGTGTATTCCGCGTCAATTTTCAGCAAATCTTCGTTCGTGGGAGGCGTAAAGTAGAATCGTGCCCCTCCATAAAGCGGTTTAACCGAGTCAATAGTCACCTGCCCCGGTGCATCGCTGTCGGTTGCGCCACCTTTATACCGTTCTTCTTCCGCGCAGGCAGTCATGCCCAGCACAGCCGGAAGCAAGAAAAACACCATAAATTTCAAATTTTTCATATCTCTTAATTTTTAATTTAATTTCTAAATTCCTAAATTTCTAAATTTACCAGCCGGGATTTTGAATCAGTTTCCCGTTGGTATTCAACTCATTCAAGCTGATAGGCCACAGGCAGTCCTTAATGGTGAACTTCCGGGGTTCTATCGGGCTGAGGACGAAGAATGTTTGGGCGGTTGTGCCGTCGCAATTCCATCCCCATATTGGTGACGAGAACTCGGCCGGTGCCTTTTTGTGGCGAATCATATCCCAATAGTGGTTTCCTTCAAACGCCAACTCTACGGCTCTTTCTTGCAGGATAATCTCCCTCATGCCTTCTTTTGTCGTGTGTTTGTTAAGCGTTTTCACGATTGACGTTTCAGCCCAAACGGAGTCCACCCTCGGGATGCCTGCGCGCTTGCGTACCAGATTGATAGCATCATACACATCCCCGTTGGGGGCATCCCGGTATTCGTTCAGGGCTTCTGCCTTCATCAGCAGAAGGTCGGCAAGTCGGATGAGCGGATAAGGCATTTTGATGGAACGTTGCCAATATTCTGACTCATTTTCGGGATGCACAAATTTCTGCACGCCGATGCCTGACCACCAGAAGTTGGTGGGATGATTGCCTTTACCACCGAACTGACCACTATACATCAGCAGAGGGATGCGTATGGAGTGTGCGCGCCAATAACCTGCAGTGATGCCCAGATTGGCATAGAAGCGCGGCTCCCTGTCCACATTGAACTTGGCTGTTACAATGCTTGGTCGCAAAATCCCAAGCAGATTCGGGTCTCCCGACGGCGTGGTTACTAACTCCGTCACAGGACCGGTGTCATACGTCTTGTCCTCAGTAATCGGCACGCCGTTTTTTGTATAATACCGTTCTGCCATCTGATACGAGGCACCCAGCCAGTTCCATGCGAAGGCAGGCTCGGTACTTGTATTTCCTCCCATCGCTGACGTGAGACGCAGGTTTGTGGAGTAAGCTAAACCACCATCATTATAGATGTCGATGCCTGAGAAGCCCCACACGAGTTCGGTATTCCACGGGTCCACAAGCAGCATTCGCAAGTCATACAACAGCCGCAAGTTAGGATTGGCATCATAGTCGGCTTTGTCATACGAGAAAGGTTCTTTCGTATAGTGATAAAGTTTCACGCCCTTGGCGTCACAGATAGCGAGTGCGTCATTGATGGCGGATATAGCCTCAGCCCACTTCTCTTTGTTATATTCCAATGGGAAGAATGGCTTATCGTCTCGGGGGTCAACAAAGTCACCAAAGTACTCTCTATTGCCGTTGAAAAATGGACTTGCTCTGAAGAAGAGTATCTTTGCCTTTATCGCCCGAGCTACCACCTGGTCTATTTGCCCCAGGTTGTTCTGCGTAGCTCGTTCCGCCAGCTTACTGATAGTGGCATCGTCCAGCAGGCTGAGGATGTAGTCGAAGCACTCCTCCACTTTGGAACGTGGTTTGAACAGTTGCTCTGCGGTGGCATCGGGCGTAGCGAGCTCCGTAGGGAGAACAATCGGACCGTAGCGTTGCACTAACAGGAAGCAGTAATAGGCTTTCAGGATGGTCACTTGCGCTTTCCAGTCAGCCTTTTCAACACTCGTCATGTCATACACATTATCTATCAGCGACAGGAACACATCAGCTTGCCGAATCGACCGATACTGGTTTTTTCCGGCTCCTGTGCCCGACCAAATTCCCAAGTAGGGTGTTGTAGCCGATGGAGGGGTTGTAGCTGATTGCAAGCCTCTCATAATGCGTATGGCGCGAAGGTAATTTTCATCCATTGTCACCTCACCATCGAGCCTGCCCACAAAATCGTCTCCCAAAGTCCAGGACGTGTCATGGGTGTTGTCTTCACGCGGAAGTCCGTTATACACCTTCGCCAGCGCATTGTATGCCTGTTCCTTGGTCGTAAAAAGGTCTTCCAATTTCAGGGTATTATCCGGCACTACGTCTAAGTAATCCGAGCATGACACCGGAAACAGCATCATCAGCCCTATACACAAAATATTTTCTATTTTTTTCATATCTCTAAAATTTTTAATGTTAGAAGTTCAATTGAATACCGATATTAAACCGTTTGTTGGGTGGATAACCCAAGCCGGCGCCTCCCATTTCGGGGTCCCATAACTTGAACGCACTGAGAACAAACAGATTCTCCGTGCTCAGATACACACGGCTGCTTTTAAGCCCTATCTTATTGAAGGAAGGCAATGTATAGCCCACTTCCAAAGTCTTCAGACGCAGAAACGAACCATCGCGTAGCCACCACGAAGATTGCTGTATGTTGTTGTTCAACGGAACGGTGGATAGACGTGGCCAAAAAGCGTAAATATTTGGATTTGTTTCGCTCCAGTAGTCATTAGCCACCACTGCGAGTGCATTGCGCCTGTTTACCAGGGGGGCAATACCATCTCCATCTACGCCGGGATTAATGAAAAACGACACATGGGCATTCCCCTGAAAGAAGAACGACAAATCGACGTTTTTATAGCCGACAGACAAGCCGAAACCATACTGAATCTCCGGTGTGGTGGGGTAACCCATTGGAATCTCATCGTTGGAATTGATGACCCCATCGCCGTTGATGTCTTTATACTTGATGTCGCCCGCTTGATAAACCCCAAAGTCTTGTTTGGGTGAGTTTTTGATTTCCTCTTCATCCACAAAGAGACGTTCGGCAAGCAAGCCCCACTGCTGGTCCACACTGTAACCTTTGCGGCTGAGATATTTGTCCGAGTAGTTCTTTTCATCTTTTTCAACCACCTCATTGGCTGCAAAAGTAAAATTGGCACGCCCGGTCATCCAAAAATCGTTTGTGAAGAAATGCGAATAATCCGCCGAAGCATCCACACCGTGAGATTTCACCTTGCCTACATTCCCGCTGATGTTGCCTTCCATACCGGCAGAGGCAGGGAAGTTTTCCCGCACCCAATAGATGCCGCTACGGGTATCTGTGAACACATCCACTTGAAACTTGAGGTCGTCATTGAGCACACCTAATTCAATACCGCCGTTCCATTTCTCGGATGTCTCCCACGTGATGTCCGGGTTGGCATACCGATTGACATTATAGCCGCCATAAGAGGTCATAAAGGTTTCGCCCCAACGGTAGCCATTGTTTATCACAGTCGGATCGGAGAACGTCGTAATATCCGACAGATAAAAGAAGCGACCGGCACGACCGGAAATAGCATCGTTACCAACTTGTCCCCACGAGCCTTTGAGTTTCAGGGAGGTGATGATGGGCTTTACGGGTTCCCAGAAAGCCTCGTGCGAAACGAACCATCCGACAACTGCGGCAGGGAAGAAGCCGAAACGTTTCGCACCGTTAAACTTCTCGGAGCCATTGTAACCATACACGAACTCAAAGAAATAACGCTTGTCGTAGTCATAATTCAAACGTCCCGAGTTGCCCATGTTCTTTTCTGGCAGCGTTTCATAGATAGACCGGCTATTACCACCTGTCAGCAGGTTTTCCTGCATCGTGCCCACCGTCATCAAGCCGACGGTGTGTACGTCAAACGTGCGCTCCCAGTTCAAACGCGCCTCCATATAGGTGTTGCCGGTGGCATCGCGGCTTGGGTCAACGTCCCCCAGATAGGCTCGTCCGGAATAGGCGTTCATGTCAAAGAGTTTGTATTCGCCGGTAATCTGATTATAGGATTCCAAGTCATAGTAAAAAGGCTCAAAACTCCGCCTGCTGGCATATTTTCCCCAAGTGCTGTTAGAAATCTTAGCCTCAAATTTAAGCCCTTTGGTGACGAAATCCAAATCTTGTCGCAAGGTCGCCATCGCTGTCACGGTGGTTTCGTTGCGGTCTTCATAGCCGCGCACCATTTCGGCATACGGATTAGTTTTCCTTCCCGTACCGGTGAGTGTGTTACCGAAGAGCGTGTGTTGCAGATACTGGTGGGCTTCATCCGACTCGTAAACAGCAGGAAAATCCACCGGATTGGAACCCATCACCATTCCGAAAATGTCTTTTGCCGCAGTGAGCGGACCGGTGTAGCGTTCAAACCGCCCCGTTATTCTCGTGTCCAAAGTGGTTGTTGGGGTGAGTTTAAACATCACATTGCTACGGATGTGCACCCGTGAGATGTCGATATTATTGTTGAAGTTGTTGCGCGAATCCACCTTCAGCAAGCCGGTCTCATGGTCAAAGCCTCCGGCTACATAGTAGGTTGCCAATTTCCCGCCACCCGATACGTTCAGATTGGCTTTCACATTATTGGTCGTGGTCTTAAACAACTCGTCATACCAATCTATGTTGGGAAATATCATCGGATTCTCGCCGTTTATCGTGGACTGAATCTTTTGTTCGCTGTAGTATGGAGGTATAGTAGGCTGGCGCGAGAGGCCCGCTTCGTTATACATCTTCATATAGGTGACACCGTCCACCAACTTGTTCATCCGCGTGGGCGTAACCACATTGTAGTCCACGCGAACATTCACCTTCACGGCACCCTCGTTGCCGCCTTTGGTCACGACCATAATAATACCGTTTGCGCCACGTGCACCATACGTTACAGTGGCTGCAGCATCCTTGAGAATAGAGAAGCTCTCAATGTCATCGGGCTGCAAGCGCGCCAAATCGGTAGCAGAGGCTTCAAAGCCGTCAATAAGAATCAGTGGCTCTTTCTTGACTCCAAAGGTCGTGATACCACGAACGAAGAACTGGGCATTGTCTGCTCCCGGCTCGCCTGTGCTCTGATAGGAGATAAGACCGGGGATGCGACCGGCAAAGGCTGCGGTGAGGTTGCTGCTGCTCACCTGCAAATCTTTGGTGTTGACGGTGGTAATGGCAGAAATCACATCCTGCTTGTTCTGCCTGCCGAAAGCAACCACGGTCACTTCGTCCAACTCGTTCGCCTTGGGCTTGAGCGGAATCACAAAACTCGCCTTGTCGCCCACCGTCACGGTGTAGGGGTCGTACCCCAAAAACGAAACTTCCAAAACATCCGTCGGCGAAACGTCTATTTTGAACGAACCATCCAAATCAGTAGCCACTCCACGAGTGCTCCCTTTGATGGTGATGGTGGAACCGGGGATTCCAACTCCCGCTTCATCGTAAACGAAGCCGGTGATGGTCTTCGTCCGTGCCGAAGCATTTGTAACCTGCGCCGCCTCCTGCGGTGCCTCAGCGCAAATTCTTTGCCCCCCCCCCCCCAAAGAGGATGCTGCTCAACAGCAATGTTTTTACAAAGTTTGCAAACTTCTTGTTTTTGAATCTTTTTTTCATTCGCATAAAAATTAAATTTAAACTGTATAACAAATTCTTGTTGTGAATTGCCACTATGACAACTCGGCGGCAAAGGTAAACAAAAATTTCAAACAAACAAAATTTTTGTAAAAAAAAATATTTTTTTTTCGCAATTACTACATTGAACTTGCTCCCCTACGGGTGGGTTGTCAAACAGATTACAATCGGGTGAAATTTTTGCGTTCTGTTTTTATCCCGTAGGGATTATAGCTCGGTAGAAAATCATACCTCTCCTTCTCCCTGCATCCCGTAGGGATGCAACATAATCCGCAATCGGTTGCATCCCTACGGGTGGGGTGTAAAAAAGAATGTAAAATTTCATTATTTATTCGTTCTAAATATGTATCTTTGCAGCCAAAAAGAATAATAAAAATGGATACAAAAGAGCAACAAAGTATTGAATTATGGAA
>BNTU01000026.1 GCA_025996835.1 Bacteroidia bacterium
CTTTCATATCCACATTTATCAGTGCAGGGTCAACACCTGTTTCCTGCATCAGCCATTCCACCTCGTCCTGCGTAAAGCCCATCATCTCATTATATTGGGGGTCGAGGGTGAGTATAGTGGCAATATTGTAGCCGCTGGTGAGGTCGTCAAGCATGACCGGCGAAATACCGGTGATGAACGTGCGGTTCACGAGTGATGATTTGGCACCATCTTTTATTCTTTCGTAGAAATCGCGCACTACTCCGTTGGCTGCTATCACGGCTTTATACAAATCCTTCCCCAGAGATTTACCCATAGCAATAAGGTCGTTGGCGAAATGGTCGTACTCATCAATAATGAAAAAAAGTTTGACCTTGTTTTGTTCCGCCGCATCAAATACTTTTTCCAGTGCAGCTATTCCCGATTTTTCTTCCTCTATCTGACAAATATACTTTTGTGCATCAGGAAAAATCGAGTGATACAAATTAAAAAAATTGCACACTCTGTTTTGCACATTTCTTGAGAAACAAGTTACAAATTTCTCTTCACTTGATGTATCCATGCCCGAAAAATCAAACCGCATCACAGCATACGAGTTCCTTTCCGGCGTAGGATGCTCGCCGATATAAAGCCCGCCAAACAACTTGTCGAAATCCTCCGCCTGATTGAGGTCGTAATAATACGACAATGTCATGAAAAACAAACTCTTGCCGAACTTGCGCGGGCGGATGAAAAACTGGTTGGGGTTAGTTTCTTTTTCCAACATCTCAATATACATGGTTTTATCCACGTAGGCATAGTTTTCAAGAATAATCCTCTTAAAATCCGAATTGCCATAAGGCAATCTTTTGTATTTCTTTGTTTCCATCTTTTTATGGGATTTAGACCACAAAGATAGGCAAAATAATTGAGAATGCAGTCTTTTGAAAAAAAATCAACTTTCAGACCCCTGCCCGCTTTTTAAACCAAATTTTCCTGACCACCAAATAAAGTGCCACCGCAACAATCAAGCCTGCAATGCCCAAGCCAATTTCATGGCTATACGCGTTAATCACATCGGCTTGTCCCTGCGCTGCATAGCCGAGAGCTGCCAGCACGATATTCCAGATGCCGGCACCCAGGGTGGTATAAAGCGCAAAACTCACTAAATTCATGCGCGCCAAACCTGCCGGAAGGGATATTAACTGCCGGATGCCCGGAATCAACCGCCCAATGAAAGTCGCCGTGGTGCCGTGTTCGTTAAAATAATCTTCGGCTTGTTGTATTTTTTCTTTGCTCAACAAACACAAATGACCGAGTCGGCTGTCGGCAAATTTATAAATAAACGGACGCCCCAGCCACAGAGCCAAAAAATAATTGATAAACGCGCCAATAATCGACCCCAATGTGGCAAACAGCACGATGAGGGGAATATTCAACGGGCTGTCGGGCTTGCTCGCAATATAAGCGGCAGGCGGCACAACGATTTCGGACGGAAAGGGGATAAACGAGCTTTCAACCGCCATCAGTGCAGTGATGCTGTAATAATTGGTATTATGTTCATACCATCGTTCCACTTTTTGAAGCACGGTCAGCGAATCATTGCCCGACGGTGCAGCCTGCGCAAATAGCACGTTGAGAAATAAAAACGCAATCGGAAAAAAGATTTTTTTGTTCATAAAATTATATTTAATTAGAATTTATTTTTTCAGCAATACAGCGATTTTCATTGATAAATCGAAAAAAACCATCTTGGCGTTGACGTTTGATTCGATGTGGCGTTCTGCCAATTCGAGTTCGCTCATGAAGTCGAATATGTTGCGCTCGTTGACAAATTTGTGGAAATTGACGGCAAAATTCGCCTCATTTTCGTTCATGTAATTGATTTCGGGGAGGTTCAAAATGTTGAGAAAGTTCTCTCTCACTTGCCTTTGTGCGTATGCCAGAAAAGATTTTTGGCGGTCGCGACCCAAGGCGTGAAACTCTTCCGATTTCGTTTTCATCCCGCGGATGTCGCGTTTCCACGAATTGCGCATGATGGATTTGAAGAGTTCCAAAAACATATCCGTTTCGTCGGTCGTTTGGCGCACATTTTCGTCCGAAACCAACGGCACAATCAACTGTTGACAGCGCGAGCGAATGGTCGTGATAATCCTGTCGGGGTCTTCGGACACCAGCAAAAAGACCGTTTTTTCGGGCGGTTCTTCCAGCAATTTCAGCAATTTATTGGCAGCCGCCTCCTGCATTTTTTCGGGCAGCCAAATAATCATCACTTTGTAGTCCGATTCGTAACTCTTGAAATTCAGTTTGCGCACAATATCGTTGCTTTCGCGGGCGTAAATTGCGCCTTGCGAATTGCCGGCATCAATTCTTGCCAGCCAATTACTGAGGCTTGAATTGGGCGTTTTTGTCAAAAATTCGCGCCAATCAGGTAAAAAATCGTCCGAAAAAGCATCTTTGCTACCTTTTTTATTGATGATTGGAAACACGAAATGCAAATCGGGATGCGCTAACTTGTTGACTTTCTGACAACCGGGGCACACGCCGCAAGCATCATCCGCCTGCCGATTGGTGCACAGCAAATAACGCGCATAAGCCACCGCCAAAGGCAACGCACCCGCGCCCTCCTGCCCGGAAAGTATCCGCGCATGGGGAATTACGCCCTCCTGAACGGATTTGACGAGCCGCTCCTTGAGGTCTGCATGTCCTTTTATGTCTTTGAAATTCAGCATCAATAAATAGCTTTTGCAATTTGCCGCACGCTCTCCGTTGCCATCAGCGTATAAAAATGCAGACTTGGCACACCCGCTTTGAGCAATTCCCTGCATTGCGCAATACTCCATTCTACGCCCACTTGCTTTGCTTCATCGTCTGTCTTGCAGCGGGTTAGCTCGCGCACCAAGTCGGACGGCAACTCTGACCGAAAAATCTTTGGCAGCACGGTCAATTGGCTCAGCAGCACAATCGGCTTGATGCCCGGTATAATCGGCACCGTGATACCCTCTTGGCGGACACGGGCAACAAAATCGAAGTATTTTTGATTGTCAAAAAACATCTGTGTTACCGCATATTCGGCACCCATGGCGATTTTTTGCTTCAAAAACGCGATGTCCGACTCCATATTGGGTGCCTCCTCGTGCTTTTCGGGGTAGCACGCCACACCAAACGAGAACGGCGTTTCAGGCTTGTCAAACGCATTGCCATCCACATCTTTACCGTTGTTGAAATCCACCACTTGTTGGATTAAACCGCTGGCGTGTTCGTGGGTTTTTGAAGCATCTATCGTGTTGGCATCCAAAGTTTTAATGTCGCCGCGCAAGAGCAATAACTCCGTCACACCGAGGTATTGCAAATCAATCAGCGCGTATTCCGTTTCTTCCTTCGTGAAGCCCTTGCAGACCACGTGAGGCACTGCCGGAATGTGGTATCGGCTCTGAATGGCGGACGCAATCGCCACAGTGCCGGGGCGTTTGCGCACATTCACCTTAGTCAACGAGCCGTCGGCATTCTCCTTAAAGACATTTTCGCTGTGGTGGGTCGTTATATTGATATATTTCGGGTCAAATTCCTTCAACTTATCAATAATCGCGCACACTTTTGAAAAATTATGACCCTTCAGCGGCGGCAAAATCTCAAACGAAAACGCCGTCTTCCCTTTTTTATTCAACAAATCAATGACACTCATAATCTTTTTTTGTGAAAATTGTCTGCAAAGTTAGCATTATTTTTTGAATAGTGAGAAAATTTACAGCAGTGGTTTAAAAATATATATCAAATTTTTGTTTAACTTTGCACAAAAAAGGGACTAAAAATTGATAAAACGATGCAATTTACAAACAAGTATGCCTCCCCGCTATAATCCTGTTTCCATCGTTGCGCCTTGTCATCGCGTAGTTGCTGCAGCGTTTTTCTCCTGATTGCATTTATTAGTTAGAGAGTTCAATTGAATCAAGTTAAAATGTATAATTTAATAAATGTATTGTAATGAAAAAGTTATTTAAATTTTCAGTGTTGAGTGTGTTGATGTTGGGTTTTGCTGCTTGTAGCAGCGATGATGGCGGCAAACCTGTGTATTCAATCTATGACGAGCCGGCTGTGGTAGAGTCGGTTGGTGAACTGCCGACGATACGGACGGCTTACGGCAAGTATTCCGTGGCGTCGTTGGCAAACAGTACCTCCGTGGCGGAGGGCAGTCTGTTGTGGGTGGCTTTTATGTTTGAGAGGAATCCGTCCGACAAGGAATTGCCGGCTGCCCAAGGTTTCAAGTATTTCGAGATTGACAGCACGAAAGTGGCTGTCCCTGCGAATGCTGCCGAGTTTGAGGCGTATCTGTCGGACTCCTACTCGGATTCCATTGAGTTGGCGATGTTGTACAACACATACATCGACTCGATGCTGTTTTTCAAGTTTACGCAAAAAGCGGCTGAAAATCAGAGGTTTGACTACGAATTGGTCTGCAATCCGGATTTGGAACGCGATGCTCAAAACATTCCGACCCTGTACATCCGAACGAAAAAAGTGGATGGTCCCACTACTCGGACATCCCAGTCGCAGGGTGCAAACACCATTTTTGGGATTGAGATGGCGGAATACATTGCCTATTACAAGGTGAGGTTTGCCGGCGAAGTGAAATTCCACCTGAAATACAAAATCGGGACGGATAAGGACGGCAAGGACGTTTATCGGGCATTCAAAAGCAATCCAATTACTTGGACTGTAAGATAAATGGATGAAAAGGCTCTGGTGTCCGGATGTCAGCAAGGCGACAATGTTTATAGAAAGCATCTGTATGACCTGTATGCCCAGCGAATGATGGGAATATGCTACCGCTATACCGCTGACCGCCGGACATCAGAAGACCTTTTGCATGATGGATTCATAAAAGTGTTTGAGTCCATTCATACGTTTCAATACCGCGGCGAAGGCTCTCTGAGGGCTTGGATGAGCCGAATTTTCGCCAACGTATCTCTCGAATATCTGCGCAAAAACAGTCGGCAAGAGACCATTCCGCTGGAAGAATACCCGGAGGAGCCGCTTGTGGGCACCGGATATGATATAGACCTCATCCCTTCGGACGTTTTGATGCGCTTCATTGCCGAACTGCCGACGGGCTATCGCGCGGTGTTCAACCTCAACACGTTTGACGATATGTCGCACAAGGAAATTGCCGAGCAGTTGCACATCAACGAGAGTTCTTCACGCTCGCAATTGGCACGCGCCAAGGCGATACTTTCCAACAAGATAAAAAATTATGAAAAAGGATGATGACATATTGACTAAGGAGTTTCGCAAACGACTGGAAAACTTTGAGTTGCCGGTCGGCGGTGATGTGTGGGCACGGATTGAGCGCGACCTGCCGCCCGCGCGTGAGCCTGCTGCGCGTATCTTGTGGGTGCCTCGACTGTTTGCCATTGCCGCTTGTATGCTGCTGCTGGTGGGGTTAGAGTGGTATTTTTCGGCTGTTCAAACAGATGTTGTCGAGCAAAGTACGCTCGTTGCAGCACCCGACGAGGAGCCTCTGCCGGTTATTGAGCCTTCGATGGTTATTGAGCCTCCGATAGAACAACAGGAGCCTAAACGGTTGGCTACCAACGTCGTCCCCACCCGTCATTGCGGGCTTGACCCGCAACCCCCTGCCAATACGCCTCTGCCCGCTGATGCGCCCTCTGCCGGCACACCTGCGCCATCATCAACACCCCTTGATAGTGAGGGGATTGCGGGTCAAGCCCGCAATGACGATGATAATGATGAACCACCTGCCCGTCGTTGGGAGGATGCTCCGATAAGGCGCAAAAAAAACAAACATCCGCTCACGTTGGCGTTGGCGTATGGCAATCAGAGAGAATCACCGCCGGCAGACCTTCAAGGGTGGTATTCCAAGGATTTTTCCAGGGTGAAGTACCTTTTTGAAGAAGAGTTGCCGGACAACCTTTCTGCAAGCAGTGTGCACTATGAGATGCCTGTGGCGATAAGTTTCTCGCTCCGAAAATATTTCGCGGAAGACTGGGCGTATGAAAGCGGATTGACCTACACCTACCTGAAATCGACGGAAACGCAGTCGTCCCCCAGCGGAAAAACGACCTCCAAAGACATTCGACTGCATTATATAGGGGTGCCGCTCAAACTCGTTTTTTCTTTTTACGACAATTCCCGCCTCTCGCTCTACGCCTCCGCCGGAGGGATGCTCGAAAAATGCCTTTCCGGCAATATTCCGGAATTGCAATGGTCGCTCACGGGCGACATAGGCATAAATTATATATTGCGGGATGCCTTCAGCCTGTTCATCGAGCCGGGCATCAACTACTATTTTGACGACCACAGCGGCGTGCCAACGATACGGAAAGACAAGCCCTTGAATGTGGGCTTGCAGGTTGGGCTGCGGCTGACGTATTGACAATTCGGCGAAAAACCGCCAATGGGTTATTAATTTAGGTTCGACTGATATTTGTGTGGAAAAATATTTGTGTGTGTGCCGTTAGGTAGAATATATTGTGTATCACAGAAAACATAAATTTTCATCCATAGAATGCGTACCTTTGCAACAAATAACATTACATAGCATGATGCCATTTGAGATAAAAATACAGGATGCAGTGCCTTTATTTGCCGATTATGCGTTTGCGCAGCCGGTGAATTGGACTGTTCGTGAGGGCGAGCAGTGGGCGGTGGTGGGTCCCAATGGGGCTGGGAAGAGCTTGCTGACGGATTTGCTGCAAGGGAAAATTGCGTTGGGGCACGGGCGTGTTGAAATTTGTCGTGCGGGCGATGTGCCTGTGTATCAACTCATTCGGGCGATGCAGTTTCGGGATATTTATTCGCTGATGGATGTGCGCAACACCTACTATCAGCAGCGTTGGAATGCCTCCGACAGGGAAGAAACGGCTCTGGCAGGTGCCCTTTTCACCGATTTGCCCCAAGCGGAAGTGTCAAAATACCTGCGACTGTTTAATCTTGAGCACTGTATCGACAAACATATTGTATCGCTTTCGAGTGGCGAACTTCGCAAGGCACTGATTATTAGGGCATTGGTGTCCAAGCCGCGCCTGTTGATACTTGACAATCCGTTTACAGGGCTGGATGCTTCCTCGCGGGAGTCTCTCAGCGCGATGCTGGCGCAACTGTCGCGGATGGAGGGGCTGCAAATCATCTTTGTGGTCGCCGATGTGGTCGATTTGCCGCCGTGGGTGGATAAAATTTTGCCGATTAAAGACAAAAAAATCTTTCCGGTGTGTTCGTTGGCTGAATTTTTGGCTGATGAGTTGCTGCAAGAGAGGCTTTTTCCGGAACTTGGGGTGGTTTTGGAGGGGGTTGCGGGTCAAGCCCGCAATGACAGCCTGCAACTCCCCCGCACTTGTCATTGCGGGCTTGACCCGCAACCCCCTGCCAATCAGCCGAATGATGACTACACCACCGTCTTTCAAACTGCCAATCAGCCGAATGACGACTACACCACCATTTTCCAATTGGATGACGTGCAGGTGCGCTACGGCGACAACGTCATTCTCAACAACCTGAATTGGCAGGTCAACAAAGGCGAAAAATGGGCTTTGCTGGGCGACAACGGTAGCGGCAAATCCACCATTCTCAGTTTGGTGTATGCCGACAATCCGCAGGCTTATGCGAATAAAATCACGCTTTTTGGGCATCAACGGGGCGGCGGGGAGAGCATCTGGGACATCAAACGGCGCATCGGCTATCTCAATTCCGACCTGCACACCTGCTATCTGAAAGATATTCCGGCTGTGGATGTAGTCACATCGGGGTTTTTCGATTCCATCGGCACCTATAAAAAAGGCAATGCGGAGCAGTGTGCTAAGGCGTTGGAGTGGCTGGAAGTATTTCACGCCGAGCATTTGGCAACTCGCTCGTTTGTCAAAATGTCGTTTGGAGAGCAGCGGTTAGTGCTGTTGGCGCGGGCGTTTGTGAAAGACCCACCCGTGTTGATTCTGGACGAGCCGCTGCACGGATTGGATGCCGGAAAAAAGCGACTGGCAGGACAAATCATCGAAACTTTTTGCGCCCGCCCCGACAAGACCTTGATTTATGTGACCCATTACAGGGAAGAAATTCCGGCTTGTGTGACGCTTTTCAAGCAAGTGTCCAAGATACATTCTCATGCCCCAATGCGCATCACAAGTTCTTCAAAATCAGTTGGATGAAGCGATTTATTTTTCAATTTGGAGCGATAGGTATAAACCGTTGTGCGGGAATAGCGCAGGAAGATGGCGATTTTGTTGCTGTCCTGAATGCCTAACCGTATCAGGGCGTAAATTCGCAGTTCGGTGTTGAGCAGTTCGCCTCGTTTGGGAATTTGTTGTTCCGTTTCAGGCAACAGGGCGTTGAAATTCGCGATGAAAGCGGGAAAAATCCGCAAAAAAGTTTCATCGAAATTGGTATGAAAATCATGCAATGCGTCTGTGACGAAGCGGGTAGATTTGAGAGCCTTGTGCAATTCGTCCATTTTTCCGCTGTTTGCAATCTTGTTGAGGCGGTGGCGGTAATTGTCCAATTTGTCGATGTAGCCGGAGCACAAATCAACGAATTTGCCCAGATATACCTCTTTGATGCAGTTGGCTTCCGCCAAATTCTGGTTGGAGGTTTGCAAATCGGTATTTAACTCGTTCAGTTTCACATTCGTGCGGGACAACTCCCTGCGAATGCGGACGATACGCTTCATCTGCCAATAAGCGTAAATCATCACTGCAATCAGAAGCAGCGACAGCAAACTAACCAAAATCAGGTACCGTTTCAATCCCGCATAGTAAACTCTCCGCTTTTTGTGGAGGGCTGAATCAATCACCGGAAACACTTTCGATATTTCAAACGTCCGAAAACGGGCATTGCAGGAAATGGCATCGTCCAACGAATACTGGATGCAGGTGTGCGCCTTGTCGATGTCGCCCTGTTCGTAGAAAAGGAATGCCAGGGCCATCATGGCTGTATTTTCGTTCACCGCATTCCGAATGTCGTAGATGGCAGACCGGGCATAATGCCGCATCTGCATCGCGCTGTTGTTCTCTTTTCGATAAATATCGGCTAATACTTTTTCGATGTGTGCGCAGTCCGGACTTTCCGGTGGCAATTCAGCCAGCAATTTGATAATCAGTTGTTTAGCCTCTTCCGTTTGGTTCGTGTCCTTCAATTTTTCAGCCGACAAAATAATATAGTTCTGCGAATTTTCGTCGAGCATACTGAGCAACGAGTCGCGATATTGATTGCCGCGTGCATAATAGTAGTGGTTTTCATCGCCCTCCGCATAGTAGCGATAGATGCGCATATAGGTTTCATAATATTTTGCCTGCAACCACTCCGGCAGATGGTCGAGTTGACCGCGGTCGAGCGTTTCCAATTCGTGAATAGAGTCCACAAAACGCCCGCGTATCCAGTAGGAATAGGATAAATTCATCTGCAACTTGTAAACACATTCGGTGTTGCAGTGTCTTTTCGCAATTTCCATAGTGAGTTCCAAATAGTGCACGGCAGAATCAACTTGAAACGACTGATATTCGTGAAACAGTTGCTCATAAACGGTAGCACGTTGATTATCAGTCAAAAAAGGCACCACAAGCATCTGCTTTACCTGGTCAATCTTCTGCTCTTTTTGGCGAATATATTTATCCCGATTATCCATTTCGTGGGACAACACCGAAAAAATTGAATCCGGCTTCGCTTTTGCATACACATCAGTTTCAACGGACATCAACAAGACCAATACCAATGTGGATGCTTTCATTTGTTATTTTTATTGTGTCATGGGGAGCACTAAGCGGAAGCCTAAAGAGTTACGGCGATAGTGGTTAGGGGCGGCATAACTGCGATACGACACACTGCAACTTGTGGCAATGCCGCTCCAACTGCCGCCGCGAAACACGCGATACGTTCCGGCACCGGCACCGGCAGGGTTAGTTGCACTCGAAGGAAAGGGAACATCGGCATCATACCAATCACGGCACCACTCTCGCACATTGCCGGTCATATCGTAAATACCCAACTCATTGGGTTCTTTGGTGCCAACTTCATGTGTGCCGTAATCAGGATCTGACGTGCCAAGTTTTTCAGAATTGTCCCTGTACCACGCCACCGCCTCTATGTCATTGCTGCCGCTATAATCATAGTCGTGTGTGCGCTGTCCACCCTTAGCGGCATATTCCCACTCCGCTTCGGTAGGCAAGCGGTAGGCTTTGCCGGTTTTCTGATTGAGTGTGGTTAAAAAACTATCCACCTCAGCGTAGCTCACATTGTACACCGGATATTTGTCGCCTGCACCAAACGTGTCTACCGGTGCCTCATCGGGCAAACTGTCCATCACATCCCGCCAATATTTTTGCGTAACCTCGTATTTCCCTATCCAGAAATTACTGATGGTAACGCTTACACCGTTAAGCAAAACAGTACCACCCTCTACCGGCACCATCTCCACCGGCAATACGGGAACGGGACTTTGATCCTCAACGCAACTGCTGAACACTGCCAGCGTTGCCAAAAAAAATAAAGATGCTCTTTTCATTGTGTTTGAATTGTTAGCGACTGCAAAGATACGAAAAAGTTATGAGTTATGAGTTATGAGTTTTTTACTCCATCCCCATACTTTTTGCAACTCCCTCATTGGAGCCGTCCGAATTGGTGGCGAAAGCGAGGTAGATGCCTGCCTCTGCAGAGATGCCTTGGAACAAGATAAGACCATTTGGGCATATTCATTCCCCAGCGTTTGGCGGTGCCGGACCAGTCGGTTGTGATATAATCGTCGATGTCTATTTCGGCTAATAAATGCGTTTTCTTTTGGCGATAAACATCAATCATGGCATCAATACAGGGTGACCCATGTTTGATAAACGGTTTGAACAAGCCGTATGCCTGCTTGTTGATTAGCATACAGAGCGGTTGAATATAGGAGTATTTATACGAATTGGGAAAAAGTTTTGCAAGCCAAGGCATCGCCCACGACTGCTGTCCCAAAGTATTGACCATGCGTTTGCACCCAACCACATAGCCCGCATAGTGCTCCAGCATGACTTCGATAATCGGCTTTTGCATAGTCACATCGCTATCCAAAAGGAGTAAGAAGTCATATTTTGAACTTTTAATGGCGTAGTCCATACCCGGACCGTGGTGGATGTTGTAGCCAAAGCGTTCCACAGTAAAATTTTTGTCTTCCCGTTCCAAGTCGTCAAAATAAACCACGCCATCATCACTCCCGTCAATGATGCGGTACGGCATATCAGGATACAATGCCCTCACGCTCCGGTATTGTCGATAGATTAGGTCCGGCGTTTTGTAATGAACAGATATAATTTCAATCATTTTTTTTTCGTTTTTTTTCGCAAAGGTAGTGTTTTTTTGAAAACAATAACTCACTTCAGAATTTGCTTAAGATGTGGTGCTCGGTGGATTTGAGTTTGGACATAGGATAGTTTTTATAAGTCTTATTTCAGATTCTTTTATTAGATTTTGAAAATCGGAAAATGTTTTTTCTATTTGTGGAATTTTCAATCCCAATTCAATAACTTTGCTTGCATTTTCTTTGCCGCCTGCAATCACTCGTTCACGACCTTTCATATAATCTTCCTTATTTTCTTTATCAATAGGAAAAATCAAATAACCTGTTTTGCAGGAATAACGATACATATAAGTTATAATTTGAAAATAATCTTCTCTATTATTTTTTGTATCAATATGCTTGTATTTTGTGTCGCCGATAAAAGAGGCAGTTAATGGTCTATTCTTGTATGCAATAAAATCAGGAATAATGCCTTGATTTTTACCAACATCGTCTTTTTCAAATAATTTATCAGTTCCTATTTTATGAGTAATTCCTTTTTTGTGTTCGTTAAAAACAGTGGCGATATATTCTTCCCAAAGCCAAGCACCGTCAAATAAAATTCCGTGTATTTTATCTTTTTCGTTGCCAAACGTTGTATATTCTCGTTGCAGTATTAGTTTGCACAAGATTTGTAAATCTTTGTATTTTGTAAAGTAGGGGTGGTTTAACAGTTTTTGATTGGCTCGTAAAACCTTTTGCAAATCTGATTTTTTGAACGTTGGTGTTGCAAATTCAATTTTTGAAGTATTTTGCCGAGTATCGTCATTGGAAGTCAAAACGGTGTGCCCGATTGGGCGAACACGCAAATATTCAATCGTATGGCGGACAAGTTGCGTAATATCGTTGTCGTAAGAATGTTCTCGCGTGTTGTAGGCTATTTTCCCCGCAAATGGAATGTTAATGCGAATATGTCGGCTCACATCAATCACACCTTTAACGTTTGCATCGTTGTATTGGTTTCGTTTATATTGTTTGAAAAGTCCCTGCGAAAGCGCGTTTTGCAAATATGCAGGAAACAGATAGGGTAGAAAATCGTAATAATTACCGTTTCCTTTCGACAAGTCAAGATTTACTACATTGATATTAAATACTTTGGCAAGCATATAATGCAGAAAAAAGTCGCCCTTGTCATGGCAAAAACGAGAGGAAATTGTGAGTTCGGTGTCATTTATACCGACAAAACCCATTACATTGCCTGTTGAAAGTTTATAGTTGCAGTCAGAGTGCTTATGCAAACTGCAAATTTGTGGCATTTTACCAAAATCCTTTTTCCCCATTCCCTGCCGCCATTTTTGCGGAAACACGAGCAGATTAGGATTTTCGTCCAACTTAATTTCATCAATGCTTTGATTGGCAATTCTAATCAGGTTGTTGAAATCCTTTTCATTGTCGAAAATATGTGAACTGTTATCCGTTATTTTCATCGGAAGCAGATTTCAGATTATAGGCATTTTCTAATTTTTCTAATTCTTTTTCTGCCTCTGGTATCCCTCTTAAATATTCAAACAAAAGAGTTTTCAAATGATAATTCCACAAGTTTTCAAATTGATTATCAGAGTATTTTGGCAAATTATTTTTGAAATATGCCGCCCCAATATGATAAGCCGAACCAAGCCCCTGAATGTTGGAAATTATACTGTTCAAAGCATTCATTCGTTTTATTGCTTCATCTTTCCAAGTTTCGCCATCAAACATTCTTTGACTTTCTTCCGCTGTTATTTCTTTCCAAGTAAATCGCCGCCGCATAGCAAAATCAAAACTTTCAACGCTACGGTCAATATCGTTCATTGTGCCAATGATATGGACGTTTTCAGGAATAAAAAAGTGTCCACATTGTTCTTTTTTTGTAACTCCAAGAACCTTATCAAATTCATTTGGCGTATCCTGCATATTTGCATATTGTGTTTGTACTTTCCCCTCTGTGCCGCGATAACTTGGGTCAATAGAGAAAAACAATTCACCAAATATTTTGGAAATTTCGCCGCGGTTAATTTCGTCGATAATAAAGACAAAAGGCTTTTGTCCCTGTGAATTTTTTATTGTTATACCTGGCTTATATTTTTGTAAACCGTGATTATTTTTCAAGTATTCGATAACCGCTAAGTTATAATTACCGAGGTATTTTACGGGTTTTCCTTCATAAGTTAATCGAACATTTGACTTTGTCAAAGAATAATCAGCCTTAGCTATATCACTGATTCTTGATAAATTACCATTTTTATTTACTTTCAAAGTTAGTTCATTTTGCTGTGCTTTTGTGGGAATAACAATTTTCTCTTTTTCTATAATTTCCTCTATTAGTTTATCCCACGATTCTTCAAAATCATCCGTGCTGCTTGTTTCAGTTACTTCTAACGCTTTCTTACAAAACTCCTTAAACACGCCATTTTTCCGCTCAAAACCAATTTTGTTTTTCGTTCCTTCTTTTTTCAAAGGTCGTAATCCTTCTACAAAATCAGTATAGTCGTAGGAAGGGTGGAATTGGACAAATTTAAGATGTCCGTTTTCTTCTGTTGCACCCATTTCTTTGGCAATCTGTTTTGCCAAATATGTTTTTCCTGTGCCGGGTGCACCTGTTAAAATTAGGTTTTTGTTTGCTATAAGCAACTCCTTAAACTTATTTTCCATTTTGTTATTTTGGTTTATTATTTCTAATGCTTTTCCAAAAATACTCTCTATTTCTGTTTTATCACGAATTTGTATTAGCGTATGCCTGTATTTTCCTAATTCTAATTCAAAACTTTCAATATCAGGAAACCACTCAATAGCAATTTTACAGTCAGAAAAAATATCTGTAACCTTACCAATCGCGGATATTTTAAGAATGCTCTTTTTTTGTTTTGAGAAAGAAGATTTTAAAGCAAACAAATCACCTATTTTAATGTTTTTAAACGGTTTATTGTGGGTATCATTCCCCCACCCATTTTCCCAGATACCATGATTGATAAAATCGGTTAGTTTGCTAACTTGGTTGTTACCTGCCCCCCAAGTGTAACCTCCTATAAAATAATCTCTTTCTGCCATAATATGATTTTTATTATCTTTATTTCTATTTTTCAATTCAACTTCCAAACCTCAAAATCACCCTTATTACAACACGCCTTCTGATAATCAAAGGCATATATTTTAAATACTTTCAACATCGTTTTTTGCGTTTGATACTTCTTGACCGCAAAGGTAAGCATTATTTTTGAAAACTTTTATGAATCACCTAATCACCATAATCTTTGCAACTCCCCCATCTGAGCCGTCCGGATTGGTGGCGAAAGCGAGGTAGGTGCCTGCTTTTACGATGTTGCCGTTGCGGTCGGTGCAGTTCCATGTGAATTGCCCGCCGTTGGAGATGCCCTCACGTATCAGGTTGCCTGCCGTGTCGGTGATTTTGACTGTTGATTGTGCCATCATGCCTGTGATACTCACTTGACTTTGGCGGGCGGGATACACGGGGTTGGGGAAGGCATGGATATTGGAATAGTTGGCTTTGCCTTCGGTGGCATCGCCGCGGTAGGAGCACAGCCCCTGTTCGGTGGCGATAAACACTTCGCCCGAGTTGCCGTCAATGGCGATGGCGGTGATATTGTCTGACAAAATTTCCGAATTGTCCGTATTGAAATTTTCAACATGCAGTTCGCTGTTTGTTTGGTCAACGAGAAACACGCCATTGCCGCTTGTCCCCATCCATTTGCGATTGGCACCATCAACCGCGATTGCTGTAATTGACTGTCCTTCAAGCAGATGATAACCGTTTAGTTCGTTTTCGTCCATCGACACAACACGGTTGCACTGCCCACGCCCCACTTGTTCGGCTGACGAAAAACTGATGGGTCCGTTGTTGGTGCCCACCCACACCACGCCGTTCAAATCTTCCGCCATGCAGAGGTAGGCGGATGCGCCAACATCTGCGCCTTGCTGGTCAACGAACTGTCCGGAAAAATACGTTAGGTCATCAGCCATGTTTTCGAGGGTGTTTTTGTCGTCCAAAACGAAGATGCCTGCATTTTCTGCGAGGCGATAGATATTAATCCATTTGCGATTATTCTTGGTAATCAAAATTTGGTTGAGCCGCTTACGCGCCAATTCCGGATAGTCGAACGCCAGCCAATTACCGTCCGCAGTGAAAACAACCAGCCCTTTTTCAGCTTCAACATTGACCATATATAAATTATTGTGGCGGTCGTAGGTCAACCCATCCACCCACACAAAATCATTTACCCATGGTGTCCCCGGTAAAGCAGATTGTAATGCACTGTTCCAAAACGAATAATGTTGAACAAAGTCCATATCCCGAAATTCATAAAGACCTTTCCTCCAACTGCCTACAAAATAGTGCTTATAGTCGCGTGGGTCAACCGCTATCGAAACGAAATCTCTACACTCCATACCCGTTTGGGCTTGAATGGCATATCTGTCGATGTGGCTCCAGTTTTTATTTTCATAGACCATCAACATACCGGGCTGGGTCGTTTCTCGTTCGCCGCTCGCCGCCAATAATTTGTTTCTCTCGTGTTTTAAGTAGTAAAATTGGTTGTTGGCGGGACTATTGACATGTATTCCGGCAATTCGCGCATCGGGAGCGACCATTTTACCGACATTAAATTGGAGAGTGTCGAAAACTTCGTTAAAGTTTCCCCATTGTTCCCTATCCACAAGGTTAGAATTTACATTAGCATATTTGATTAAGTCATTGTCTGTCAGAGCGTAAATGCTATCATTGTTCGGGCGGCAAACTCCGAACACGCCAATGCCCATTTCGCACGACCATTTAATCTCTTTGCGGCTCACATCGACCGCCACGATACCGAAAGCAGTTGAAAGATACGCCTCGTTTCCAACTACGTTAAGACCATTAACCGTTTTGTTGGAGATAGTAGTTTTGTCTTTGATGGCGGCAATGTTCACAACCTCATTTTTGCCAAAAAACAGGTCAATATTGGCATTCTCATAGACAATCACCAAAGCCTTGACGGCAGCACACCACGCAATATGCTTAATGCGCACATCGTTCAGCCCATCGGCAAGCGAATAGGTTTCAACATGCACATCCTCAGTCGAATAAGAAAGCAAAGCCCCATCATAAATAGCAAAAATGTGATGAGGCGTTTCCACCATCGCCGTCGGGTATTGATAGGACAAGTGGGATGTCCACGTGCCGATTTGTGCTGCTGCGGTGAGGCAGCAGCATAGTAGAGAGATTGTTAGTGTCTGTTTCATACCAATATATTGTTTTTTAATATGTTCATTTTTAAATAATTATCGCAAAAAACGGCTAAACTCGGCTAAAAGCTTCTAAACTTGTCTAAATTTTCATTTTGTAAATGACTGTAAATAAATAAGTTACAATCAAACTCGGCTAAAACTCGGCTAAAAACTCGGCTAAACTCGGCTAAAACTCGGCTAGAATAATTCCCAAATTCCATAAGTAACATTTTTAATTTTCCTTTCTTTGCTCAAAATATATGGGTTGCGGCTGAGTTCCTCGGGGCTGTCGGTGAGCACCACCTTTTCAACCGCAAGAATGAAAGGCACCGAAAAAATCTCAAAATCCTTGTCCTCATTGGTAACAGTGCGCAGCAACCACCGGATTTTGACTGCCGAATCAAGCAGATGCTCTTCCTCCTCTTTGCCCAACAAAATGAATGCCGCGCGGGTTATTTTTCCCCGCACAGTCAACTTTGCCTTGTTCAAAAATTTGGCATTGTCCCAACCGTCTATCTCATCTTCATATTTTGGATTGCGCTTAACAAACTCAATTCGCGCTTTTTGAATTGCCTGCTCGTCCAAATCATTGAGCGTTGCATCCGGTATTATTTCTTTCGTCCAGTCATAACTGTTTGCCTGATTACGAATCCGTTCCAGCTCCTCAATGTTCAGCGGGACAAGGCTTTCGCCATCCCGTCCGTAATAATGACCGTCAAAAGCAATTGGCATCCCTTGTGGTGCGGGCGGTACAAGCCACGCCTCCTTCTGCTTCAGCAGGTTGGCTTCATTGCACAACGCCGAAAAATAATTGCCCAACTTGTCGAAATCGTAATTGTTTTCAGCTTTTTTGAACTCAACTACCTCATTTTCAACTTTGTTGTTCAGCAAATGCGCTAATATGTTTTGCAATTCTTTATTGTCCATATCAATTATTTGGCTGCAAAGTTACATAAAATAACGGTAGAACATTATAATTTTCCGAATTTATGTGTATCTTTGCAGCGTAAACATTAAAAATTTTATGAGATGAAAAGGGGTGCACGACAAATATCCCTTTTTTACTCAGGGTCAATTCGCATTAAAAATTTACGGAGACCAACTACCCCATACCGGGGTATTAAGACTGTTGGTCTTTTGCGCTGACTCTGAGTAAAAAGAGGGAAATTTGTCGTGCACCCTATCAAAATCCAGGGTAACCACATCAAAAACAGCCCTTTTGCGCGGATATATATGGTCGAAAATCGCTTAGTACGCCCGCGCAATATGTTATGCGGAAGAAAATAGAAATGCCCAACTCCTGTTGGTTCCCGGAGAAAAATCAATGAAAAACATTGCATACGGTCTCGCATTTGAGGATGTTCCTCATTTTTGCAACACATTCACAAAGGCGACAGGGATGTTGCCGATTGCCTATAAAGAGATGACAAATTTCGTGACAAAAAAATAACTTTGAAGACATATTGTATAATAAAAAGCCTGCTCATTCGTTTAAATGCAAATGAATTAAATATTATATTCGTATGAAAAACAGGCTTCTCGTATTACTTTTTGTATTGCCCATCGCCCCGCTTTTCGGGCAAACAAGCTATCGCACTGTGGAGGATATACATTATCGCACCACAGATGATTCTTATGCAAGGGAACGATGCACATTAGACATCTATTATCCCGAAAATGTAAAAGATTTTGCCACGGTCGTATGGTTTCATGGCGGCGGATTGACCGGAGGAAATAAATTTATCCCTGACGAATTGAAAAACTGCGGCTTGGCAGTCATTGCCGTTAACTACCGCTTCCTGCCGCAAGTGACGATTGCCGAATGCGTGGACGATGCCACACTCGCCGTCGCATGGGCGTTTAAGGAAATCGAAAAATATGGCGGCAAGCCCGAAAAAATATTCCTGTCAGGTCATTCTGCGGGCGGCTATCTTGTAACCCTGGTGGGCTTAAACAAACAACTGCTGGCGGCATACAGCCTCGATGCCAACGCCATCGCCGGAATAATCCCGTTCAGCGGACAGGCAATCAGCCATTATAACTATCGTAAAATGCTCGGCATAAAAGAAACGCAGCCCATCATCGACGAATATGCGCCCCTGTTTCACGTCCGAGCCGACGCACCCCCACTGATTATCATTTCAGGCGACCGCACGATGGAATTATTAGGTCGCTATGAAGAAAATGCCTATTTCTGGCGCATGATGCAAGTGTCCGGACATAAAGAAACCTACCTGTATGAATTAGATGGATACGACCACGGTGCCATGGCTGCGCCGGCTTTTCTTATTTTGAAGGAGCATGTTTTTTAGGTGGTGAAGGAGAAATGAAAAAAAATAGCAAAAATATTTGGTTTGAATAGAAATTTTACCTAACTTTGCCCCCGATTTTGAATAGAGTTAAAACGGACTTCTAAAAACACCAAATTTACATTTTGATTTTAAAACAGAGCCGAAGTCCGTTTTAAAATCAAAATGTAAATTTGGTGTTTTTAGAAGTCCCCAATTAGGAAACTGATAAAAAAACAGGCATCAATTAGAAAAATTTGTAACTTTCCTCTGTAAAAAAACTTTTTTTATTGCACGCGCTTGGAAATCTGAAAAATTTTATCTAACTTTGCAGAAAATATTACGCTCGTCAAAATACACTAAAAATTCAACAACGTGAAAAACGTTACTATTATATAAAACAGAATCGTAACTGTTCTCAAAAAAATGCGAAAAGGAGAAGATAACCTTGTATAAAAACGGCCAAGACCTGTTAAGGCTACAGAGCAGGGAGGTAATTTTATAAATTATTGAAATATGAATACGAATAACACTATTATTATGCCTATTTTAGGCTTTGTTGCGGTAACATCTTTACTTGATTTGCAACAAAAATGTATGCGAGATGGTGATGGCTTTGACTTTTATTCAAATGCAGTTGCAAGCCAGTGTCTTTCATGTTGTGATGGTTGTATTGCTCTAAATCCACAAGAAAATGATAGCGACAATACTAACGAATACAGAGTGTAATAATTCTTGCACATGGTGCTTGGCTAAGTCCTCTTTGAAAAACACATATAGTATGTCAGATAGAACATTTGACACCACATTGCTTATGCTGAAACAAGTAGATTGCAAACGTGTGTTTTTCATGGGGGGCGAGCCTACACTTAATCCTATGTTAGCATATTTTATTCAAAAAACGGTAGAGAGCAATATTGAACATGCTTTTATCATAAGTAATGGTGGTGGTCTAACAAATAAATTTTTGAATAGTATTATAGAACATCGAAGTTTTTTAACTTTAAATGTATCACTACATGGCTCAACCTCAAATATTCACGATAGTATAACGTGTACAAAAGGTAGTTATAATAGTCTAATTTCTGGTGTAAAGTTAGCATTAGAAAAAAAATTTCATGTTAATATTCAACTGACTTTATGCCAGAAAAATCAAGATGACCTGCTTAATGTCGTAAAATTACTGGAAACACTAAATGTAAGAAACTTATTTATTAGTTACTGCCGCAAGCCGTTAAATGCCGAATTTAATGAAAATGATTTTTTGACTATTAACAAGTTCAGTAAGAGAATTGCCAATCTTGTCAACAAGTATTCTGAGAATATAAATATATCAGTTGGTCCATCATTACCTATTTGTAAACTTTCAAAGTCTTTTAAAGAATTGTTGAAAGGAGATAAAATCATGTTTAATAGAGGATGTGGATTGTTAGGACATGAGGTTATTATTGATCCCTTAGGAAATCTTTTGTTATGTAATCATTTGGATAATATTACTTTAGGAAATATAAATACTATAGATAAATTTCCGCAATTTATTGAAGAAATAGATAAAACTGTAAAACAGTCCATGAGAAGATATCCAATGAAAAAATGTAATAACTGCGTAGATAAAGGTTTATGTGTAAATGGTGGGTGTCCACTTTTATGGCTCAAATAATTATGGGGAAAATTTGCAAAGCGAGCTGGATTTTACGAAAATTTAAAAAAAAATCAATATTTCATAAAAAATTGATTCTTAAATTATTAAATAAAATCAAAAATTATTTTATTGATTTTTTGAAGAAATTATTTAATCATATTGTTACGAGTTTAATAATTATGAGAAATTTTTGTAAAACGAGTTGGATTTTTTTTTCAATGCGAAATAACAAACTGACTATAAGATTAATAAATTATTTTATTGATTTTATGAAAGAACTTTTAAAGCCTATTGTGATTGTTACAGGGATTGGTGTCTACTTTGCTTTGGATAATTACATAACTAATAATGATAGAGAGAAAAAAAAAGCAACAATAGAATATTTTAATGGATTTTACGATATATTGGAAACAACAGATACAAATTTACTTGATACCATTAATTTTTATGGACATAAAGGGAGAGATTATATATTAGACACATATATCTTAGAAAATATTCTGAACAATAATCCAACATATAAAATTCAATTAGATAAATTATTGAATTTTCTTAATCTGTATGCTATAAGTTGTCAAGAAGGAATTTTTGAAGAAGAAACGGCATGGGCTGCATATTATAGAGTTATCGCACAGGCAACCAAGGCATTAATTCCTTACTATGAAATTATTGAAAAAGAAAGAGGACGAAAGGTCGTTGGTTGGTTTTTACGTAATATGGCTGTCAGGTGGAATATTGACCCATCTTATCGCGATAAATTCAACAAAAAATCAGATAGATTAGAACATGAAACTGAAAAAATGATAGAAAGGTATAGTATTGAGGATAAGAAGGTAATTATTTCACGATAGGTCGCTCAAAAGATTAGTCAAACTACAGTCCTGCGGCGTGCAAATTTCCTGCACATTAACAATAAAGAGTGTTTAAATCGGGGGCAGAGTTTTTCCCAAATCTCCTTTTTCATTCTTGGAGAATATTCTTTTTGTATATCATAGTTGCGTATATAAAATATAGGCAATCGCCTTTTACATTTGTCGCCAAATGGTTGTTGCTGCCTATATTCCTGACTTTGCCACTGCACCCTAAACAATTTTCCAAAAAATTTCATTAAATAGCGAGGTGATGGACAGGTGTTTTGAGCTTAGTAGCATTATTTTGGTCATGGATTCATTGCAGAAAAAGTAACTTTTTTTTGCCGGAAGGCCCAAAATGGTGTCCTGAAAAATTCATCCCATTGATTATTAGATGATTACAAAAGCAATTAAAAAAAGTGTCAAAGTCAGGAAAATGGCTGTTTTCATCTTTGGACTTACACGATAGAGTAATATTCTTCGCAATTAAACCTGTTAGGTCTCGAAGACCTAACAGGTTTTTTGGAATTTTCATGAAATTTAGCGCATTTTTCACAACTTTCCTTCCAGCATCTTAATAAAATACCCGCCAACCACCGCGCGGGCTTTAAATCCGGTATGGGTGGGTTTGTCGGTAAATACCCAGTCGGACATCGGCACGCGGTCTATTGTTTCGTTTTGAAACAAGTATAGCGGGGCGATGAACTGCTCGAAGGTGGCTTTGTCGGCTGCTAATGTGGCTGTCCACATTATCCAGTCGGTTTTTGTGTAGGTTTTTCGGTTGTCGAGCGGCAAGCCGTATTTGTTTTGTTTGCCGAGATAGTAGGCTATTTCTTTTTGCCCTACGTCTTTTGGGAAGATGTTCATTTTCAATAGTTTATCCCACACGAGGTTGTATTTTTGACTCCACGTGTTGGGCTTGTCGAACGTGAGGCGGTAGTGGTCGCCGTCGTCTGCCATTTTCACCCACTCTGCTGCCATTTCTTTAGCTTTGGCGGTGTATTGCGCTGCCACATCCGTTTTTCCTAATATTTCTGCCAGTCGTCCATACGATGCAACGCCGATGATGGCTTTTATCGACAGGTTGGTGTTGTGCGCAAAGTGACCGGTAAAGTCGTCGGTGCACAACTGATTTTCGGGGTCTAAGCCATATTCTGCGAGGTAATTCGTCCACGTCGTCAACGCCTCCCAGTGTTTCTCGGCATACTTGGCGTTGCCCTCCACCGTGGCAATGGCGGCAATCAGGGCGAGCACGTTGCCTGCCTCTTCCACCGGCTACCTGAAGCTGCCGCATCATCATCGTTGGCATATTCCAGATAGACTTTTTTCCCCTGCAGTGCTTCGTCTAATGTGAAACTTCGTCTGACCCAAAGGAAGCCCCAATCCTAAAAAGCCTAACAATAATGCGTTCTTTTTCATCTGTTTATAAATTTTTATTACTCTTTCAAAAACCCATATTCATACACTTTAGGCTGTATTTTCAGGCCCAATTTTTTCAGTTCGTTTTTCAAATTGGTGTCTAATGCCGCGAATTGTTCGTCGGTCGAACTGCTGTTCATTCTGCCGGCTCCGTTTCTGCCTTTGAAATATTCGCGAATTTCGTACAGTGAGGCATTGACATTGCCGGCGGCATCGCTTTTGAGCGTTGCGTGGTAGTATGCCCACAATGCTTTTCCTGCATCGAAAACGGTTTGCGCGACGGGGGAAAATTCCCTCGGTTTTCTACCGTATTCAAATTGGGATTCCGGTTCACACACCATAAACACGTCCACCTGCTTTGCATAACCACCACTGCCACCGCCTCCAAAAGTTGTTTTCTTCCCCGCCAAAAAATCTGCCATAAATGTGGATTTAAAATTGTCCTTTGCCTTCACATCTTGCGGATAAAATGGGAGCCAATGGTTGACATAACCAACAGATACTATTTTGTTTTGACTATGAAATAATGTATAAATTAAACAATCATTTTGAAATTCAGTATCGGTTTTGTAACCGTCAGTGGGATATAAAAATTGGTCGCGGTCGTTAAGCCATGTTGACTCTATACAATGACGAACTGCAAAATAGACACAAGCCGTCAACAAATTATCTTTGTCCAATGCAAGTGTAGAAATATGGCTCGTTGGGATAAACGGACTTATTCTTAATTCGTTATTATGCTGAAAATCAGTACCTAAATAGCACAAATAGCCAATATTTTTTTTCTCAATTGGAGTGTAAGTTTTTATCCAATCGTTGATATACTTCCCCTTGTTTGTAAAATATTTTTTGTTCTTTATAAAACTATCTTTTTTATCAAACACTTCTATTTCAAACTCTTGTGGCATTGGTCTGTTGGAAAACCGCCAAACAAGAAAAGCATAAGGAAACAATCCATCAACATTATCAAATGTATCGGCAGGAACAATAAAACCGGTCAAAAAATCGGCATTAAAGATACTCCTAAAATTAACAAAATTGGCAGAATTTAGATATTTTAGCGTGCTGAACATCCCCAAACTTGCGTGCGGCAATTCTCGGTAAATTCTAATCAGAAATTGTGCGAAAAGTTCGTTTTTCGACTTGCCTAATTCGTTGCTGTATCGGGCTGCCGCTTTTGTTTTTGCTACATCTTTTTTGTTTGCACCCCTGCCGATGCCTGCCGATGCCTCTGCGATAGGCGGGTTTATGTAAATCAAAAGCCTCCGCTGTTTTTCCGGGTCATTAATCACATCGCGCAAACTTTCGGGCAACTTATCAAAACTGTCATTCAAAAAGTCGAATTGAAACACATGTTCGGGCAGCAGATTGCCGTCGGATTGCATAATTGCTACATCGGCGTGGTCGAGCGTGGATGCCCACACATTGTAAGTGTTGGTCAGCCCCACTTCCAAATTGCCCGTTCCGGCGCAACAATCCCAAACATAATACTCGCTTTGCCAATCGTTGCCAAACGTTTTTGCCAGATATTCCTGCGACTTGCGTACCCAGATTTGCGGCGTAAAAAACGCCCCTTTTCGTTCACGGATATTTTGCGGAATCAGCAAATCGCGGCGGTCAAAAATAAATTGGTAATATTCGCCGCGCGGCGGTCGCTCGTATTTATTCCAAAATCGGGTGTGTGCCTTGCCGCCGTCTTTAAACCGAATTTCGTCCGTGAGTGCTCTAATCCTGCCCTCGATATGCACTTTCGACTTGTAAAAAGTGTCTTGAAGGATGATTTGCAGTTTTTCTTCGAGCGTTTTGTTGTTTACGCTGAGCACATCGGCGCGGAAAAAATCGGCTTCGTTCACATTGCGAATATACAAATCTTTTTGGTCTTCCACCGACAGTTGAATGGTGTTCCAAACCTCTTTGAGCCATTTGTTGTAAATGATGACAAAATTGTTTTTCGTGATTTGTATTTTGTTGGTGTTTTCCTGCCCGGCAACAAAATTTTCGGCAATAAATTCGCGCAACTCTTTTTCATCAGTGGCAAAATTGAAAACCACCATCCCACTATCACCGTCATTGCGGGCTTGACCCGCAATCCCCTGCTCTACATCGGTCTGTTGCCCAACATTCGGCTCCTTTTCAGGGGATTGCGGGTCAAGCCCGCAATGACGAGGTACAAGATATTTTGATACAATAAGTTCCGTCTTCTTTGAAACACTCGATGGTGTTTCGTTCCAATTAAAATCATTGGTGCAAAAAATCGGCACAATGTGATGAAACTCGATAAAAGCAATTTTCTCCTTATCGAAAATCCCAAGATACTTTGGCGGCATCACATCGTTGTCATACTGCCGCTTAATGGTCAGTATGAGTTGCGCAAAAGTCTTATTGATTTCGGCAATGTCTTTTTTGGATTCTGCCCACAGGAAAGTTTCGGCAAACAGACTCTTAGGCGAATGAACAAGAAAATCAATCCTGTCAGAGTCTATCTCAACCTTGAATTTGCTGAAATAGGCATCTTTAACCTTCGAGCGAAGGTCAAATTCGGATGTTCTGTCCTTAAAACTTACCATACACAATTTTTATTTCTTATACGCCACCGGAAAAGACGTGATTCGCAGTCGGGCTGTCCCCATCGGCACAAGCTCAATATCTTCAACCTTTGACGACTTGACACAATCGGGCGTTGGCAAAACGCCGCATAATCCGTGCTCATCTATCTTCCAGGAAGGCACTTGCCGTCCTTTGGCGTGTACCACGAGTGGCGAATTTTGTTGCGTGAACGGAAAATCATCTGCCGGCCATGTCCTTTTTTCTACCTGCAAATGCTGAAACGGCTGCTTTTCGTTCAATACTAAGGCGTAATTCCATGCACTTGCCGGATAAATTTCATACGAGGGCCATTGTTCGGGGTCGGCGGTTTCCTGCCATTTGGAATCCCAGATAGCAGATTTCTTGCTATCGACCTTTTTGTATTCTTCCTTAATGTTTAAGGATAATGTCAGCGGTCCGTAATTCACGCTCACGCTATTTTGATTGACCTGCCATGTTTGCATGGAGAAATCCATCGGAACTGTAAGCGTTACCACATCGCCGTTTGCCCATTCCCGTTGAATGCAGGCATATTTTCCGGCTTCCAAGGTAGCTGATATTGCTTTCCCATTGATTTTCAGCTGCGCATTCTTCGTCCACGAGGGGATGCGCAGGTAGAACGGGAATTGAACGGGTGCAGACGTATTGACCGTAAACCGTATCTGGTCGTCAAACGGATAGTGCGTATCTTCGCTCACCGTTATCTCTGTGCCATTGCCCACCTTTACCGTTGCTTCGCAGGCACTGTAGATGGCGGCGGCAATGCCGTTGTCGGGAGTTGCCAGCAGCAGGTTTTCGGCAAAATAGGGCCAGCCCTGCGTGTGATTGTGCTGACAGCAACGGCTGCTGAACGGATTCATAGCCAGAAAAGGACCGCCGTTATTAATACCCGGACTATGGTTTTCCGAATCGCTGATGACGTGGTTGGGGCAGGTGATATAGCGCAACGACTTGAAATCGGGCATCACCGCAGCCGGATAGGAGTTGAACGCCACGTTTTCGCAATGTTCTGCCCACAGCGGGTCGCCGGTGTAGCGCAGCAGCATTTCGTCTGATGACATTTGTTCCACGAAGCCGCAGGTTTCCGTTCCCTGATGCGGGTCTATGTGCCCCAACCGTGCATTTTCATCGGCTCCGAACATTCCGCCGGATACTTGTCCAAAAGTGCGGCGGATTAAATAGTGGTCGGTGTAGGCCGCCCTCAAATGCGCCGAATCTTTGGTTAGCATATAATATTCTGCCGGTTCGCGAAAACCCTGCGCAATATTCACAACGTGCCAGTTGGGCAGCGAAGACGTCTGCATCCAATTGGCTGTGTTGCGGTGAATTTTATGCGCCAAATCGAGCAAGAAAGCATCGCCTGTGATGTTGTAAAGCCAATAGACGCTATAGATATTGTCGCCGCCGCGCGATTTTTCCCAGTAATCCTCCAGAAACTTATCGTCGGGCACGGTCATCTGCCATTTGAAATAGTTGGTCATCAGGCTGACAACACGTTGGTCGCCGGAATATTCGTAGTATGACTGCAAACACCAGAGCATAATCATGTGTGCCCACAATTCCCTTCTCCCGTTGCGTTCAGTTATCGGTCCGAAATAGCCGTCCGGTTGTTGGCTTTTGAAAACGGCTTCGAGCCATATTTGGGTCTCCTCCAGCATTTTGGGGTCATCCAAAATATAGGCAATATTGCCGTAGCCTTTGAGCCAGTAGGGGACTTCTTCCCAGCCGTATTCGCCTCCGGCATTGAGCCACGCATTATTTTTCTTGTTGAGCCATGCGCTGATTTCGCCAAGTTGCCCCGTCAAACCGTCGCGCTGCAACTCCAAATAACGTTTCAGCCAGCCGGTCGGCTTCACTTTTCCGACCGGCAGTTTGATGAAATGCTCGGGCAAGAGCGGTTGCAGATTGCCTTTGTAGTAACTGTTTGTCGTTTCTACGGACGGTCTGTCAACTATCGTAACTTCCTTGTTAGCAGTACAGCCGCTAAACCCAACGACCGATAACAGCAAACCGGTCAAGAAACAACCTGTTTTTTTTATTGTTGTTTTCATAAATTTCTATTTCTTTAAATTTTATTTCACCGAAAACTTATAAATGCAAGTTTGCGTATAAACTTCGCCCGGGTTCAAACGGGTGGACGGGAAATTGGCATGGTTGGGGCTGTCCGGATATTTTTGTGTCTCCAAGGCTACCGACTCTCTGAAATTCAGCGGTTTGCCGTATTTTCCGGTGCTTGTTCCGTCAAAGAAATTGCCGCAATAAAATTGTATGGCAGGCTGGTCGGTAAACACTTCCATAAATCGTCCGCTTTCCGGCTCGTATAAGGATGCCGCAAATTCGACTTCTTTTTCCGTCCGGCGGTCGATTACCCAATTGTGGTCATACCCGCTCCCATTTTTCAATTGAATGTTTTCTTCTTCGATGCGGTCTCCGATGGCGGTAGGCGTTCTGAAATCGAAAGGAGTTCCCTCTACGGAATCAATTTCGCCGGTCGGAATCAAAAGATTATCCACCGGAGTGGTTCGAGAGGCATTGATTGCCAAAACATTGTCGAGGATAGTGCCATTGCCTTCGCCCTTCAAATTAAAAAACGAATGATGCGACAGATTGACGACCGTCGGCTTGTCCGTAACGGCTTCGTAGGTCACCTTAAACTCATTTTCAGGCGTGAGCACATAGCACATCTTGATAGCCAACGCACCCGGAAAACCATCCTGCCCGTCCGGCGCAGTGTACGACAAGAGCAACTCATTTGCCGTCACATTTTCGACCTTCCAAGCCACGCGGTCAATGCCTTTGAGACCTCCGTGCAGGGTTTGTCCGTTGTTGTTAAGTGGGAGTTGATAACTCGTGCCGTCAATACTGAACTGCCCTTTGGCAATTCGATTGGCATAAGTTCCCACTACTGCGCCGAGAAAGCGCTCGCCGGTGTTGTTGATGTACCGGTCAATGTTTTCATACCCCAAAACAACATCTGCCACCTTCCCGTTTTTATCGGGAACCCAGAGCGAAACCACCCGCGCACCATAATTAGTTACTTGCATCGTGATACCGGTGCCCGACGACAAGGTATAAAGCGATACCTTTTCGCCATCAACTGTTGTCTCAAAATCAGCTGCATTAAACAACTGCAACTCTTGCTTCTGAGAGCAAGAGAACAAGGTGCCAAGCAGCACCAAACTCACCATTTTTCTTGTAAATTTCATTTTTTTATATTTTAATAATTAAACTTTCGCAAACCCATAACTCTTTGAAACAGAGCAAAAAAAAACGCAGCATCGCATCTGGAAAAGCCACCAAAAATCAATGACCTTGTGCCATAAAAACACAACCTGAATAAAATGCGACGCGACAAAGGTACAATAAAAATTTCAAAAATGAAAAAGATTTTCATTTTATTTTTAGCCCGAAAGATTGCTTAGATGCTGAATTTACGGGCTGAAAGCCCAGCATATCCCAGCCCAACGCATCGCGTTGGGGTAATGGGTTTTGTGTGCAAAAAACACCCACAACTCATAACCCATAACTCAAAACTATGTTAAAAATCCATAAATTCGCAAAAAACTCATAACTCATAACTCATAACTCAAAACTATTCACTACCTTTGCCCAAAATATAAATAAAAAACAATATGGCAACACCTATTAAACCTACGCCGATTCTTACCGGCAGGGATTCTATTCGCTTTGCAAAGGCAATGGAAAATGTGCAGCAGATTTCGCCCGAAAGGCGAAAAGAAATGCAAGAAGCATACGAGTGGTATAAAAATGCAGCACAATTTCCGATATACCCCAAATGAGTGAGATTGTAGAAAAAAT
>BNTU01000027.1 GCA_025996835.1 Bacteroidia bacterium
GTGGACATGGATTTGCTCACCGAAGCCATATCAAACACGGTGTTCACATCCATCGGAACGGTCTTCGGATGCACCTCCTTGTTGCCAAAGTCCCTCAGATATGCCAATTTGTCCTTGTGCACGACAGCCAACACGGCACCGGGAATCTCCTTGTTATCAATAGCCCGCAAAATAGCCTCATCAGCATAATGCAAACGGCGGGAGTCCATCCCCACCTCTTCGGGCAACACACGCGCCAAAGGCTGTGCCACAGTAACTTGCAAACTTAAAAGTAAGCCTAATGAAATAATTGTTTTTTTCATATTGCGTTAAATTTGAAAATCGGGACAAAGTTAATATATTTTTCGCAATTCTGCATTCGGAAAATAGTGTGTTAATATGTCTTGATAGGGCGTGCCGTTGGCTGCCATGATGGCGGCACCGATTTGGCAAAGCCCCACGCCGTGACCCCAGCCTGCGCCTTTGAGGATGAACGCGGCATTGTCATGGCGGGATTGACCCGCAATCTCCTCCTTTTCCACCACAAAGGCGGAACTGTACAGATGCGACTCCGACAGGGCTTTGCGGATTTCCAATTCCTTGCCAATCACGATTGTGCCGCTTGTGCCCACGATTTTCAGGCGAATCAGCCTGCCGGATACGCCGCGCTCTACGGGGATTAAATCCAGCACGTCGCCCACGTCGATGCCCACTTTGCGCTTCAGGAGGTCTTTGATTTCCGGTGGCGTGAGGCGCACTTGCCAGCGGTAAAAATTCTGCGTTTCTTGGTCGTAGTCGTTCAGCACTTGCGACAGCACTTTGGCATCTTTCGTGTTGCAATGGGCGGGCGGATTGCTCAGAATCCACTTGCGGGCGTTCCCTTCTTTCGTGAGGTCGATGTCGTAACCGGCAGGAACTTCCTTATTATCAATCACTTGCGTGAGATACGGATGATTGACCGGCTCCCACACGTTTTCAAAGGCTTCGGTGATGCCGCCGCAACATTTGTAGAAACGCGCGTCGCACACCTTATTATTATAGGTGAGAACCTCGCCTGCAGTGGCTTTCAATGCCTCATAGACTTGCGTGGAGGTTACTTTGGTGATGCCCTGATAGCGTTGGCAATGGTCGTCGGCGCAGACATCGAAATGCTTGTGGTCTTCGCGGTCGTACCATTTTATGTAGCCTTCGGCGGTTTTTATCAGGGTTTTATATTCCGCCGTGGAGACGTGGCGCGCCACGTCTCTACATTTTTCGATTTGCGCCAGTAGCCAGCTGCGGGAAATTATGGCGTGGGCTTTTAGGAGGTTGAGCGAGGAGGTCGCGCTCATTTCCGAAGAAATTACGCTGAGCAGGTAATCCTCGATGGTGAGGATATTGACGGCGGTGATTTTGCCGTCCTCGACAAACAGTTTTAACTTGCCCTTAAAGCGTTGAGTTTCTTCGCGTTCCCAATGAAATTTCACGCCGATGACGACGTGGAACAGTTCAAAATTGGACGCATCGGCATCCAAAGGCTCAAACAGCAAGGCATCCTTAACGTCCGCGAGCGCAACAGTACGCTCTGCATCGGCGATTTCTTCGCCTGTGGACGACCTGAAGCGACCATTCAGTTTGAAACTGATGCTGGGCGCAGAAAGTATTCCGACTTCGATTGTGGGAGTTTTCATCATTTTTTTTCGTTATTCAATTCCGCATCGCGTGCTGCCACAACCGCCGCTACAAACGCCTTATTCTTATGCACTTTGCTGAGTGCTACTCTGGCGGCTTCCTGGTGCGAGCCTTTTTTGGAATAGCCGGTGCCTCTGCCGGCTTCCACTCCGTTGAGGCGGACTATGCTGTTGAACAGGAAGTGGTGTTCACTTTTCTGCCAGCTCGTTTCCACGTCATACGACAGTGTTATGTGGCGGCGTTGCGACCATTCGAGGAGTTTGGACTTGAAATTGACCTCTTTTTTGATTTCCGCTTCGATGTTGATGTGCCGGTTGAGAATCTTTTCTTCGATGAAACGCCGCGCTTTGCGGTAGCCGCAGTCCAAATACACCGCACCGATAAACGCCTCCAGGGTGTTGCCATAGATGTGGCTGTTATTGCTGTGGATTTGCGAGGTATTGAAGAGTAAGTTGCCTAATCCCAGTTCATTACCTATCCGGTCAAGTGTTTCGCGTTTGACGATTTTGGAGCGGGTTGTGGTCAAAAAACCTTCTTTTTTGTTGGGAAATTTTCTAAACAAAATATCAGCTACGATAGAGTCCAGGATAGAATCGCCGAGAAATTCCAGTCGCTCATTGTCGTGCAAAGCCCGGTTGCGCTTTCTCACGTTGAAAAACGATTTGTGGCGCAACGCCTCTTCGTAGAGCGAAATATCGCTTGGGAAGAATCCAAGTATCTGATACAGAGCAAAATAAAACTCTTTTTTGGGGTGAAAAAAGAGCCTTATGTATTTCCAAAATGTTTTCATTTATGTGTCATCGCGGGCTTGACCCGCAACCCCATGTTTTTTCTCATTTCACAAATTTTTTGACTATCACGCAGGCGTTGTGTCCTCCGAAGCCGAATGTGTTGGAGAGGGCTGCGTTTACTGTCCGCCTTTGGGGTTCGTTGAATGTGAAATTCAACCTGGGGTCCAGTTCGGGGTCGTCATCACCTGCTGCGTGGTTGATGGTTGGCGGAACGATGTCGTTTTGCACCGATAAGATGCACGCCATCGCTTCGAGCGCACCGGTGGCACCGAGCATGTGACCGGTCATCGACTTGGTCGAACTGATATTCAAGTTGTAGGCACTCTCGCCAAACACTTCCTTAATCGCCTTCACTTCCGACGGGTCGCCAACCGGAGTGGAGGTGCCATGTACGTTGATGTAGTCAATTTCCGAAGGCTGCATATTGGCGTCTTTCAAGGCGGCTTTCATCACCAACTTGGCTCCCAATCCTTCCGGATGCGAAGCCGTCAAGTGGTAAGCATCGCCCGAAGAGCCGCCTCCAACTACCTCTGCGTAGATTTTTGCGCCGCGAGCCAGTGCGTGTTCCAATTCCTCAAAGATGAGAGCCACACCGCCTTCGCCCATCACAAAGCCATCGCGACTGGCACTGAACGGACGCGAAGCCGTTTCCGGGGAGTCGTTGCTGATAGACAAGGCATTCATGGCGTTGAACCCACCAATGCCCGAAATAGTGACGGCAGCCTCTGCACCACCTGTAACGATGGCATCCGCTTTGCCCAAACGAATGTTGTCGAAAGCGGAAATCGCACCGGTGGTGGAGGAAGCACACGCAGAAACCGTTCCGAAGTTAGGTCCGCGGATTCCAAATTCCATAGAGATATGCCCCGCTGCAATGTCGCTAATCATTTTAGGGATGAAAAACGGGTTGATGCGCGGACCATTTTCTTCATTTTGATAGTAATAGCCCACTTCCTGTTCAAACGTGCCGATGCCTCCGATGCCGGAAGAGAAAATCACGCCTACACGGTCGCGGTCAGTCTTTTTATAGTCTAATAACCCGGAATCTTTTACGGCTTCTCTGGCGGCAACGACTGCGAATTGGGAATAACGGTCCAATTTTCGCCCTTCCTTGCGGTCAAAGTGCTCATTCGGGTCAAAATCTTTGACTTCACATGCAAACTGAGTCTTGAATTTGGATGCATCAAACAACGTGATGGGACCGGCACCGCTTACTCCCTTCAACAAGGCATCCCATGTCTCCGGCGCAGTCTTCCCCAACGGGGTGATGGCACCCAACCCTGTTACAACTACTCTCTTTAATTCCATAGTGTTGAAAATTTAATGCAGGGGCGCGACTCGTCGCGCCCCTGACATCGTTTTATGCTTCATTAGCATGCTTTTCGATGTAAGCGATAGAACTGCCCACCGTTTGGATGGTCTGCGCTACATCATCAGGGATAGGTTTCATACTAAATTCCTTTTCGAAATCCATAATCAACTCTACCGTGTCCAAAGAGTCGGCACCCAAATCATTGATAAAGTTAGCCTCAGGCGTAACTTCCGACTTCTCAACGCTAAGCTTATCAGCGATAAGATCTTTAACTCTTTCTGCAATTTCTGACATAATTTTAAATTTTTTAATTAGTGAATATTATTTATTGCTTTACTTTTGCGGCGACAAAGGTAAGGCATTATTTTTAAACAAAAAAATTTTTTAACATAAAAATGCACACAAATTGAAAAAATGTGCAATGATTTTTCGTATGTCATTATGACTGTGGCATTAACGAATATCAATTTATTTTCGACCAAAATCGGCGGGAATTTCGCCCCAATTTTCGGTGTCCCACTTGATAATCACCGTCGTGAAGGTGTTGGCGTGCAGCCAATGCTCCGCCCGCTCCACGAGTTCAGACACAAACGGGTTGGCTATCCGGGGGTCGAGCTTCGTCTTGCACTTCTTTTGTCGCACCCACGAAATGGCTGTGATGCTGTCCGTATAAATAGGCTGGGGCGAATTTTGCTGTTTGAGCATCGCCAACCCATGCACGAGAGCCAAAAATTCGCCGATGTTGTTGGTGGAACTCTTGAACGGTCCCTTGCGAAAAAGTTCCACACCCGTTGCCGTATCCACCCCGCGATATTCCATCGTACCCGGATTGCCCGAACAGGCGGCATCAACGGCAATGCTGGGATAAATAACCGGCGATGAGCCGGTTGCAGCATCGACCGGCACACGCGAAGCCCCCACCTTTTTTCCAATATAGTCCCACGGACCGGCTTGATAGGCTTCTACCGCCTCCTCATGAGTGGCAAAAGACTTATACTGCGGCCGGTTGAAGCCATCCACCTGCCGCTTGCAACTCAGCCAATCGCTATAAATACCCGGCTCCACGCCGTTCCAAACAACATACCATTTACTTTTCATCTATTCTATATAAAAAAAATCTTCTACATTCTGTCATTGCGGGCTTGACCCGCAATCCCATGCTCTACATCGCTCTGTTGCCCAACATTCGGCTCCTTTTCAGGGGATTGCGGGTCAAGCCCGCAATGACAGAGTAAATGAGGGGTTTCCTTCGCAGGAAACCCCTCTATCTGTGCCATAATGTATTAACTCTAAGTCAATGAAGATTGATATAGGTTTGCGGGTGCAAAGGTGCGTACTTTTTTTTAATTGACCAAATAAAAAAAGCTGTTGTACAGCAGGTTTTTCTATTTTAACACTTCTGCCAACTTGGCTGCCAACGCTTCGCCACGCAAACCGCGCTCGATGATAATACCTTGTGGGTCAATGAGAAACGTACACGGAATACCTTCCACAGCATACAGACTTACGCCCGGCGATTCCCAAAACGCACAATGCGACATTTGAGGCCAGGTCATCTTCAAATCGGTCAACCCCTTTTTCCAGTCGGCTTCGTTTCTGTCCAACGAATAGCCCACGATTTCAAAGTTTTTGCCCTTATACTTCTTATATAGTTCCACCAAAAGGGGCATTTCGGCACGGCACGGCGGACACCAACTCGCCCAAAAATCCACCAGCACATACTTGCCTTTGCCGGCATAGTCCGAAAGTTTAATTTCCTTGCCATCAGGACTTTGCGCCACAATATCCTTGAACAAATGTCCGGGTGTGGACGATTGAACGTTATAGACCCGTTCAGCCGTTTTTTGATACAATTCGGTGGATTTAAATGCGTCCCCCGCCTTTTCCAAAATTGCTTGCAACCGGTCAATATCCAAGCGAAGGTTCCATTTTGCTTCGCCAAAAATGCGTTGGGCGGTCGTGTCGTTGATGTTGTTTTCAAAATAGCGGACATAATCCACCTTCGTTTGCTCGCGAAGCGAATCGTATTTTGCCCTCAACTGCTGCTCTATTTCGGCGGTGAATGCCTCGCCGGAGGCTTGCCGCGCCGCAATATCCGCCTCAAAAGCCGCCAAAGCCGCCTCGCTCGCCTGAGCCACTTCATAATCACTTGGCACCTTCGTACAAGCCGCCGTCAATGCCATCAACAGGCATAATACATAAATTGTTCGTTTCATTATTGTATAATTTTAAAATTACTGTTTCAAACTGTTTTTAATACGGTCAACCGTTAAGGAACCAATGCCACCGGTGGCTTGACTAAAGTTGTAAATTCCGGCAATGGCGGGAGTTTCCCCCGACAGCCAATTCATAGCAGCGATAATATCGGAATGGTAGTTTGTGCCGGATGGCGGTGTCAAAGATACGGTCAATATCCTGAAATTCTTTTGCGATGTAGAGGCATCGGGAACTCTCGCTCCTTTCAATTCTATCAACTTGTCAATGGTATAGGACGTAACCGTAGTGGAGGTAAAATAGCCTTCCCAAAAAGAAGGGTCGCCATCTCTGTTGCAGCTATTGCCGCTGTAAATATCCAACCGGAAACTACCGTCGCGCAAGTCT
Source organism: Bacteroidia bacterium (assembly GCA_025996835.1). Taxonomy (GTDB): domain Bacteria; phylum Bacteroidota; class Bacteroidia; order Bacteroidales; family Azobacteroidaceae; genus Azobacteroides. Next base: position 6,355 of record BNTU01000027.1, read on the forward strand.
TGTGCCGATTTCATTCCCATGATGTAAAGCTCTATGTCGGAATAGGGCAGCCCATTGCCGCCATTGGCATTTTCACCAAATCCACCGTATTTGAAAGAGCCATCAGCATTGGTCTCGTCTGATCTAAAACTCGCCTGATATAAATTTCCACTTACGTTGCGGACATATTTAAATCCACCTAATTGCCCACCGGCATTACTTATACCCCAGTGACTACTGTAGCTTTTTCCTTCGGCATCCCATGTGGGAACAATATTAGCTCCCCAATTGTGGCAGAGTTCGTGCAAGGTAGGTCCATTCTTGATAGCATCGGCGAAAGGAAAAAACATGACTGATTTGAGTTTGTCCGCCGACCCCCAACGCGGGTCTTTGAAAGTACTGAGTCCCAGCCCTGTAACCGCATTGCTAACATTCATGTTTACACCATAAAAACCTAATGCGTTTATTATGGCATCGTCTTTGGCTGTGTTCAGCACAAAAAAGATAAAATCGAAATTATCCTCAAATCGTGTGTAGATGCTATCGGATAGAGTCCGCAATTCAGCATAAAACGTGTTGCTACCGGTAAGTTTTGTCCACTGCGCGGATGTCAATTTGACATCCAAAAGCACACCGGTGGGGTCATCGGCATCATCCAACAAAGACATACCGGTTCCGATGTCATTACCATTAGGTTCTTCATTGGGGTCATTGACCTGTTCTTCATCGGGATCATTGACCTGTTCTTCTTTGGAACCATTGACAGGTTCGTCGTCGGGTTCAATACACGAGTAAACTCCTGAGAAGAGCAGAATGGCGGCTGCCATCTGCAATAAAAATCTTTTTTTCATTTTCATTTTATTTTTTTTTAATAAATATTTCGGGGGCAAAAGTACTACAAATTTTCCCAATAGGCAAGTTTTTAAAAATAAATGCTACCTTTGTGCCCGCATTTGGGGGGTCAAGCCCGCAATGACAGACTTAATAATATGAGTAAGATGAAATTTATGAAAGCAAATAGATTTTGGTGGAGCATCGCCTTCTTGGGCTGCCCTGCATTGGGTGTTTTTTCGCAGCCTAATGTGGTGAAAATCAGTGCGTTAAAGTCAAATAACTACGGGGTGCAATATGTGCTGCCGAAAACACAGTTGGTGGTGGATGTGGAATATCATGAAGTGCGCCGAAAGGCGGGTCCGTATGCCAAATATGCCTCCGCCTATCTGGGTCGCAACAACGCCGCTGCTTTGTTGGAAGACCAATCTACTTTTACACTCGATAAGGTATCGGTGTCGGAATCGGGTGTTCCAAACAAGGAAAAGACCTATTTAGTGACGTTCAAAGCAAAGACCACCGCGCCTTATGTTTATTTGACGGAAGAAGGGCTGCTGTGTACGATAAATGTGGATTATATGCCTGAAAAACAAGTAGTTGAGAAAGTCGAAAAACCCGTATCAACAGGCATCGAAATCAACCCGCAGTCGGTTTTTACGGAAGAATACCTGCGGGCGAGTTCGGTCAGTAAAATGGCGGAAGTGGCTGCCAAAAATATCTACAAAATTCGTGAAAGCAGGCAGGATATTTTGACCGGCGATGCATCCGAAATGCCCAAAGATGGCGAGGCTATAAAGCTGGTACTCGGCAATTTAGAAGCACAAGAACGTGTTTGGATGGAACTGTTTGTCGGCACATACGAATCCATTCGCCACCACAAACAATTGACAGTCGAACCAACCAAAGAAACGAACAACGGGCTATTGTTTCGCTTCTCCACGTTTTTGGGAATGGTGGATACCGATGATTTAAGCGGTCGCCCTATCACGCTGACAGTCAAAGACTTAAAATCAGTCAAAATTCCTGTTCCTGACCCCAAAAAGAAGGTAAAAGAAGTGGACGGCATCACCTACAATGTACCCGGCAAAGCCGAAATAACCATCGTTGACGGCACTGAGCAACTGTGTTCGACCACAGTGAGTATTGTCCAATTTGGCACTACCCAAGTGCTTGCCCCCACCCTTTTCGAGGACAACAAAAAGCCCATCCAGGTGCATTTTTATCCGCAACTTGGGGCTATTAAGCAGATTTCACAGTGATTTACAGGGGGAGATTTTGATGCTGCAAGTCCGCAAAATTGAACTGTTGGCTCCCGCTAAAAATGCAGAAATTGGCAAAGAAGCTATTGTGCACGGGGCGGATGCGGTGTATGTGGGTGCTCCCAAGTTTGGTGCGCGGGCTGCTGCGGGCTGTTCGTTGGACGACATTGCCGAGTTGGTGCGTTTTGCACATATATATAATGCCAAAGTTTATGTGGCGGTCAATACTTTGCTGCACGCCGGCGAACTTGCCGAAGCGGAACAGCTGATTTGGGACATCTACCGCACCAATGCCGATGCCTGTATCATCCAGGATTGGCAAATTTTGAACCTCCACCTGCCTCCTATTGCCCTGCATGCCAGTACGCAGATGGATAATCGCACCATTGAAAAAGTCCAATATCTACACCAAACGGGCTTTTCGCAGGTGGTGCTTGCCCGCGAACTGTCGCTCGATGAAATTAGGGATATTGCTAAAAACACGCCGGTGTCGTTGGAAGTGTTTGTGCATGGTTCTCTCTGCACCTCGTTCAGCGGGCGGTGCAACATCAGTCAGGCACTTGTGGGGCGTTCTGCCAATCGGGGTGAATGTGCACAGTTCTGTCGCCTGCCTTACACGCTTCAAAACGCTGACGGACAAACGATTGCATCACGTTCGCATCTGCTGTCATTGAAAGATTTGAACCTGTCGGAACATTTGGAAGAATTGTTGGATGCGGGTGTGAGTTCGCTCAAAATTGAGGGGCGACTGAAAGACCTTTCGTATGTCAAAAACGTGACCGCCTGGTACCGCCGGAAATTGGACGCCATTTTTGAACGCCGTCCCGAATTTCAGGCGAGTTCTTCGGGCAAAACGGTGCATTTTTTCAGCCCCGACCCCCACAAAAGTTTCAATCGCGGCTTCACCGATTATTTCTTGCACGGACGAAAATCACCGATTACATCGAAAGAATCGCCCAAATCCATCGGCGAAAAACTTGGTACAGTCAAAGACCTCGACCGCAATTTTTTCACCTGTTCCGGCAAAATACCCATCCACAATGGCGACGGGCTGTGCTTTTTTAACAATGAACTGGTCGGTTTTCGCGTCAATCGTGTGGACGGTACCAAGATTTTCCCCTCAGAAATGCCCCGCCTGGAACGTGGCACCACGCTTTACCGTAACTTTGACCACGAATTTGAAAAAAATCTCTCCAAAAAGTCTGCCGAACGCAAAATAGAAATCGAACTCACCCTCGCCGAAACACCGTTTGGCTTTTCCCTCGCCGGCTGCTCCGGGGCTTCCATTGCTGTTGCTTTTCCGAAGGAGTTGGCAAAAACTGACCAGCGGGAGAATATCCGCACCCAACTTTCCAAATGGGGTAACACGCCGTTTCAGGTAACTGCGTTTGCTAATCGGCTGACTGATAATTGGTTTATCCCATCATCCGTGCTGACTGATATGCGACAGAAATTGGCGGAAGCCCTGTTGCGGGCAAATGTTATTGGGGGCTTATCCTGCAAGCCCTTATACCGGCAACAGTCCGTTGATACGGAGGAGATTGCGGGTCAAGCCCGCAATGACAAATGCGTGCTGATGACCTGCAAATATTGTTTGCGCCACGAGTTGGGCTATTGTCCTCGCGCAGGAGGGGCACCGCAGGCATCCCCGTGGCGGTTGCTGACAGGCAACCACATCCTGCAATTGTCATTCGACTGCCACGCTTGCGAAATGCAGGTGATAAACTCCCCCCAACCCCCTCAAGGGGGCTAAAATCCGCTCCTGAAAAAAGATTTGCAAATTATTTTTATTTTTTCGTTATTCAAAAAAAAACACTAACTTTGCAGCAGTAAAAATGAAAATTGACTGTATGAGCAATAAACGTCTTAATCCGCTGAATGACTATCTGTTCCTCAAATATATGGGGGAGAAAGGAGATGAGGTGCAACTTCTGGCATTTCTTAATGCCGTGTTGCATCGCACCGGCAAGGATAATCTGCAATCGGTGGAAATCCGATGCACTGGAAATACATTTCATAGACATGGTGAAGTTCAGATGTCTGGCGGAGAAGGATATTCTGAATAATCCCCTTCATCGTTGGCTGACTTTTTTTGATAAAAATACAAACAACATAATTTTAGAGGAGGTAATAAAAATGGATACGGCAATACAAAAAGCACAGGAAAGAATAACTTTCGTGGCGCAAGACAAGGAAAGTCTTTGGGAGTACAGAATGCGTGAAATGGCACTGTCGGACTATACCAGTGGCATGAACTTCGCAAGGAGGGAAGGCGAGGGCAAAGGAATTGTCATCGGCGAAAAAAGAGGCGAAAAGCGAGGAATTGCCATTGGTGAAAAAAGAGGTGAAAAAAGGACGACCGTAAAATATGCCCGCAAGTTAGCCCAACGTGGCATGAATGCCGTTGAGATAGCCGATATTATCGATTTGAGCATTGAAGAAGTGAAAAAAATCATAAAGAATGCTCAATAGCAAATGGATACTGCAATACAAAAAGCACAGGAAAGAATCAAGGCAACCGCATCAAATCAGAGTGGCACTCATTATTATATGCAAATTTATTCTAAACTCATCGCTCAATCGCTTGCCATTCCTGAACGGCAAATCGCGAAAACCATTGATTTATTGGATGATGGCTCGACCATTCCTTTCATTAGCCGCTACCGCAAGGAGGCGACCGGCGGGCTGGACGAGGTGCAAATCGGCGACATCAAACAACTGTACGAGAAGTTGCAGGAGTTGAGCAAGCGCAAGGAAACCATCCTCAACTCCATCGACGAGCAGGGCAAACTCACGCCCGAACTTGCCGACCGCATCAACAACTCGTGGGACAGCACCGAATTGGAAGATATTTATCTGCCCTACAAGCCCAAACGGACCACGAGAGCCGAAATCGCCCGCAAAAAAGGGCTGGAGCCGCTGGCAAAAATCATCATGGCGCAAAACGAAAACAATGTTTCGCACCGCGCCGAGCAGTTCATCACCGCCGAAGTCAAGGATGCCGAAGAAGCCTTGCAAGGTGCCCGCGACATCATCGCCGAGTGGGTCAACGAAAATGAATCGGCGCGCCACACCGTCCGCAACATCTTCAATCGCGAAGCCGTCATCACGTCCAAAATCATCAAGGGCAAAGAGGCGGAGGCTGCCAAATACCGCGACTATTTTGAGTTCAGCGAGCCGCTCGCCAAATGTTCGTCGCACCGTTTGCTGGCGATGCGGCGGGGCGAAGCGGAGGGCTTTTTGCGTGTCAACATCTCGCCCGACGACGAATACTGCCTCGAAAATTTGAATAAGCGGTTTGTGAAATCGAAAAACGAGGCGGCAGAGCAGGTCGAAATAGCCGTCAAAGACGGCTACAAACGCCTGTTGAAGCCCGGCATCGAAACAGAATTTGCCGCCCTGTCGAAAGAAAAAGCCGACCGGCAAGCCATCAAGGTCTTTGCCGAAAACCTGCGGCAGTTGCTATTGTCGCCGCCGCTGGGACAAAAACGGGTGATGGGCATCGACCCCGGCTTCCGCACCGGCTGCAAAATCGTGTGCTTAGATGCGCAGGGCACGCTTTTGCACAACGAAACCATCTATCCGCACCCGCCTCAACAGGAAACAACGAAGGCATCGGCAAAAATCCTGTCATTAGTGCAAGCCTATCAGGTGGAAGCCATCGCCATCGGCAACGGCACGGCGGGGCGCGAGACCGAACAATTCATCACCGACCTGCGCTACAACCGCCCAATTCAGGTCTTTTCCGTCAGCGAAGACGGCGCATCGGTCTATTCCGCCTCAAAAACCGCCCGCGAGGAATTTCCCGACTACGACGTCACCGTGCGCGGAGCCGTCAGCATCGGTCGCCGCCTGATGGACCCGCTGGCAGAATTGGTCAAAATAGAGCCAAAATCCATCGGCGTGGGGCAATATCAGCACGATGTGAACCAAACGGAACTGAAAACCGCCTTAGACCAGACGGTGGAAAATTGCGTGAATCAGGTGGGCGTAAACCTGAATACGGCGAGTATGCACCTGCTGACGTATGTGTCGGGGCTGGGTCCGTCGCTGGCAAAAAACATTGTGGACTATCGCGCTCAAAACGGCGCATTCACATCGCGCAAAGACCTGAAAAAAGTGCCCCGCCTGGGCGAAAAAGCCTTTGAACAGGCGGCAGGATTTTTGCGCATCCCCGATGCCAAACACCCCTTAGACAACTCCGCCGTGCACCCCGAAAGTTACTACATCGTCGAAGATATGGCAAAAGACCTGAATTGCAGCGTGGACGAACTCATCAAACAGCCCGCCCTGAAAACGCAAATCAAGTTGGAAAAATACGTCAACGACAAAACCGGAATGCCCACATTAGTTGATATTATGAAGGAATTGGACAAACCGGGGCGCGACCCGCGTCAAGGCATCAAAATCTTCGCCTTCGACCCCAACGTCCGCACTATCAACGACTTGCGCGAAGGACAGACCCTGCCCGGCATCGTCAGCAACATCACCAATTTTGGCTGTTTCGTGGATATTGGCATCAAGGAAAAGGGCTTGGTGCACATCTCCAACATGGCGGACAAGTTCGTGTCCGACCCCACGACCATCGTTTCTATCCACCAGCATGTGGAAGTGCAGGTGCTGGGCATTGATGTGGAGCGCAAGCGGGTGCAGTTGAGTTTGCGAGTTGGGAGTGTCTGAAAAAAGCGTTTAATTAGGTGCCTGATTCTAATTGGGCGGCAAATTGGTTGCACATTTTTTCGGATTTCAGCCACAAATACAAAAGGATGATATTCAGCAACGTTAATTCAACGATGAGGTAGGCAGCAGGAAAAACCAGCGCGCTGATGAACAGAACAACGAAATGTACATTGAACGACAGCGCATTAGCCCAAGGGATAAGCCGCAAACTTTGTGCAAGATAGTCCTCGCGAAACTTTGGCGGGGCTTGTCCGTTGTATTTTGTCTGAATGATGTTTCGCATTTTCTGCATTTGGGGGGTATTCTTCTCTTGGTCGCGCCGGAACAGGTAGTGTGTGTAGTCAAATATCTTCGGTAGCACTTGCTTGTTCCATGAAACTTGCGCATATTCGGTAGCATATTCGGCCGCTAACTCCGTTGCATCCTCAAAATCGCTCTCCGGCTCGTTATTCAGAAAATGGAGATGCATCGCACGAAAATAATTCTCCACTGCCGCTTGTTTGATATGCATATACGCCCCTGCCGCAACTAATGGTAATGCCCAAAAACTCCATTCCGACCACAACCGAAACGTGAGCACGATGTAAACGGCGATAAACAGAACGGAGATGCTCAAGCCTTCCACAACATACCCCATATAGGTTTTTTGATTCGTTTCCTTGGTATATTGTCTATTGCCACTTCTTAATATTAATGACAAAACCACCAAAAATATGCCGCCTATGTTAGACTTCAAATCAATATACCTAAAGCAAAGGCATCCATACACCCCAATAAACAAGGCGACCATGTTGGTGCTATGGCAACTCGCGTCCATTTTACGCAAAAAAAATGCCACCTGATGCCCGATTGGACGGTAAAAATACACATCGAAAAATTCATCCACATCAGTGGATTTCCATTTGGACTTCCTTGAATTTATGTTCATAACAGCCAATATTAAATCCGTGCGCAAAGGTACATAAAAAATTCCGAGATTTCCAAGCGCATGAATAAAAATTTTTGCTAAATTTGCAATTATGCACAATAAATCGTACCTTTGCGGCAGTTAAAAACAACATCACAATGTTAGAACAGGAATTGATATGGGAGCGCGGGTTATTTTTCTTTCTGAATGGGCATCACACTGAATTTTGGGATGGTTTTTTCAGGACAATGTCGGATAAAATGGTTTGGGTGCCGTTTTATCTGTGTTTTTTGTTTGTTTTTGCTTACAAAAAACATTGGAAAGAAATTGTGCTGGTGCTGTTGGCTATCGCACTGACCATCACGCTTTGCGACCAGATAGCATCGGGGCTTGCGAAACCGCTTGCGCAACGGTTTCGTCCAACGCATCACCCTGATTTTCAGGACTATGTGCAGATTGTGCGGGGGGATCGCGGGGGCTTGTTCGGCTTCTTTTCGTCGCATGCCTCCAATGCGTTTGGCTTTGCCGTTTTCGTCGCACTCATGCTCAAAAACCGGTGGCTGACGGGCACGATGATGCTATTTGCCTCTATCACAGCTTATTCGCGCATCTATCTGGGAGTCCACTTTGTTTCCGATGTGGTGGTGGGGGCATTGGTGGGCAGTGGGGTTGCTTGGCTGGTTTACAAAGCATACTCCGAATGTCGCCGCCGTTGGGTGCCTGTCGCACAGCAGTCCGTGTATTCAAAAAAGGAAATTCAGGGGTTGTGCATCGCCTATTACTATCTTGTCCTGATAGTGTTGTTTATGTTCCATGTCCTCAAAGAGTAACCGGATTATTCGGCTTCCGGCTTGTAGGGGAAGATTTTATCTACCCCCACGATGATTGCCAAAAAGACCGCCATAAAGATGAACACGCCTGCGAGTCCAAGCCCCGTTATCTCTAATCCTTTTTGAAAATCTGCACTCTGTATGTTTTCTAATATATTCATTTTATTCTATTTTTTAGGGTTATGCAAATAATGGAACTAACATCAATATCAATCCGCCGACGATGACCGAGCCGATTTGTCCGCCCACATTGGAACTGATGGCGGGCATCAACAGGTAATTGTTGGGGTCTTCTTTCAAGCCCATCCCGTGAATCACGCGCGCCGACATCGGGAATGCCGAGATGCCGCAAGCCCCAACCATCGGGTTGATTTTGTTGCCGTCCTTGTAAAACAGGTTCAAAAATTTGGCAAACAGCACGCCGCCCGCCGTGTCAAAGACGAAAGCGAAGACTCCCAAGCCAAGAATCATCAGTGTTTCCACGTTCACAAATTCGTTGGCGGTCATCGTGCTTGCAATGGTGATACCGAGCAAAATCGTTACGAGGTTAGCCAACTCTTTTTGTGCCGTTTGCGACAGCGAATTGAGCACGCCGCATTCGCGAATCAGGTTGCCGAACATCAAAAAGCCTATCAACGCCAAAGACGAAGGGGCAATTATTCCCGCCAAAACCGTGATAATAATAGGGAAAAGAATCAGTGTCGTGCGCGACACTTTTTTGTTAGTATCGGTTTTCATACGAATCATACGTTCTTTTTTAGTGGTCAAAGCCCGAATTACCGGTGGCTGAATCAGCGGCACGAGCGACATATAGGAATACGCCGCCACCGTGATGGGTCCGAGCAACTGCGGTGCCAACTGTTGCGACACGATGATAGACGTAGGTCCGTCGGCAGCACCAATAATCCCGATACTCGCCGCTTCGGGCAAACTAAATCCCACAGCCACAGCCAACAACATAGTAATAAAAATCCCCAACTGCGCCGCCGCACCAAACAGCAGCAAGGTCGGTTTCTGAAACATCGGCGAGAAATCAATCATCGCCCCGATGGCAACAAAAATCAGCAACGGAAACAGTTCCGTGTGAATACCGGCCGCTCGCAACACATCAAGTGCACCCACAACCTCGTTTCCGGCAGGGTCTATCTGCGTGAGAGCCGCCGTAAGTGGAATATTTACCAAAATGGCACCAAACCCGATTGGCAAAAGCAAAGTGGGTTCATAGCCCTTCTTGATTGCCAACCAAATCAATGTCAGCCCTACGGCGAGCATCACCAAATGTTTCCACGTCATAAATGCTATGGCGGGCACTAAAACTTCAAAATCCATACTGTTTTTTATTTATAATGTTTATTTTTAAATTTCTCCATTTTTTTTCTTTCTCTTCGGCATCTTCACACCGATTATCTTGCCCATAATCGCTCACAAATTTGGTCGCAAAAGTACATATAAATCTTTGTACTTTCCAAATATTTTTGTTAAATTTTTCGGAAATTGTGAAAATTTTTAACAAATGGCTTGTGTAGGGCAGACCGTGCTCTATTCCACCGCAACATCCCAAATCCCAGCATTTCGTTCCAACTCAATCAATGCGGCAAAACTGTTAAAAACCGTTTCGATATACGCCGTGCGGAGTTCGTCGTAGGTTTGTCGGGCTATCAGGACTTCCATGCGTGACGTTTCGCCGCGTTCGTAACTGTATATTTTTCCGTTGAGGATGGATAAGGCATTGTCCAACATGCCGGTTTCGTAGCGTTTCACCTGTTCGAGCAGTGACAAATATTGTCGCAGGCTTTGCATCACCGAAGTCTGCACTTCCAGTTCAGCCTGTTGGTAATTCATCTCCGCTTGTTGTTTGCGAAATTCGGCGGCTCTGAGTGCGCCTTTGTTGGCATTGGAAAACTTCAAGGGGACGGCTACGCCTACTGTTACGCCGCTGAATCTTGGGGCGGGGGCGATTTCGTTACGCACCTCCGTGTTGTAATTATAACCCAAAGCAATATCAAAATCCGGGTTGCGTTCGCGTTGGGTCACTTTCAATTCCTTGGCAGCGACATCCACATTTTTCAATGCGGCAGCCAAATCCGCCCGGTTTGCCACAGCCGTTTGCAAAAGTTGTTCGGTATCGAAAGTGCGTTCTTTGGTTTGCAGACTTCCGGTCGGATGGTAAATGATGTCTTTGTTGAAAACGCCCGTCCATAATCCAAGGGAAGAATGGGCATTGCATAATTCGGTATGCGCCTGAAGCAAGTCGTTGTATGCGATATCCGCTTCGAGTTTGCTTTGCACGGCGTCCACTTCCGTGATTTTGCCTGATTTGAAACGCATGCTGTCGGCTTCCGCCAAACGGCGAATGTTGCTGTACGAATTTTCTTTTACGCGATACAACTCCGATTGTTTCAACGATTCGAGGTAAGCCAGCGTAGCCTCCGCCCGCAAACGGTGGAAATAATCTTCCAGCAAAGCCTCGTTCAATGCCTTTTCACTTTTGGCAAGGTCGATGTTGGCGCCTCTTTTGCCGATGGAAAAAGTTTTGCTCAGTTCCACGGCTACCGAACGTCCCATTTGCATGTGCTTATCGTCGTTGTCACCGTATTCCACACTCAGTTCCGGGTCGTTGAATACTTTGGAAGCTTTCAATTCAGCTTCGGCTACGCTCACATTCAGTTTTTCCGAGGCATAACAGAGATTCTGTTTCCCTACCATTTCAATGTAAGTCTTATAATCAATGGTTTGTTGCGATTTTTCCAAATGCTGTGAATGAGCCGCAAATCCAAATGAAAATGCAAAAATCGTCAATACAAATATCTTTTTCATATAAATCATAACAATCATATTAAAATCAAAGTTCAGACTTCTCATAACGTTTTTCTATTAAATAATACAATGCCGGCAAAACATACAGCGTGATAACCGTAGCAAACAGCAAGCCATACACGATAACCGTTGCCAGCGGGCGTTGCACATCCGAGCCGATGCCGGTGCTGACGGATGCCGGCAAAAGTCCGAGCACCGCTACCGATGCCGTCATCAACACCGGGCGAAACCGGTGGCGCGTGCCGTCTATTACCGCTTCTTTCAATCCGTTTCCGCTTTCGCGCAGGTGATTGATGTGCGAAATCATAATCACGCCGTTTTGTATCGCAACGCCAATCAGCGCAATAAATCCCACGGCGGACGACACATTGAGCGTCATACCTCGCACGTTCAACGCCAACATGCCGCCGAAAACCGCCAAGGGTACGACACACATCATCAAAGCCGCCTGACGGAATTTGCCGGTGGCTCCGAAGAGCAACAGCAGCATCACGCCTAAAGCCAAAGGAATAACGGCTCCCAAACGGTCGTAGGCGCGATTTTGATTTTCAAACTGCCCCGCCCATTTGAGTGTAAATTCGCTCCGGTTGAAATCAACTTCTTTTCGGATGGCTTCGTTGGCTTTGTTCAGAAAACCGGTCAAATCGATGCCGCGCAGATTGATACGGATGGTCAGGTGCCGCTTGTTCATTTCGTGGGTAATCATGCTTGCGCCGGTGGTCATCTTGATGTCCGCCACTTGCGACAAGGGAATCTTCGCGCCCGATGCCGTGGTGAGCAGCAAACTGCCGATTTTCTCCGGCGAATTGCGGTGTTCTTCGCCGAAACGGCAAATCACATCGTAACTTTTACTTCCGATATATATTTGGGAAATGGGCGCGCCGCCGATTGCCAACTCAATCAATTCGGTTACATCCGAAACATTCAGTCCGTATTGGGCGATGCGTTCGCGGTCGGCAACAATCTGCAACTGCGGAAAAGGCGGTTCCTGCTCAATGGCGACATCGGCAGCGCCCGGTATTTTCGCCAGCGCACCGACTATTTTATCGGCAATATGCCGCGTTTCGGCAATGTTTTCCCCATATATTTTCAATGCCAAATCGCTGTGCGCACCGGCAACCATATCCATCACCATGTCGATAATCGGTTGAGAAAATCCTGCCGAATAACCCGGCATGGCAGCAATTTTTTCATTCATGGCTTCAATCAGTTGGGCTTTCGTCTTTCCACTTTTCCATGTGTTGTAGGGTTTCAGACCGACGCCGCATTCTATATGGGAAAGCGAAAAAGCCTCCGCGCCTTCATCGTCACGTCCGACCTGTGTCATCACGTAGGAAACTTCGTCAAATTCTTTCAGGGTTTTCCGCAATTCTTCGCCCATTGTCTTCGATTTTTCGATGGAGATGCCCGCCGGAAGTTGTACCTGAATCCATATCGCCCCTTCGTCCAAAGGCGGAAGGAAATCTTTCCCGACCGTATAGCTCAAAACGCCTGCCGCGACAAGAATAACCAGCAACGCGCCGATTACTTTTTTGGGTTTTTCCAACAATCGAACCGTCTGATGATGGTATTTTTCCGTCCATTTTTCCAACCATGGATTTTTCTTTATTTTTTCGGGCTTCATATAAGCAAAAAACGCCAATCCCGGAATCAGGAACAGGGCGACCGCCAAGGCACCGAGCAAAGCATATCCAACGGTATAAGCCATCGGCGTAAAAAGTTTTCTTTCAATGTGTTCAAAAGCGAACAAGGGTAAATAAGCCGTGATGATAATGAGCGTTGAAAACAATATCGGACGGGCGACTTCTGCTGCGCGGTCGCGTATGGAATCTTCCGTCAGCATTTCCTTCGGATGGCTTTCCCGCTTTGTCAGAATGGTTTCCATCATCACAATGGCGCCATCGACGAGTATCCCGAAGTCAATCGCTCCCAGCGAAAGCAGGTTGGCAGGAATATCGGTAAAGTGCATCAGGATAAAAGCGATAAGCAGGGAGAAAGGAATGGTCAACGCAACGAGCAACGCACCTCGCCAACTTCGGAGGAACAGAATCAACACCAAAATAACCAAAAACATCCCCTCCAGCAAGGTATGGGAAACGGTATGCAAGGTGGTGTTTACCAATTGAGTCCGGTCCATAAACGGGTGGATATGCGTGCCGGGCGGCAGAATTTCGCTGTTGAGTTCGTCCACCGCTTTGTGCACTTCCGCCAACACCTGCGAAGGATTTTCGCCGCGAAGCATCTGTATAATTCCTTCTACGCCATCGGAATAGTTCCGTTTGTCGTCGGTGAAACCCAAAACGCCCTTTCGTTCGAGGTTGCCGTATTTTAATTTCCCAATGTCATTCAGATATACCGGAACGCCATTGACCGTTTTGATGACAATGCGCCCCAAGTCGTCAAGATTTTTTACCAAACCGATGCCGCGTATCACATAACTTAAATCGCCCTGACTCAGCAGACTTCCTCCGGCATTGATATTATTCTTCTCTATTTTTTCGGAAATATCGCCCAAAGAAATGTCGTATTCCTCCATTTTATTCGGGTCAACTTCTATCTGATATTGCGTGGTTATCCCGCCGTAATTGCTCACGTCCGCAATTCCGGTAATCTGTTTCAAGCGCGGAATAATCACCCATTTGTGCAAATCGGTTATTTCCCGTAAATCCAAGCGGTCGCTTTCGATGACGTATCGGAAAATCTCGCCGGTGGGCGAAGTCAGGGGATTGAGACCGGGCACGGCACCGTAAGGCAACTCCACATCCGTCAATCGCTCCTGAACACGCTGACGCGCCCAATAATCTTCCACGCCATCGTCGAAAACCAGAACGACCGTCGAAAGTCCGAACGTGTTTTTACTCCGCATCACGTCCAAGCCCGGTATGCCGTTCATCGCCCGTTCGATGGGAATACTTATCTGTTGTTCAATCTCTTCCGCCGCCAAGCCCGGAATTTGCGTAACGATTTGCACCGAGGTGTCGGCAATATCGGGATAAGCGTCAATCGCCAGTTTCGACCAGGAAAAATAGCCTACCAGTGCCAGAAAAATAAACAGCACGAACATCAGTCCCCGCCGGTGTATTGATGTAAAAATAATTTTCTTCAACATGGCTTAACGGGCTTCAATAAAGTAAAATGCACCTTCCGCAACAATTTGTTCTCCGCTGTGTATGCCGGAAAGGATAACGGTCTGCTTTGCATCGGAAGAAGCCACTGTTACACTTGTTTTCCGAAATTTATTGCCGCCTTCGCTCACAATCACGTAACGACCTTCTTCTTCCTGCAAAACAGCCGAATTGGGAATAATCACCGCCTGCGACGGCGTATTGATAAACTGCACGGTGCCGTACATAAACGGTTTTATCAAATGTTTGCGATTTTCACATTCGATGATGATTTCCAGCGAGCGGGTTTCTTCGTCGAGCAGTTCGCCGATATAATAAATTTTTCCGACAACCGGCGTGTCGGGCAATGCCGATAAATTGATTTTTATATCCGCAATGTTGCGCATCAACGGGATGTCTTTTTCTTTGACATTTGCCTTGAGCCAGATTTTATCCAAATTGGCAACAACCGCCAATGCCTCAGCATCTTCCTTTAAATACTGACCGATAACGATGTTGGATTTCACCACTTCGCCGGCTATCGGAGAGCGCACAATCAAGGGTTGTCCGAGGATGGCTTTCTTCGGGTTGATTTGATAGACTTTCATGGCCGCCAAAGCGTTTTCGTATTCTTTCTTTTGACGTTCATAATTGACTTCGGCTTCTTCAAAATCCTTGGCTACGCCAACTTTATGCGCCAGCAAATCCCGCTCGCGGTTCAAGTTTTTCCGGGCAAATTCCATTTCCTGTTTCGCCTGAAAATAAGCCTTGCCTGTTTCAAAAAACGCGGGCGAACTGATTGCAAAAATTGGACTGCCCGGAGCCACTTTTTGTCCAAGTTTCACAAACGATTTGACGATGCGCCCCGCAAAAGGCGAGGCAATTTCGGCGTAGTGGGAAGTGATGGCGTGCGCCACGCCGGAAGTGGTGAAAGCAGGCTGATAATCGCCGGTTTTCACCGTCTGTATTCTGATGTTTTGCAACACGGGCGAATTGTCCGCCACAGTAATTTGATTTCCTTCGACGGAAAACGATTGGTTGCCCGTATCATCCTTGCCGGAACGATTTCCGCAAGCGCACAATGATAACAGGCATATAGATATGATTGTTTTTCTCATCAATTATGCAATAATTCGATGCAAAGGTAATCATAATTTTGATTTACCCCAAGAAACTGAGCAACAGCCCCGCAGCAACTGCCGAACCAATCACGCCGGCTACATTAGGTCCCATCGCGTGCATCAGCAGATAGTTAGAACTATCATACTGCTGCCCTACGGTTTGCGACACGCGCGCCGCCATTGGCACTGCCGACACGCCTGCCGAGCCAATCAGCGGATTGATTTTGTCTTTGCTGAAAAGATTCATAAATTTAGCCAAAAGCACACCGCCCGCCGTTCCACAACTAAAAGCAATAACTCCCAGAACAATAATATAGATGGTCTGCGGACTCAAAAAAGTTGCCGCAGTAGCCGTCGCACCAACGGTTGTCCCCAAAAAGATGGTAACGATATTCAGCAGTTCGTTTTGCACCGTTTTGCTTAAACGCTCTGCTACGCCACACTCTTTGAGCAAATTACCAAACATCAGACACCCGATTAAACTTGTTGCATCAGGCAAAATCAACGACACGATGGCAGTAATGATAATCGGAAACAGGATTTTTTCCTTTTTTGACACTATGCGCAATTGCTTCATTTTAATGCAGCGTTCGTTTTGCGTTGTCAGTGCCCGCATGATAGGTGGCTGAATGACAGGCACTAACGCCATATACGAATAGGCAGCCACCGCAATTGGTCCCAAAAGATGGGGTGCCAGTTTGGACGTCAAAAAGATGGCAGTGGGACCGTCTGCACCACCGATAATACCGATGCTCCCCGCCTCGTTGGGCAAAAACCCAAGCAGAATGGCACCAATAAAGGTAATAAAAATGCCAACTTGCGCTGCCGCACCCAGCAGAAGCGATTTAGGGTTGGCAATCAGTGGTCCAAAATCGGTCATTGCACCGATACCCACAAAAATCAGGCAGGGGTATATCCCGAGTTTTACACCGAGATAGAGATAGTCGAGCAGCCCTGCACCGTTTGTAAATTCGCCCCAATGAACGTGTCCGTCTGCAAAAAGTTCGGAGTGAAACATATTGGCACCCGGCAAATTGGTCAGCAGCATACCAAAAGCAATTGGCAGCAGCAGCAGCGGCTCAAAGCCCTTTACAATAGCCAGATAAATTAAAATGCAGGCAATAATCAACATCACGAGCACTTGCCACGTCATATTTAATATGCCCATTGTGCCGATAAAGTCCAGCAAACTCTGACCAACGGAAATGTCCTGCGAATAGTCGCGAGGCGCATTTGCAACAATGGTGGTTTGTTCGACCGGCGCAACACTCTGTGTAACATCCTGTGTTACAACATTTTGTAATGTGTTCTCTTGTGCAAAAACGCTACCGGCTGCCATAGAAAACAGCACAACAACGGAAATTGCAAGTTTTTTTATTGATTTCATTGATTTATTTTTTAATATTTGTAATTTTCTGCCAGATATTCAGCACAAACACCAAAAATGAAAGTATCACAAACACAATGCCAAAACCGAGTCCGACAATAATAAAGGTATTTCCCCAATTAACTTCTAAAAGTACCATAATTTTATTTGTTACTGTTTATTTTTTAATTTTTCAAATGGATTTAAACCTGCCATCGTCTTACCCGATTATAACGAGGTCTGCGCCTTCCAGCACCGTTTCGCCTTTGTTAACACAGACGCCCTTAACCTCTCCGTCGCGGTCGGCATTGATGGCGTTTTCCATTTTCATGGCTTCCAAAATCAATAATTTTTGACCTTTTTTGACCGCATCGCCCACCTTGACGTTGATGTCGAGGATGATGCCGGGCAGTGGCGACTTCAATGCCGTGTCGCCCGCCGCAATCGTGGACGCAGGCTTAGAAATAGGTGCCACAGGCTCCTGAACCGGACGTTGCACCACCGGTGCTGCTGCTTTTTGTACCGGTGCCGGTGCCGCCGTTACCGGCGTTTCAAGTTGCACTTTGTACGATGTGCCGTTGACTTCCACGTCAGCCGTGCCTGACTCGGCGTTATTAACCACCACTCTGTAAACGTTTCCGTTTATCGTATATTTAAAACTCTTCATTGTAAAAATGTATTTAAAATTATTTTTTTTATCTCCTTAAAGGTAACTCTCTCAATGTGTAAATTTTAGAACTCCATGGCGAATAGGGGTTTGCTGCACTGTGAAAAGTCAACACATTGCTTTCCGCATCGTGCCATTCGCAAGCCTCATGCAACGCCATCGCGATAGCAGCAGAGATTTCAGTAGGTTTCCCCGCAACGGTAGCCCCCGAAGCAGCACCCTGAACCTCATACAAAGCCATCCCAATAGCAGCAAACACTTCCGCACCATTCTGTTTTTTTCCAAATAATCCCATAATCAGTAATTTTTTAATTTTTATTTCTTAATTATAAAGGAATATTATCATGTTTTTTCGCCGGATTCACCTGCTTCTTAGTCGCCAACTGTTGCAACGCGCGAATGACGCGGAAGCGGGTGTTGCGCGGCTCAATCACATCGTCGATATAACCGTATTTCGCTGCATTGTAAGGGTTTGCGAATACAAGGTTGTATTCGGCTTCTCTTTCAGTCAGCACTTTTGCAGGGTCTTCCGCTTCTTTGGCTTCCTTTGCATACAGCACTTCCACAGCACCTGCACCGCCCATTACGGCGATTTCGGCGGTGGGCCAAGCGTAGTTCATATCGCCACGCAACTGCTTGCAACTCATCACGATATGTGCACCACCGTAGGACTTGCGCAGCGTTACTGTTACTTTGGGCACCGTTGCTTCGCCGTAGGCGTAGAGCAATTTGGCACCGTGAACAATCACGCCACCGTATTCCTGACCCGTTCCCGGAAGGAATCCCGGCACGTCCACCAGCGTCACAAGGGGGATGTTGAACGCATCGCAGAAGCGCACAAACCGCGCGGCTTTGCGGGAAGCGTTGATGTCCAGCACACCGGCGAGGGCTTTCGGCTGATTGGCAACGATGCCCACCGCGTGTCCATTGAAGCGTGCAAAACCCACGATGATGTTTTTCGCATAGTCCGCATGAATTTCCAAAAACTCGCCGTCGTCAATAATGGCACCAATCACTTCGTACATATCATACGGCGTGTTGGGGCTTTCGGGAATAATCTCATTCAACGAATCCGCCAAACGACCGACAGGGTCTTGAGTAGGCTTCACAGGCGTTTCTTCCAGATTGTTTTGTGGCAAAAAACTCAACAGGCATTGAACCAGACTGATGGCATCTTCTTCTTTTTCAACGGAGAAGTGCGCCACGCCCGATTTTCTGGCGTGCACTTCGGCACCGCCCAACTGCTCCTGCGTTACCACCTCGTGGGTGACGGTTTCCACCACTTTCGGACCCGTGAGAAACATATAACTTGCACCCTGCACCATGATGGTGAAGTCGGTGAGCGCGGGCGAATAAACCGCACCACCGGCACAAGGTCCCAAAATCGTCGAAATCTGTGGCACCACGCCCGAAGCGAGGATGTTGCGTTGGAAAATCTCCGCATAGCCCGCCAGCGCGTTCACGCCTTCCTGAATGCGGGCACCGCCGGAGTCGTTCAAGCCGATGACCGGTGCGCCCATCTGCATCGCCAAATCCATGACTTTGCAAATTTTACGTGCCATCGTTTCAGACAGCGACCCGCCAATGACGGTGAAATCCTGTGCAAAAACGTAAGTCAAACGCCCGTTGATGGTGCCGTAACCCGTTACCACGCCATCGCCAAGGAACTGTTTCTTTTCCATGCCGAAATTGTGGCTGCGGTGCTGCACAAACATATCCAATTCCTCAAAACTGCCTTCGTCAAGCAGCATCGCGATGCGCTCACGGGCAGTGTATTTGCCCTGCGCGTGCTGTTTTTCGATGGCTTTTTCGCCACCACCGAGGCGGGCTTGTGTCCGCAACTCAATAAGTTCTTCTACTTTATTTGCCTGTGTACTCATAATTTATTTAGTTATGAGTTATGAGTTATGAGTTATGAGTTTAATCCTTTGTAATAACTCATAACTCATAATTCATAACTCCATTATTGACATAATTCCGTTAAGACGCCTCCGGTTGATTTTGGGTGGAGGAAGGCAATTTTCAAGCCTTCGGCACCGTTTCGGGGGGCTTTGTCGATGAGCCGCACACCTTTTGGCTCTACTTCGGCTAAGGCTTTGGCTACGTCGGGGACGGCAAAAGCGATGTGGTGGATGCCCTCGCCGCGATTTTCGATAAATTTGGCGATGGTGGACTCTTCGGAGGTGGGTTCCAGCAGCTCTATCTTGGTCTGTCCGACCTTAAAGAATGCTGTTTTTACTTTCTGGTCTGCCACTTCCTCAATGTTGTAGCACTTCAACCCCAATACTTGTTCGTAATAGGGAAGACTTTCGGCGATGCTCTTAACGGCGATTCCGAGATGTTCAATGTGTGAAATATCCATAAATGTGTGTATCAAAAAATCAACAGTTTCAATAATTCGGGCGCAAAGGTAAGAAATAATTATGAATTATTGTTTTTTTTGCAAAAAAAAAACGGCGAGAGCGCAGAAAATCACTTTCCTGCGCTCTCTTATGGTTAAGGTTTCGAACCGCATTTTTTCATACGAATACGATAACTTATTAAAACAAAACACATTATGAATGATTAAAAACAATATTTGTGGTTAAAAGTAATATTTTGGTTAAAAACAACATTTTGGTTAAATGACCATCAATAACATTTTTCAGTTAAATGATTAAAACAACATAGTCGGCTAAGAATTATGCTGCAAAGGAACGGACTTTTGAGATAACATCCAAATTTTTTATGTTATCTTTTTGTTATCTTTTTGTTATCATTTTGTTATCAAATTGTTATCGTTTTGTTATCATCGGCTACAAGGTATTGTAGCGTGTTAAAAAGGAGAGAAATTCGTTTTCAAAATTAGGGGTAAAAATAGATTTTCCAATGTTTTTGCTGATTTCCGGCAGTGACCACCATTGAATTTCGTCAATTTCATACGAATTAAATGCAAATTTACCATCAAAAACGGTTTGATAAGAGTGAACTAATTCGCGTTCAACTGCAGATTCAAACACATATTTTCGCAAAAATTGTGCTTCACCGTTCCGTTTGCATCTGCTACGGGAAATAATTCGTCCATTCGGTCTGATTCTGCGTTTCAGGGAGGTAATAAAGGAGGGTATCGCTATCGCAGGCGAGTGTGTCGATGGGGAGCACATCTTTTGTTGGAAAAAAGCGCAAGGTATCTCGCACGATTTCCAATACATAATTCGGAGGTAGAACCGCTTTCTCCTTTTTATCTTTCGCCGCCGCCTCCGCCTCCGCCGCCCTTTTGAGGCGGTCAACGTTGGCTTGCAGACCGGTGATGATAGACGAGTAGCGAGTGCTGAGTTGCTTATTGATTTCCAGATATTCCTCTAAATGTGCATTATACCATACCAACGAGGTGTCAAAATCTTGTTGTGTGATGTGGTGCTTGTCAAAAATCGACAAGAGAAGTTGTTGTTTGCGTGCCGAATCGCCGGCAAAAATCGCCGAATGGTCGTTGATGGCTTGTTCCGCCAGATTTAAATCGAACAAAACATCCGCCATTTCGCTGTCTGACAGCACATACGATGGTCGCGGACTGCAACCCATCAGCCACACACTGCCCAACACCAATATTGTGATGAGTTTATTTTTTAGCATCGGTTAATTTTTGAATTTGTTGTGTAATCGCCTCATCTTCAACCTTTTCAAACAGCAAGGCAGGCTCATTCAGTTGGTGACCGACGGGCAAAAGGTCGGCAGAGCCTAATTGCGCCCAGTGCAAATCGGAGGTGCCAATCAACTGTTTGATTTTGTCCGATGAAAACGGCAAAAACGGCTCAAACGCGATGGCGAGATTGGCGGTAATTTGCAGCGCGATGTTCAAAATCGTGGCTGTGCGCTCCATATCGGTCTTTGCCAACTTCCAAGGCTCCGTGTCGGCAAGGTATTTGTTGCCGATGCGCGCGAGGTTCATCGCCTCTTTCAGCGCGTCGCGGAAGCGGAACGTTTCCAAATTGGCTTCCAATTCGCGTTTGACCGATGCAAATTCGTCCAATGTCTGTTGGTCGTAGTCCGTCAGAGCGGCACAAGCGGGCACTTTCCCTTCAAAAAACTTATGTGTCAGCACGAGCACGCGGTTGACAAAATTGCCAAGTATGGCGACCAATTCATTATTATTGCGTGCCTGAAAATCTTTCCATGTGAAGTCGTTATCCTTCGTTTCGGGTGCGTTGGCGGTCAAAACATAGCGCAGAACGTCCTGTTTGTTGGGAAATTTCTCCAGATATTCGTTCAGCCACACCGCGTGGTTGCGCGAAGTGGAGATTTTGTCGCTTTCCAAGTTCAGGAACTCGTTGGCGGGCACATTTTCCGGCAAAATGTAACTGCCATCGGCTTTGAGCATCGCCGGAAACACGATGCAGTGAAACACGATGTTGTCTTTGCCGATGAAATGCACCATTTTCGTTGATTCGTCTTTCCACCATTTTTCCCAATCGCCGTATTTTTCCGGTTGCGAGCCGCACACTTCGATGGTGTTGGAAATGTAGCCAATCGGCGCGTCAAACCACACGTAGAGCACTTTGCCCTCCGCCCCTTCGACCGGCACGGGAACGCCCCAATCCAAGTCGCGGCTCACGGCGCGCGGCTGCAAACCCATGTCCAACCACGATTTGCATTGCCCATAGACATTCGATTTCCACTCTTTGTGGTCTTCCAAAATCCACTTTTTCAGCCACGCCTCGTGCTTGTCGAGCGGCAAATACCAGTGCTTGGTTTCCTTCAAAACGGGCACACTGCCCGAAATCGCCGACTTCGGCTCGAGCAAATCCAGCGGGCTGAGCGACGTGCCGCAGGCTTCGCACTGGTCGACATACTTGGCAATTTTGTCAACCGCGTGCTCGTGCTGACACATAAGTTTTTTGAAGGGAAAGTGCCCGCTTATAC
>BNTU01000028.1 GCA_025996835.1 Bacteroidia bacterium
CGCGGTAAAAAGCCTCCGCATCGAACTTGTTTATCTCGCGTTCGCGCTCCACAATCAGCCTCACAGCCACCACTGAATTAACAGAATTAGTCGATAATTTCAATCTCTTAAAAAAGACAGGTACGGCAGGTTCGAGTGTGATTTACGAGGTTGCGCAATAGTTGCGCAAGTGGGGCAATGGTTGCGCAATGGTTGCGCAAGTGGGGCAATGAAATTTTGAATTAGTCAATTCGTAGTCATTTAGATGTCAATTCAGTCAATTATTAGTCAAAAAAACAATAAAATTTTGCCATTGTCAAATTTTCACTACCTTTGTCGCCGCAAATCGTAAGAGTTATACATAATAAATAAGCAATACAAATATGCAGAAAAATTTGGTCATAGTGGAGTCTCCGGCTAAAGCAAAAACGATTGAGAAGTTTTTGGGTAGCGATTACACAGTGCTGTCCAGCTATGGGCATATCCGCGACCTGCACGGCAAGGGGCTGTGCGTGGATGTCAATAATAATTTTAAGCCCGAGTATGAGGTGTCGCCCGACAAGGCGGAGTTGGTCAGGAAACTCAAAAAAGCGGCTAAGGAGGCATCCATGGTGTGGCTCGCGTCCGATGAAGACCGCGAGGGAGAAGCCATCTCTTGGCATTTGTATGATGTTTTGGGGCTAAACGATGCCGGCTATAAGCGCATCGTGTTTCACGAAATCACGAAATCGGCTATTCTGGGTGCGATTGAAAATCCGCGTAAGATTGACCTCAATCTGGTGGATGCACAGCAGGCGCGGCGCGTGGTCGACCGCATCGTGGGCTTTGAGGTGTCGCCTATCCTGTGGCGCAAAATTCGCCCGTCGTTGTCTGCCGGACGGGTGCAATCGGTGGCTGTGAGGCTGATTGTGGAGCGCGAACGCGAGATAAACAAGTTCGATGCGGAGGCTTTTTACCGCGTGACGGCGCAATTCACGCTGCCCGACGGCAAAACGACTGTGAAGTCGGAACTCAACAAGAAATTTAAGACGGAAGCGGAGGCGCAGGCCTTTCTCGAAAACCTGAAAACCGCCACGTTCACGATTGAAGATATTAACACGCGCCCGGGCAAGAAATCGCCCGCCGCACCGTTCACAACTTCCACTTTGCAGCAGGAAGCCGCCCGCAAAATCGGCTTCTCGGTGTCGCAAACCATGTCGGTGGCGCAACGGCTCTACGAGGCGGGGCTGATTTCCTATATGCGTACCGACTCGCTCAACCTCTCCGGATTGGCAATCAACGCCTCCAAAGAGGAAATTTTCAAAGAATTTGGCGAAAAATACAGCAAAGTGCGCCAATATCACACCAAGTCGAAAGGCGCACAGGAGGCGCACGAAGCCATTCGCCCCACCTATATGAGCAACCGCACCGTGAAAGGCACGCCACAGGAGCAACGGCTCTACAAACTGATTTGGGAGCGCACCATTGCCTCGCAAATGGCTGATGCAGAACTCGAACGCACCACCGTAACAGTGAATATCAGCAACCGCCCCGACGTGAAATTCCAGATGCAGGGCGAAGTCATCAAGTTCGACGGCTTCCTGCGCGTGTATATGGAGGACACCGACGACGAAGCGGCGGACGAAAGCATGGAGTCGCTGCTGCCGCCGATGAAACTCAACGAGATTTTAACACTTGCCGAAGCCGCCGCCGCCGAACGCCTCACGCAAAAGCCGCCACGCTACACCGAAGCCAGCCTCGTGCGCAAGTTGGAAGAACTCGGCATCGGTCGCCCATCGACCTACGCACCAACGATTTCGACCATCCAGCAGCGCGATTACGTGCT
Source organism: Bacteroidia bacterium (assembly GCA_025996835.1). Taxonomy (GTDB): domain Bacteria; phylum Bacteroidota; class Bacteroidia; order Bacteroidales; family Azobacteroidaceae; genus Azobacteroides. Next base: position 1,805 of record BNTU01000028.1, read on the forward strand.
CAAGGGCAACAAAGACGGCGACGAACGCCCGTTTATCACGCTGGTGCTGAAAAACGAAAAAATCGCCAAAAACGTCAAGAAAGAAACCGTGGGTGCGGACAAAAACAAACTGATGCCCACCGATTCGGGCTTGGTGGTCAACGACTTTTTGACGGAAAATTTCCCAACGGTATTAGAATACAATTTCACCGCCAACATCGAAAAAGAATTTGACAAAATAGCTGACGGCGATGTCAAGTGGACAGACACGATGAGGCAATTCTACGATGTGTTTCACCCGGTGGTAGAGGCAGTTTCCGCCTCCAAAACAGAGCACAAAGTGGGCGAGCGCGTGCTGGGAACCGACCCGAAAACGGGCAAACCCGTGTCAGTGAAAATCGGTCGCTTCGGACCATTCGCCCAAATCGGCTCGGCAGAAGCGGAAGAAAAACCCACATTTGCCTCGCTGACGAAAAACCTCTCCATCGAAACTATCACGCTGGAAGAAGCCCTGAACCTGTTTACCCTCCCGCGAACGGTTGGCGAACTCGAAGGCAAGCCCGTAACCGCCTCCATAGGTCGCTTCGGTCCCTATTTGAAGTACGAAAACGCCTTTACAACTATCCCCAAGGGCTACGACCCCTACGTCATCACCATTGAGGATGCCACCCAACTGATTAAGGAAAAACAGGAACGCGATGCCAACAAACTCATCAAGTCTTTCCCCGAAGATGCCAAATTGCAGGTGCTGAACGGTCGCTACGGTCCCTACATCTCATTCGACAAAGCCAATTACAAGATTCCCAAAGGCGCAGTGCCGGCAGAATTGACGTATGCCGATTGCCAAAAAATCATTGCGGAGGCTCCGGAGAAGAAGCCGGCGCGAGGTGGGAGGTTTGCGAAAAAAGCTCCGGCGAAGAAGAAAAAATAGCTGTTTTTTTCAGGTGCAAAAAAAAGAGTACATACCGGACAATTTACATTTTAATATGAGTTATGATTGTGTCAACGGCACGCACAAAACATATTTTCTACACGAATAATGGTAGAAGCGAAAAATTTAACACCAAAAATCACTTCTATTGGATTTTTTTCACTACCTTTGCAGTTGGATTAAAGGAAATATATGTATGCCTGTTAAAAAAGTACTTTTTATTACAACGGAAGTCACCCCCTATTTGGTTGAGTCGGAGCAGTCGCACATTGCGCGGCATTTGCCCCCCGGCATTCGCGACAAGGGTAAGGAAATCCGCACTTTTATGCCTAAATTTGGCGCAGTCAACGAGCGACGCAATCAGTTGCACGAAGTCATCCGCTTGTCCGGCATGAATCTCATCATCGACGACACCGACCACCCCCTGATTATCAAGGTGGCATCCATACAAGCGGCGCGAATGCAAGTTTACTTCATTGACAACGAAGATTTTTTTCAACGCAAACTGTTGTTTCACGAAGACAATGGGGATGAGTTTGCCGACAACGACGAGCGCGCCATTTTTTATGCGCGTGGTGTGATGGAAACGGTGAAAAAGTTGCGTTGGGCACCCGATTTAATCCATTGTCACGGCTGGATTTCGGCTTTGGTGCCACTGTACATCAAGAAACATTACAAAAGTGACCCCTGTTTCAAGCACACCAAAGTGGTGTATTCCATCTACGATGATGCTTTGACGACTCCTTTTCCGAACAATTTTTACGAAAAATTGAAGATTGAAAACGTGAGAGACAAGGATGTGATGGGGCTTAAAAAGCAACCCAATTTTGAGGCATTGAGCAAGCTGGCGATTGATTTTTCGGACGGGGTGATTCAGGGCAGTCCCCAAATTAAGGACGGTTTGAAAGACTATGCACTGTCAAAAAATGTGCCGTTCCTTGATTTTCAGTCGGAAGACGTTTATATTGAGAAATTTAATGAGTTTTATGATTTACTTTTATCGGACAAAAAAGATGAGGTTAAAAAATAGAAGGGGATTGCGGGTCAAGCCCGCAATGACGGTATTATTGGCATTTTTTTGCTTGGCATCGTGTAGTCAGGATGCTATTGACGACATTGGGATGGGCATTCTGCCGCCGGACGACAGAATAGAGGTTAAGAGCGATTCGTTCCGCGTGACCGGCACGACAGTTGGCATGGACAACATTTATGCCAAGTCGATTTTTGGGTTGCTGGGCAAACTTTCCGACCCCACTTACGGCACTGTTGCGGCGGGCTATGCGTGCCAATTTTATCCGACAGCAGGCTTTGACGGCATCGTAGCGGGTGGAGGTGTTGACTCAGTGCAGTTGAAAATTTTATACACCACCTATACCGGCGATTCGATTGCGCCGATGGAGGTGCGCGTGTATCCTGTGCATAGCCCTTTAACGGCAAATTATTATACACACAATTTTGACCCTTCGAGTTTTTGCAATATGAGTACTGCGTGGGGGGTGCAGACCTACACGGCGCGCGACATGACGATTTCCGATTCGCTTTACGCAGCCACTGCGAGTGGGTATTACCGCGTTGTTTCAGTGAATTTGCCCAAAGAAGAGTTTGATGATTTTCTGGTGGAGTACAACCAGGACGGACACGGGGCGTATGCTTCGCCGGAGGCGATGGCTGTTCTTTTCCCGGGCGTTTACGTTACTTCTACGTTTGGAACCGGCAGTATGCTGAATGTTGAAAAGACGGAAATTTATATGTATTATCAGCGAAACTATACCACAAAGGCTGCGGATGGCGAAACGGATTCGGCTTATGTGGCTACGAGTGCCTCTGTGTTGTCGGTGACGAAGGAGGTCATTCAGTTGAATCACTACACAACGTCCAATGGCACAACCGATTTGTTGGCATCCGATGCCGAAAAGATGTATATAAAAACGCCTGCGGGTGTTTGTGCGCAACTAACCATTGATATTGAGGCGATTAAGGCAAAAATGGGCACTCGCAAACTCAGCATTGTGAGCCTTGCCATTGAGGCTCTGCCGAAAGAATATTCGCCAAATTTCAGTTTTGGTTTTCCGGCGATGGGCACGGTGAACACGCTCAATACGACCCGAGCCAAATTGGTGTTGCTCGAAAAGGATTCGGTGCCGACGTTCTTTGAGGAGAGCAAAACCGCCGACAACAGCAGCTACTACTTTGCCACGTTCAATTCAACAGCGTATGCCTATCAATATTCCAATATTGCGAATGTAGTGCAAAAAGCCATCGACAAAGGTTTATCCACGCTGGAGTTGCTGTTGATACCGGTGCAAGTGTCTTACGTAATCGAATCATCGTATTACAGCACCTCCTACACCGATTATGCCACAGCAAACTACCTCGCACCCTCCGCAGTAACACTGAAAAAAGACAACATCAACATCAGGGTGGTCGCTTCGGATGTGAAATAATCCTTTTTGGCACAATCGTTTGCACTTCATTGAAAAAAAATCGGGATGAAAGAATTTATACTTACTGATGCTGTTACGGAGAATGCGGTGCTTGTGGGGCTGATTACGCCGGCGCAGAATGAACAAAAAGCTAAAGAATATCTGGATGAACTGGACTTTTTGGCTGATACTGCCGGCATTCGCACCGTCAAACGCTTCACGCAGCGGCTGGAGCAAGCCCACCCCGTCACGTTCGTTGGCTCCGGAAAATTGCAGGAAATCAAAGCCTACACCGAAGATGAAAACAACGAAACAGGCATGGTGATTTTCGATGACGAACTGAGTCCCAAACAGTTGCGCAACATCGAAGCCGAACTGAAAGTGAAAATAATGGACAGAACAAGCCTCATCCTCGACATTTTCGCCGCCCGTGCCCAAACGGCTCACGCCAAAACGCAAGTCGAATTGGCACAATACAACTACATGCTCCCCCGTCTGAAACGCCTGTGGACACACCTTGAACGACAAAGCGGCACCGGTAGCGGCGGGATGCGAATGCGCGGACCCGGTGAAACACAGTTGGAAATCGACCGCCGAATCATCCTCAACAAAATTTCCAAACTCAAAGAAGACCTCAAAGAGATTGACAAGCAAAAAGCCAACCAGCGACAAAATCGCGGCAAACTCGTCCGTGTGGCACTCGTGGGCTACACCAACGTGGGTAAATCCACCCTCATGAACCTGCTCAGCAAGTCCGATGTATTTGCCGAAAACAAGCTGTTTGCCACCTTAGACACCACTGTACGCAAGATTACCATCGAAAATCTGGCGTTCTTAATCACCGACACGGTCGGGTTTATCCGCAAGTTGCCGACCGAACTCATCGAGTCGTTCAAATCGACCCTCGACGAGGTGCGCGAAGCCGATTTGCTGGTGCACGTGGTCGATATTTCGCATCCCGCCTTTGAGGAGCAATTGGAAGTGGTCACAAACACCCTCAACGACATCATCAAGACCCCAAAACCCACTATCATCGTCTTCAACAAGACCGACGCTTTCGCACACATCGAAAAAGACAGCGACGACCTCACCCCGCGCACCAAAGCCAACATCCCCTTAGAAGAGCTGAAACGCACATGGATGAACCACCTAAGCGAAAATTGCATCTTCATTTCCGCCCAAGAACGCCAAAACATAGAAGAACTGAAAGCCCTGCTGTATCAAAAAGTAAAAGAAATTCACATCCGGCGATTTCCATATAACGATTTTTTATATCAAAATGCAGAATAAAAAATATGATTATCCGCAATCATACCACTTGGCTCTTCAAGATGAAAGGATTGGCAGGATTATTAAAAATCCTGCCAATCCTCTTGTCTGAACTTTGATTTTAAGATGATTTTATTGATTTATATGATTCAAAACAATCATATAAATCAATAAAATCATGCGAGGAGCATGGTAGAGACGTGGCGCGCCACGTCTCTACTGCAATTTTGTCTGAACCGGGATTTTCATAAGATTTTCAAGATTTACACGATTTTAATCCTGTTAATCTTGAAAATCTTATGAAAATCGTGGTTCAGATTATTTTTTCACCACTTTCAAAGTCTGTCCACCTATCCGCAGCAGATAAACACCATTCGGCTCGCCTGACAAATCTACGCGGCTTTCGCGGGTCGTTTGCAGCAATTCGCCTTTCAGGTTGTGCACTTTGATTTCTGCGCCGTTGGCGTTGTTTACATACACTACGCCGTTGGTGGGGTTGGGATATACCGACAACCGCTCTGCATCAATGCTTTCGATTGCAGTGCCTGCTGCGTTTACCGTTACCGCGCAAGTAGCTGTATGACTGCCGTCTGCGGTAGTTACTGCTATCACGGCTGTGCCTGCGGCAAGTGCCGTTACCTTACCCGTGCCATCCACGTCGGCAACGCCCGTGTTGCTACTGCCCCACGATACATTCTGGTTGGTAGCATTGGTCGGCGCAATAGTCGGCGTGAGGGTCTCCATGCCACCTACCACAAGCGTGGTAGAGGTCTTGTTGAGCGTTACGCCCGTTACCGCAATGCTTGCCGCTGTTACTGTTACCGTGCAAGTAGCCGTCTTGTCGCTGCCGTCCAATGTGGCGGCGGTGATGGCGGTTGTGCCTATGGCAACTGCCGTTACCTTGCCTGTGTTATCCACAATGGCAACGTCTGCGTTGCTGCTTGTCCATAGCAGGTTTGGGTTGGTGGCGTTGTTGGGTGATACGGTGGCTGTGATTTGCACCGTGTCGCCTGCGGCGAGCGATGCCGTTGTTTTGTCCAGTGCCACGCCCGTTGCCTGCACCACCACAAGCACTTGCTTGAAGTCTTTCCATATATTGGTACTCAAATACACCACTGCCGAGTTGTTGTCTATCACATACAAATACACATTGCTTATGGTAACGCCGGAGAATACATCGCTACTAATGGTTTGCGGCGCAGGTTTCAAATTATATATGCTGGTCAAGCCCGTGCAATTTTGAAAGGCATAGTCGCGGATAGTGGTAACGCTACTCGGTATGTATGCGCTTTGTTTGCTTGCGGAACACAAAATAAGGGTAGTTTGGTTTTTATCAAATAGCACTCCATCTACCAAACTAAAGTCGGTGTTAGTTATCCCTCTGCAACCGTAAAAAGCATAGTCGCCGACAGAGGCAGTGGAGTTGGGTATGTTTATGCTCGTTAGACCACTGCACTGGTAAAAAGCGTAGTCGCCGATATTTGTAACGGAGTTGGGTATGGTTACGCTCGTTAGACCGATGCAATTCTGAAAAGCGGAATTGCCAATAGATGTAACGGAGTTGCCAATGCCTACGCTCGTTAGACCACCGCAGTTGTAAAAAGCGGAGTCGCCGATAGTTGTAACGAAGTTGCCAATGGTTACCTGCTTGAGTGCCGTACCGAAAGGCGAGGTCGTAGCATCACTATACGAACTACCGCTTGGTTTTGTAGCATAAGTGATATTTCTGCCCAAATACAAAGTATCTATGGAGCAGTTGGAGAATGATTCGTAATGATTTGCAGAATCATAATAATAATTTACCACTGACAGCGCAGTTGTGCCGTCTTCTATGGTGAGTTTCTTTATGCCGGTGCAACCGGAAAAAGCGTAGTCGCCGATAGTTGTAACGGAGTTGCCAATGGTTATCTGCTTGAGTGCCGTACCGAAAGGCGAAGTCGTAGCATCACTATACGAACTACCGCTTGGTTTTGTAGCATAAGTGATATTTCTGCCCAAATACAAAGTATCTATGGAGCAGTTGGAGAATGATTCGTAATGATTCCAAGAATTAGAATAATAATTTACCACTGACAGCGCAGTTGTGCCGTCTTCTATGGTGAGTTTCTTTATGCCGGTGCAACCGTAAAAAGCGGTGTTGCCGATAGCTGTAACGGAGTTGGGTATGGTTAGCGCACCTGTCAAGCCACTGCAACCGAAAAAAGCGTAGTTGCCGATAGCTGTAACGGAGTTGGGTATGGTTAGCGCACCTGTCAAGCCACTACAACCGACAAAAGCGTAGTCGCCGATAGCTGTAACGGAGTTAAGTATGGTATATGCGCCTTGTTTGCCTTTGGGATACATAACGAGGGCAGTTTTGTTTTTATTAAATACCACTCCATCTACCGAACTATATGTTGCATTGGCATCATCTACATTGATGGCAGTTAGCCCACTGCAACCGTAAAAAGCGGAGTAGCCGATATCTGTAACGGAGTTGGGTATGGTTACGCTCGTTAGACCACTGCAACCGTAAAAAGCGTCTAAGCCGATAGCTGTAACGGAGTTAGGTATGGTTACGCTCGTTAGACCACTACAACCGTAAAAAGCGGAGTAGTCAATAGCTGTAACGGAGTTGGGTATGGTTACGCTCGTTAGACCACTACAACCGGAAAAAGCGAAGCCGCCGATAGAAGTAACGCCTGATATACTCACAGAGGTTATCTGTGTGCGGTACGAAGACCAAGGGGCATTATAGTTGTATGCCATTGCGCCTGTGCCGCTAATGGTCATTACGCCCGTTTCGGTATCAAGGGTGGCGATGGCATCTGCGGCATTAGGCGAACCGCACTCCCACGTGACAGGCGGCGGCGTTGTGCCGATGGTGAATATCCTGCGGAAGGTCTTCCAACCATCTGCCGCCTGATATGCCGCAACCGCTTCCGCAGGGACGTACAAATCGGCAGTAGCAAAGGGGAAACTATTTGACGATATGCTCAGTGGCGTTGTGCACTCGGTTATCACCTTGCTCAAGCGTGTGCAACCGGAAAAAGCGGAGCTGCCGATAGCTGTAACGGAGTTGGGTATGGTATATGCGCCTTGTTTGCCTGCGGGATACATAACGAGGGTAGTTTTGTCTTTATTAAATACCACTCCATCTACCGAACTATATGTTGCATTGGCATCATCTACATTGATGGCAGTTAGCCCACTGCAACCGTAAAAAGCCCCATTGTCGATAGCTGTAACGGAGTTGGGTATGGTTAGCGCACCTGTCAAGCCACTGCAATTATAAAAAGCGTTGTTGCCGATAGCTGTAACGGAGTTGGGTATGGTCAGCGCACCTGTCAAGCCACTGCAACCGTAAAAAGCGTAGTTGCCGATAGCTGTAACGGAGTTGGGTATGGTATATGCGCCCTGTTTGCCTGCGGGATACATGACGAGGGTATCTTGGGCTTTATTAAATACCACTCCATCTACCGAACTATATCTTGTATTAGCACCATCTACGTTGATGGCAGTTAGTCCACTGCAACCATAAAAAGCGGAGTTGTCGATAGCTGTAACGGAGTTGGGTATGGTTACGCTCGTTAAGCCAATGCAACTGGAAAAAGCGCCGCCGCCGATATATGTAACGGAGTTGGGTATGGTTAGCGCACCTGTCAAGCCACTGCAATAGGAAAAAGCGGAGGAGCCGATAGCTGTAACGGAGTTGGGTATGGTTAGCGCACCTGTCAAGCCACTGCAAATATAAAAAGCGTAGTCGCCGATAGCTGTAACGGAGTTGGGTATGGTTAGCGCACCTGTCAAGCCACTGCAACCGTAAAAAGCGTAGTCGCCGATAGCTGTAACGGAGTTGGGTATGGTTAGCGCACCTGTCAAGCCACTGCAAATATAAAAAGCGTAGTCGCCGATAGCTGTAACGGAGTTGGGTATGGTATATGCGCCTGTTTTCTTGGCAGGACATTGTATGAGCATTGTTTTGTTTTTATTAAACAATACGCCATCATCCGAAACGTAATTTGCATTATTGACATCTACGTTGATGGCAGTTAGCCCACTGCAACCGGAAAAAGCTCTGTCGCCGATAGCTGTAACGGAGTTGGGTATGGTTAGCGCACCTGTCAAGCCACTGCAACCATAAAAAGCATAATTTCCAATGCGTGTCACGTCCTCGTCAATGATCACCGCCTTAATGGCAGTACTGGAAGAATACCATGGCGCAACAGAATAATAATCCGCCATTGCCCCCGTCCCACTAACGGTGAGGACACTGTCATCAGTGAGCACTACCGTGGTACTTCCTGAAGTCCACGTGTTCACTACATTTGCTGCCTTCGCAGCACTGGTGCCAAGCAGCAAGGCTGCGGCACAAAAACTAAAGAAATTTTTCTTTTTCATAACTCTTTTATTTTAAAATGTTTATTATTACACACGAAAAAGCCGCACCACTAACAAGAGGTTGAATCCCCTTGCTGATGCAACTGATAATTTTTGTTGAATGAACTTTGAAATTTTTGTTTGCCATTGTTTTAAAAGTTTTATGCCTAAAACTCTTAAACTCTGCAAACTAAAAGCGCATAACTGCTCGTGTGAATGCTTATTTGCCCTTTCCGGCTCTAGTAATACCTGTTCATCAAATAAGCACGAAACAATTTACGCCGGAGCGTAATTTCGCTAACTTATTCTCAATGAAATTTACTAGATTTCGAAAGGGTGAGAATAAGAGCCAAAGCCCTGTTTATCAATATTTTATAATTCTAACTTTTCATTTTTATGTTGTTTTATTTCTTTGTTCAACGCGGCAAAGGTAAGCATTATTTTTGAATTGTGGATAATATTTTGGTAATTCGGCTAAAAAATAGTGCATAATTTCATAATTATATTTTTTTTATTTACCTTTGCACCCAAAATATAAACATTAAAAAAATAAGAAAATTATGTTAGGAATGATTTTATTACAGGCAGCAGAAGTCGCAGGATTGGCGAAGGGAGGAGCTGCGTTGGGTGCAGGATTAGCAGTAATCGGTGCAGGTTTGGGGATTGGAAAAATCGGTGCAGCGGCGATGGAAGGCATAGCCCGCCAGCCGGAATCGACGAATGACATTCGTATGAACATGATAATCATCGCAGCCCTCGTAGAAGTCTGCGCCCTGTTTGCAATCGTAGTCTGTGGATTTTTATTATAAATAAGTTATGAGTTATGAGTTATGAATTATGAGTTGGCACACCGCCGACAAATTAACTACTAACTCATAACTCATAACTCATAACTCTAAAGAAAAATGGATTTACTAACGCCGGATTCAGGTTTACTTTTTTGGATGTTGCTGTCTTTCGGGATTGTGTTTTTCGTTTTGGCGAAATTTGGCTGGCCTGTCATTGTTAATATGGTGGACGAGCGGAAGGCTTATATCGACAAGTCGCTGGACGAGGCTCGACAGGCACACGAACGGCTTTTGGGGATTCAGGACGAGCAATCGCGCCTGTTGAAAGAAACGCGTGAGGAGCAGCAACGCCTGTTAAAAGATGCCAACGAAACGAAAACGAAAATCATCAACGAAGCCAAAGAGCGTGCTGATGTGGAGGCAAGTCGTATTCACACTGAAAATCAGCAGTTGATTCAAAAGGAAAAGGAAGTGGCGATGCGTGAAATTCGCAGTCAGGTTGCCGTCCTCAGTTTGAATATTGCAGAGAAAGTGTTACGCAAAAACCTCGACAACCAACCGGCACAAGAGGATTTGGTGAGTAAATTGATTGCCGAAGTAGAAAACAGCTAAGATGGATCAAGGTATCATTTCAACACGCTATGCGCGAGCGATTTACGAATACGCTGCCGGAAAAAAGGACGAAACGGCTTTGTATGACGCGATGCAACTCCTGAAGCAAAGTTTCAGAGAGCAACCTGCTTTGCGTCAGGTATTGAGCGACCCCACAGTGTCCGGCGAGGACAAAATCAAAGTGCTCGTCACGGCAGGTGGTATCAAAGGCGAGGCTTCGCAACGGGCGATTGGCGTGGTGATAGAAAACGAGCGAGCAGGCTTTATGGAGTCCATCGCACGGATGTATGTGGAAGAATATCGCCGTCAGAAAGGCATCCAGGTGGTTCATTTGACCACAGTTGATTCCAATTGCGACAAGATGGAAGCGGCATTGTTGGGTGTGATTGAGAAAGAAACGCCCAAGAAAGTTGAGTTTCACACACACGTGGATGCCGATTTGCTTGGCGGATTTGTCCTTGAAATACAAGATAAGCGATTAGATGCAAGTGTAAAAGAACAATTAAGAAGATTAAGTTATGAGTTCTAATATCAAAGCGAGTGAAGTTTCAGAAGTTCTGAAAATGCAGTTAGAAGGCATCGACACCCGTGTCAAGTTTGAAGAAGTGGGTACGGTGCTGCAAGTGAGTGATGGCGTGGTGCGAATTTTCGGACTTTCCAACGCCGAAGCGGGTGAGTTGCTGGAGTTCGACAACGGCGATATGGCCGGTGTGATGAACCTCGAAGAAGACAATGTGGGTGCGGTGCTTTTCGGACCAACGGACAACGTGCGGGAAGGCGCGAACGTCAAACGCACCAAGCGCATCGCCTCCATTCCGGTGGGCGAAGGCATTGTGGGGCGTGTGGTTAATCCGCTGGGGCAACCGGTGGATGGCTTGGGACCCATTTCGGGCGAGTTGCTGGTGATGCCTCTGGAACGCAAGGCTCCGGGTGTGATTTTCCGCCAGCCGGTGACAGAGCCGCTGCAAACGGGATTGATTGCCATTGATGCCATGATTCCGATTGGTCGCGGGCAACGCGAGTTGATTATTGGCGACCGTCAGACGGGCAAAACGGCTGTCGGCATCGACACAATCATCAATCAGCGAAAGAATTACGAAGCAGGCGAACCGGTTTATTGCATCTATGTGGCAACCGGACAAAAGGGTTCGACCGTTGCCAATATTGTGAATACATTGAAGGAATATGGCGCGATGGATTACACCACTGTGGTGATGGCGACCGCGTCAGACCCTGCTGCCATGCAGTTTTACGCGCCTTTTGCGGGTGCGGCGATTGGCGAATATTTCCGCGACACGGGCCGCCATGCGTTGGTGGTTTACGACGATTTGTCGAAACAGGCGGTGGCATATCGCGAGGTGTCGCTGATTTTGCGCCGTCCCTCCGGTCGTGAAGCCTATCCGGGGGATATTTTCTATCTCCATTCGCGTTTGCTTGAGCGTGCGGCAAAAATCATCAACAACGACAGCGTGGCGGCTCAGATGAACGATTTGCCGGACAATTTGAAAGACAGAGTCAAGGGCGGCGGCTCACTCACAGCCCTCCCCATCATCGAAACGCAAGCCGGCGATATTTCGGCATACATCCCGACGAACGTGATTTCCATCACCGATGGGCAGATTTTCTTGGAAACGGGGCTGTTCAACGCGGGTATTCGCCCCGCCATCAACGTAGGTATTTCCGTATCGCGTGTGGGTGGAAATGCTCAAATCAAGGCGATGAAAAAAGTGGCAGGCACGCTGAAAACCGACCAAGCACAGTACCGCGAGTTGGAAGCTTTCACCAAATTTGGCAGCGACATGGATGCCGTCACACGCGCCACATTAGACAAAGGACGCAAAAACGGCGAGTTGCTGATTCAGCCGCAATACAGCCCAATGCCGGTAGAAGAAGAAATCGCCATCATCTACGCCGGCACCAAAGGCTTGCTCGCCACCGTCCCCGTGAACAAAGTGCGCGATTTTGAAGCCGCCTACATAGAAGACCTGCGCCTCAACCACCAGGAAGTGCTCGCAGAATTGCGAAAAGGCGTGTTGAGCGCGGAGGTGGAAGCGCAGTTGAAGCAGGTCGCGGAGAATATTGCAAAGGGGTTTTAGAAATCCTAAATTTTTGTCTATCTTTGTACCCTAAATTCACAAAAGATGGAAGCAAAGAAATGCAAGCGACTGCCTTATGGCAATTCGGATTTCAGAAGGATTATCCTTGAGAACTATGCCTACGTGGACAAAACCATGTACATAGAGATGTTGGAAAACGAAGCCAACTCCAATCAGTTTTTCATCCGTCCGCGCAAATTCGGCAAGAGTTTGTTTTTCATGACATTGTCGTATTATTACGACCTCAATGAGGCGGAAAATTTCGACAAGTTGTTTGGCGACCTTTATATCGGCAAACATCCTACGCCCGAAAGAAACACGTATGCAGTCATGCGGTTCGATTTTTCAGGCTTGGATACTTCCAGTGAAAAAGGATTTGTGGACAGTTTTTCGAGCAATGTACAAAGTACGATTCGAAATTTTTTTCGCCTCTATGCACTCGTTTTCCCCGAAGCGAATAAGTACGTTGAGCAGATTGATGAAGAAAAACCGGGAATCAAGTCATTAGAGAAGGTTTTTAGTGCAGCAGAACAAAGTAAAGTGAAACTCTTCTTTATCATTGATGAATACGACCATTTCGCCAACGACCTCATTGCCATGGGCAATATGCTGGGGACTGATATCTATAAAACAATGATTGCCGCCAATGGAATAGTGCGCGATTTCTATGAAAAGATAAAGAATGCCGCCAAATCGTCCATCGTGAACCGCACATTTATTACAGGTATCTCGCCGGTGATGCTCGACGACCTCACCAGCGGCTACAACATTGCTACAATCCTCACACTCAACCCCAAGTATAATGAAATGATGGGCTTCACGCAGGAAGAGGTGGAATGGCTGATGCGGGAAACAGGCGTTGACGAAACTTGCATCAATGTGGATATAGAGGCATACTATAATGGTTATTTGTTTCATAAAAACGGGGCGCATCGGGTATATAATCCCGCCATGATGCTTTATTTTTTCAGTCAAATCATCGAATTTGGAAAACCACCGGAATACATCATAGACCTGAATTTGCGAACGGATTACGGACGGTTACAAAAACTTACACAAAACGACCGTAACAGGGAAACGTTGATTCGCATTGTGAAAGAAGATGGCATCATTGCCGAAATATTGCAAAAGTTCTCCGTCGATATGCTGAATGATGATGATTATTTTGTATCCCTGCTGTTCTATATGGGTCTGCTCACGATAAAGGAGCCGTATCTTTTTCAGCTGAAACTCGGTATTCCCAATTATTCCATCAAAACATTGTATTGGGAATACCTGATGAAATTAACGCGTGATAATTCTCCCGATATGAACATCAAATCACAACCTTTGAACGAGGCAATTTATGCACTGGCAATGGAAGGCGATTTGGAGCGATTCATTGCCTACATATCGGAAAACGCATTCAGCAAACTGTCTGATCACGACCTGCGGCAATTCGACGAAAAATACATTAAGATATTGCTGCTGGCATATCTGTTCATGAGCCGGATATATGTTCCGATGAGTGAATATGAAGCCGTTCCCGGTCGCACGGACATCTACCTGCTACGCAGTCCTTTGTTGCCACAGATAAAATATGAATGGGTGTTTGAATTGAAATACTGCAAGACAGATGCAACCGAAGCGGAAATCCTCCGGCAGCAGGAGAAAGGCGAGGAACAGATAAAACAGTATCTCACTTCGCACCGGTTGAGCAACCGTTCCGACCTGAAAGCAGCCGTCATTGTATTTATCGGCAAGAACAAATACAGAATATCTGAACCATGATTTTCACAATTCAAAAATAATTTCATACCTTTGTCGCCGGAATTTTAAATAAAATAAAGATAATGATTATGAACATAGAAAAATTGATACACAGCGTGGGGCGTTTGGGCGATCGCTCGTTGACCTACGGAAGGCACGTTATAAAATCTTTCCTTACCGATGCTGCACCATACGGGGTGGTGGTGGATTTAGGGGCAGGTCTGGGGACCGACCTGCTGTTGGCAAGGCAGGTGGCTTCGAGCACTACTTTAACCCCCCCCCCTAACTCTCTGTGCCATAGAGAGTTACGCACCTTATGTAGAGAGGCTTAAGGGCGAGGGCATTGAAGTTTTTCAATTTGATTTGGAGCGGGACGTGTTTCCATTTGAGGATGAAAGCGTGGATGTGGTAATGATAAATCAGGTAATGGAGCATGTGAAGGATGTGTTTTGGATATTGCATCAAGTAACGCGAGTGTTGAAAAAAGGGGGGCATTTTATAGTGGGCGTTCCCAATTTGGCGGCACTTCCGCAAAGATTTTTGCTGGTCATCGGGCAGCAGCCCTCCTGCATACAGAACTGTAGTGCTCATGTGAGGGGCTACACCAAGCGAGATTTTGTTTGCCTTGTCAATTCGGGATTTGATGGCTACAAGCTGAAAAACTTCAAGGGCAGCGGCTTTCGTCCATTGCCTAATTTTTTGGCAAAACCCTTGGCAAAGTTGTTGCCCACCATGAGCGGCAGCATATTTTTTGATTTTCAAAAAACGAAAGGTTATGAAGGCAATGGCTACCTCACCTATCCGGTGGAGCAGCACCTCGAAACAAAGTTTTATTTAGGGGGCTAAATCCTAAATTTTTTGTTTATCTTTGTACCCTAAATTTACAAAAGATGGAAGAAAAAATGTATAAGCGGCTGCCTTACGGCAATTCGGATTTCAAAAGGATTATCCTTGAGAACTATGCCTACGTGGACAAAACCATGTACATAGAGATGTTGGAAAAAGAAGCCAACCCCAATCAGTTTTTCATCCGCCCGCGCAAATTCGGCAAGAGCCTGTTTTTTATGACATTGTCGTATTATTACGACCTCAATGAGGCGGAAAATTTCGACAAGTTGTTTGGCGACCTTTATATCGGCAAACATCCTACGCCCGAAAGAAACACGTATGCAGTCATGCGGTTCGATTTTTCAGGCTTGGATACTTCCAGTGAAAAAGGATTTGTGGACAGTTTTTCGAGCAATGTACAAAGTACGATTCGAAATTTTTTTCGCCTCTATGCACTCGTTTTCCCCGAAGCGAATAAGTACGTTGAGCAGATTGATGAAGAAAAACCGGGAATCAAGTCATTAGAGAAGGTTTTTAGTGCAGCAGAACAAAGTAAAGTGAAACTCTTCTTTATCATTGATGAATACGACCATTTCGCCAACGACCTCATTGCCATGGGCAATATGCTGGGGACTGATATCTATAAAACAATGATTGCCGCCAATGGAATAGTGCGCGATTTCTATGAAAAGATAAAGAATGCCGCCAAATCGTCCATCGTGAACCGCACATTTATTACAGGTATCTCGCCGGTGATGCTCGACGACCTCACCAGCGGCTACAACATTGCTACAATCCTCACACTCAACCCCAAGTATAATGAAATGATGGGCTTCACGCAGGAAGAGGTGGAATGGCTGATGCGGGAAACAGGCGTTGACGAAACTTGCATCAATGTGGATATAGAGGCATACTATAATGGTTATTTGTTTCATAAAAACGGGGCGCATCGGGTATATAATCCCGCCATGATGCTTTATTTTTTCAGTCAAATCATCGAATTTGGAAAACCACCGGAATACATCATAGACCTGAATTTGCGAACGGATTACGGACGGTTACAAAAACTTACACAAAACGACCGTAACAGGGAAACGTTGATTCGCATTGTGAAAGAAGATGGCATCATTGCCGAAATATTGCAAAAGTTCTCCGTCGATATGCTGAATGATGATGATTATTTTGTATCCCTGCTGTTCTATATGGGTCTGCTCACGATAAAGGAGCCGTATCTTTTTCAGCTGAAACTCGGTATTCCCAATTATTCCATCAAAACATTGTATTGGGAATACCTGATGAAATTAACGCGTGATAATTCTCCCGATATGAACATCAAATCACAACCTTTGAACGAGGCAATTTATGCACTGGCAATGGAAGGCGATTTGGAGCGATTCATTGCCTACATATCGGAAAACGCATTCAGCAAACTGTCTGATCACGACCTGCGGCAATTCGACGAAAAATACATTAAGATATTGCTGCTGGCATATCTGTTCATGAGCCGGATATATGTTCCGATGAGTGAATATGAAGCCGTTCCCGGTCGCTCGGACATCTACCTGCTACGCAGTCCTCTCCTGCCACAGATAAAATACGAATGGGTGTTTGAGTTGAAATATTGCAAGACAGATGCAACCGAAGTGGACATCCTCCGGCAGCAGGAGAAAGGCGAGGAACAGATGAGGCAATACCTCGGTTCGCACCGGTTGAGCAACCGTTCCGACCTGAAAGCCGCCGTCATCGTGTTTATCGGCAAAAATAAATACAGAATATCTGAACCATCATTATGAACATTGAAAAATTGATACACAGCGTGGGGCGTTTGGGCGTTCCCAATTTGGCGGCACTTCCGCAAAGATTTTTGCTGTCCATTTTGATGTGGTTGCCCTTAAAGGACTGTAAATCGTTTGCTAATTGTCAAAGCAGCTCCGCCGGTGCTTCGTCCGAAAAAGTTACCATCATCGGCTCCCATCGACAACTTAATATCAAAGTCTTGCAACTTTTCCGGCTGATAAATCAAATCTAATCCGGAGGCAAATCCCGAATGAATTTCTTTGAACGGGAGGTCGTATTGCCCCCAGTTTTGTCCGCTCGTCAGCAGCAGGCGGTATTTGAACTCCGGCAAAATATAGCCCTCTATGCCCAGATGATAGGCGATGAGGCGATTGCCTTTGAAATTAACCGCCCCGTCGGTGTTGTATTCGGGCGACAAAAAAAGCGGAGTTCCTAATGTTTTGCCGTAGTGGGACGGTCCTTGAGGATAGTCGCCGTTGTTGTAGTAATTGTCTTTCCCATTGCCTTTTACGATTTGGTCGTGGTGCTCCGGGTGCTCCCCTTTGGGCGCAATGTCGAAATAGTAAATAATCGGACCACCCTGATGTTTTGTATATACAAATTCTGCCACAGCACCCGAAAGCAGCGATTTTGTGCGCGACTGCCACTCCACGCCAACCAAATTGTCGCACCAATTGTAGAAAGTCATCCCCGAACCATCATCAAAAAAATGCTGAATATAAACACTTAATTGACTGCTTTTGTCATTGCGGGCTGTTCCCCCCGGAGTGTCATTGCGGGCTTGACCCGCAATCCCCCCCAACTTAATATCATACTTAAACAACCACGCGCCCCACTGCGACCCCGAAACGTATGGCTTATCATTCCCACTTGCCCCTTCACCACCCTCTTTGGCAAACACCACGCGGACTAAATCACCAACACTTCGCGGCTGTTTAAACACCTCCCCATTGGCTTTATAGAGCGTGCCGCCCCATTGCGCAGCATGCACCAAACCAAACATAAACTGCTGACGGTGTTTGTGTTGTATATCGCCAAAGCGAAAATAAATGGATTTGTTGTGCGACAAAACATCTGATGCAAATCTTTTCTGCGATGGGGCAAAATTGGTCTCCAAATACTCACTATCCATATATTTACCCACAGCAAAATCGCCTTTTATGAAAAAATTGCTCCGCGCAAAAGGAACCGGAATAAACTCATTGAACCCCATCTTAATTTGCAGAACAGGTCTGGCATTGTTGGAATTGACCATGTCGCCGGAACTCAAATGCGGATTCAAAAACGAGGTGTAATCTTCGCGCATACCAATGTCCAAGCGGATTTTTTTCCAGTCGAGGCGACCGTATAACTGCTGGATGCGGTAGTTGTCCGTCGCCGAAAACTGCCCGCCAAGCCCGTCAATCCCTGCCTCAAACGACCAATCATCATTTAATTTTTGCTCATGAAACGCACCGGCACGCAGATACAAGTTATTGTCATTCAGCGAATTAATCCCCCAATTGTGATTGACCATCCAAAAAGGCATCTGCTCGCTCGAAAACGCGCCAAAAGCCGATGATTGCACGGTGGTCTTCGTCTGCCCAAAAACGGACTGACTACATATATATATGTATAGAAGAAAAAATACAGTTTTTTGCCTCATCTCAAAAATCTATAAAATTGTAAGTTATGCCATTCCGCTCCAAAACTAATTTTGAGGAGGTATGCTGCACAATATTAAAAACGGCTTTTTGCTCTCCATCGCCCCACGGCGTGGTCTGATAGCCATAACTCTCGGCAAGCGAAATATGGATGGAGTTGTCATGCGAAAAGCCAAAATAGCCCATCCACACATCCTGCATCTGTGTCATCTCTCCATCAAACCGCTTGCAAGAAAACAGCGAACCGCGATGAAAACTAAAAAAAACAGTGTCCACTTGTTGAACCTCACCTCCTATGTGCATCGTGCGCAATTTCCACATCCCATCAATATCAGTATTGGGGTAGTCGTGACCGGCACACGCCGCAAACAACAAAACAAGGACAGCCACAGAAAAAAAATCCGTGACCATCCATTTAATCTGTTTCATTCGGAGTGCAAATATTATTCGGCAGCCGGAGTTTCCTCTGCCGGAGTAGCCGGAGCTTCTTCTTCAACCGGAGCAGCAGCCTCTTCCTCAACCGGAGCAACAGCCTCTTCTTCAACCGGAGCCGTAGCTTCTTCAACAGCCGGAGCAGCAGCCTCTTCCTCAACCGGAGCAGTAGCCTCTTCCTCAACCGGAGCAACAGTCTCTTCCTCAACCGGAGCAGAAGCCTCTTCAACAGCCGGAACAGCAACCTCTTCAACAACCTCTTCAATCGGCGCAAGAGCTTCTTCTACCGCAGTTACTTCTTTAGCCTCTTGTTTAGCCGCCGCCACTGCGACTTCGGCTTTTTTAGCGGCTACAGCATCAGCCTTGGCTTTGTTAGCGGCTTTCTCTGCCTCCAAAGCGGCTTTTGCGGCGGCTTTTTGTGCCTCACCCGCCTTGCCTAACTTGGCATCAATGGCGGATGCTTTGCCGTCTTTCCATGTCTGGAATTTCGCTTCAGCATCTTCTTCGCTGAAAGCCCCTTTTGCCACGCCACCTAAGAGGTGTTTCTTCAAGAGAACCCCTTCGTCTGAAAGGATATTCCTCGCGGTATCGGTCGGTTGTGCACCCACCGTCAACCAATACAAAGCTCGGTCAAAATCCAAATTTACTGTAGCCGGATCTGTGTTGGGATTATACGTCCCGAGCCGTTCGATAAACTTTCCATCTCGTGGAGCTCTGCTATCTGCGATCACGATGTGGTAAAACGCGTACCCCTTGCGACCATGTCTTTGCAATCTAATTTTAGTTGCCATCTTTTGAAATAATTTTTAATTGTTTGCATTAGCGGGCGCAAAGGTAAGTAAAAAATATGAATTATGAACTATGTTTTTTTAGAAACAAACAATTATTTTTTTGGCATTGCTAATTAAACATAGATAGCGTTCCGTTTCTATGATGCATGAGCAACCTCAACCATCTCAATCTCTTGACTTTCAGCGTTAAGCTTTTTTGGCTGCAAAAACACAAAAAATACAAAAAATCACATTTGTGTTACAGTTTCGTTTTAGTTACGCACTGTCCCTGAACCATTGCAGCCCGGCGGCTTGGCGCAGTGGTGGGTTCACTGAGGCTCGCGCGGGAACGAAACTTCAAAAATCGCACTGCCGTTTGAGTGGGCTACACCCGCCATTACGCCAAACTGCTCATTGTGTGCAGGTGTTTTAGTGCCGTATTTGTATTTTCGTTTCTCATTTTTTTATTCTTCTTTCGTTTCTTCCTCCTTAGTTCGCTTAATTTCCAATCTATCAGTTCTTTAACCTTGTATCTATACATTTTTCTCAATTAAAAACTTCCGCAAAGATACACTTTTCTCGACTAATATACAAGTTTTTTTACATTTTTTCTTACGGGTCCTCGTGGCAGGGAGTGACGTTACCGGCGGCGCGATGGGTATGGCAGAACGGGTGAAAAAAGATTACCCTGAGTACAACGTGCGCGTGAACATACTCGGACACTTCCAGCGGGGAGGCTCACCCACCGGCGAGCGACCGCATCTTGGCAAGCCGCATGGGAGCCGCCGCCATCGAAGCCCTGCTCGACGACCAGCGCAACGTGATGATGGGCATCCAAAACAACGACATCGTGTATGTGCCCTTCTCAAAGGCGATTAAGGAAGAAAATCGCGATTTGCTGAATACGCTACGGATTTTATCCATAATTAATAGGGGGCAAAAATTTTATGGTGATGCAAAACCGTCCGGAAGAGAAATCTTTCGGGCGGTTTTGTGGCTTGCGGCAAAGTTGGAGGCTTACCATTAACGCACTTGAGTGCGGACGCTGGCGAATGGAGGTATGGCGAGAAGGATCTATCGCCCCTCACGTTGGTAGAAAGTGTATTAAAAAAGAAAAGCAAAAAAATCAACAAAATAGCTCTTGAATTTTTTTTATGAGTAACTTTGCGGTCAATAAATTTAGATAATAATTTGATTATGAATGAACATGAAGTGTTAAGTTTCTATTTTGAAACAGTGAAAGGATTATTGAAAGCTGAAAATGAATTAGATGCTCTCAATATATTTAAACTAAAAAATATAAATTGTATTCATACTCATCATGACAATTGGAATGGTGGAATTGATTCTTATCGAGTAGAAATACTCATCTCTACATCTGAATTTACAAAATTAAGAAGAGAAGAGAAACTAGATAAAATAGAGACAACAATCCGTTCAGCCCTTGATAATTCAACAAAAGGAGATGAAAGCATTAGTTTTGGTGGAGTAACTATTGTTCCTTCGGCTTCAGTAGAAGAAAATGTTTTGGATATAGAAATTACAGACGACTTTCCTTATTGGGATTTTGGCTACTATAGAATGTTTATAAGCCATCTAACAACAGATAAAGTATCTGCTTCAAATTTGAAAACAGCATTGTTCGATTATGGAGTTTCTTGTTTTGTTGCTCATGAAGATATTGAGCCAACAAAGTTATGGGCAAATGAAATAGAAAATGCTTTACGAACTATGCAATGTTTATGCGCAGTTATCACTCCAGAATTTAATAGCAGTAAATGGTGCGACCAAGAAGTTGGCTACGCTTTAGGCAGGCAGATATTAGTTATTCCCATACGAAAAGGGTGTGACCCTTACGGACTTTTTGGAAAAATTCAGGGGATACCGCCAAAAGGAGATGCCAGGATACTTGCTAAAGAAATATTCAAAATATTGTGTTCTAATCCCCTATCGCAGAAAACTTTCATTAAAAATTTGGCGGAATTATTCTTAAATTCCAAAAGCAATATAGAAGCTAATAAGTGGTTGGACCGTCTAAATGAAATAATATCTATTGATTACGAAATTGTAGAATTTGTACACTCTAATTATTCAGCTAATGACAATCTTAAGGAAAATGCCGTCCTTGAAAAAGCAAATAAATTGTTTGACCAATATTCTTTAAAACATCTTACAGCAGAGCCTATTGTTGAAAGTAACACAGAACTTGATAACCTCCCATTTTAACGAGTAAAGATTTGGAATAATATACAATTTATTAGTTAAAGCGTTTTAAATATTCAACATCCGTTACTAATGCTATTTCTAATATTGACTTCCAATAATTGTGACCGAAAGCAAGTTTATCTTTATTACTTTTTTCAATGACAGCCTCCCTTATTTTTGCGATTGGCAACTTGTCTATAAATGAATTAATTGTATTTTCCAACGAAGTGACTACCTCATTGATGTTTTCGCTAAATCTCTGTAATAAGCGAAGCCTTTCGTAATGACTTTCGATGATTTCAAAAATGTCAGATGCAATAGTACCTGTATTCTGTAAATAAAACTTTGCCGTAATGACAGAGTCTGTTTCAACTTTCAACTTTACAAATAAATATTGTTCCTCAGGTAAATGGTCAAGGTATAAATTCAAAAAAAGCCGTTTGTCACCTTTTAGCCAAGTGGTACTTTTGTATCCGTTGCAAGTAGTACAGCTCGGAAAAAGATTTTTGGGATTCACGACAAATTCTGGAAATTCTTCTTTTGGTAAATAATGGTCAAAAGAATTTATCTCGCTTATAGTACAATTTGGGCAGGTGCTAATAATCCTATTTGTGGCGGTAGTTGTTAGTTTGGCTTTTAATTTTTTTATGACTGAAATTTTATACGAATAAAGCTTAAGCAAATCACTCTTTTCACTTGCAGTATGACCATGACTTTCAATATCTTCCAATGTGTTTTGAACAAAATTATTATCATACACAGAAAACTGACTTTGAACAGCGTTTTCCAAACGTTTTACCCTATCCTTATAGGTTGGATCGGCTATTGTTGTCTTTTTGCTTTTTAGAACATCTTTATGAAATTCAAAAGCGTCATCTGTGTAGTGTCGTAAATTTTTCATTCCGATTTTTTATCTCTTTGGTTTATCATACTTTTAATGAAAATGCGAGCATTCAAACTCAGAGGAATTTCATCAAATTCCAATAAAGAAACTATATCTTCGTAAGATTTATTTGAATCGACTAATCTTTTCAAAATTTTCGTGTGTTGCTTAGGGATACCCTTATTTCCAAAGATTTCCTCGGAGAGGACACTTAAATTTTCTCCAAATGATTCTAATGGAATGCGTCTTATTGATGGAGATGTATCTTCACGTTCTAACACATAGACGTTTTTAGAGAAAAGTTCTCTAACAATAAATGGCGAATGTGTAGCAATGATACAATATGATTGAAATTCTTCAACCAATTCATATATTGTATTCATCAATTGGGTAATGGCATTGGGGTGCAGATGCGTTTCCGGTTCGTCATAAAGCAAAAGGGAATCATATCTTATATTGGCTACAATTTCAGTTATGATATATAAAATTATTGCTTGACCAGAACTCAACTTATTTCGCATATCATTAAAACTCTTCATGTCAACATTATAGCGGTTTCTAAAAGATGTTATTTCAGTTTCATCTTTTTCAATTAGGAATAAGTTTATTAACTCTTCGGTAATAAATGTTAGTAATATTTTTCTCCATTTGTTAATTCGTTCTAATTCTCTAATTTTTATACATGCTTCATTAAACCTTATAGCCAATTCCTCTTCGGAAAGTCGTTCGTTATTTTCTTTTCTAATTCCACAATAGCAATAGTTAAAATCACTGGTTCTTTCAGGAATTTCAAATTTGTCAAAAACGCTATAGGATACAGCTATAATTTTACTAAAAAATGGAGTTCTTGGGGTAAATGATTCATCTTTCTTTCGTGATATCATTAGAGGTAAAGATGTTATTAACTGAGTTTTCCCAGTGCCATTCTTACCAATTACAGCATAAATTCGGCTTGGAACAGGCAGTTTTGGAGTAAACTCAAAATTAACGTCAATACTATCATTTGAATAAACTGGTCTAAATATATATTTGAAACTGAATAAATTAGACAAATCAAAACCATAAATTTTATATTGAGCAATTCTTAGTAGCCTCTCTGCCTCATCAGTTCTTATTAGAGAGTTTTTAAAATTTGTATTGAGTTCAAAGGAATCTTGAATGTCAGGGAAAAAAGCCGCATCCCGTAAGGCATATAGGACACTTTTAAACTTTTTGTTGAATATTTCTTTTAAATTTTCATAATATCTATATTCTTGTCCTAACGAGCAAAAATTATCATCTAAGGAGGTGAATTTATCTAAAAGGTATTGGTTTGTAATGTCTTCTGTCCTATAAATGATTTTCACTTTTCCAACACAAATTGGGGAGTCGTTGTCATTCTCGTAATAAAATAGACAATAAGAACTCCACACACTGAAATCATTCCATCCATCATTAAATACCAAAACAAAAGATGGATATGTTGGAGGTCTATTATGAGAATTTATATGCAGATTGCTCCCTGTTGGGTTCTTTTCAAGATAGAAAATTATATCATTAGGTGGTGGTGCTGCTGCGTTCTGCGGAATTACTTCTATTTTATATATCGGGTATCCATCATTGTCATAACCTTGAGAGAGCAACGTATATCCTTCTTTTTTTAAATAGGGAGCAATCAGTAATACATACCGAACAATATCATCTTCTCCGTTTCGATATTTGGATAATAGAACAGTTTCAATAAATTTTGAGAATTTTTCGTCATCGTCTAATAATTTTAACCGCTCTTGAAAAACATAATCTAAACTGTAATCATCAGGATTTCTAACAGTATGTTGAACAAAATCCCCTAACGCATTATTGAATCTATTATCTTCCGATTTCATTGAACTTAAATCCCATATATCAGTTAAGAATGGAATTATCCCTTCCTCATCGGAATAGCCAAAAGCATTTTCTTCTTTTTTCAGAAGGTTATATATTTCAAGTTTTATTTTCTTCGAGAGTTTTAACATAATCTACTCCAGTTTTTATTATCTGTTTTGCATTGAAACATCCGTCAAATAAGCATCTGTTTTGCAAATTGGGCAGCCTTTGTAGAAAAAATCCTCTCCATCTCGAAGAATAATAAGAGTGTTATCATTCCTTTCATCAATTATTTCATCGTAAAAATAATGCCAACAATTATTGCAGCGAGCCACGTCTTCATCTACTGCGAATTTGTTTATATTTCTTATTCCGTATTGTGTTTGCATGCGTTTTTCAATTTCAATAATTTTTTATCATTAAATGTTCCGTATTCCGCTCATTTCTATTCATAAAACTAACTTTATACGATTTATCAAAGTAACTGATGACAATGCCGTCTTTTTCATAAAGCCCATGAATAAAGTCTGTATTTTTAATCACTAACATCCACTTGCAATTGGTTTCATTTAGCAAATAGTCGGCTAAGCGTTTCTGGTCGTTTTGCGTAAATTCGTTTTGGTCGTAAGTGCTAAATTCGGTATCATACGGCGGGTCTAAAAAGATAAAATCGTTTTCGGATGTGTTTTGCGATTTCATGAAATCATAAAAATCTTCGTTTTCTATCGTTGTGTTGCTCAAGCGTTTTTGAACATCTACCCCCGAAATATATTTTATCTTTTTTTCGAGTGAATTGCCATTGTACCCGATGCCACCATAAGGCACGTTAAACTCACCGCTCGCATTATACCGAAACATGCCACTGTAAGTGTAATTGCGAATGAAAAAATATATGGCACTGTAAACCGTAGATGTAATGTTGTATTTCTGAGGCTTATTGTACAACATTCTAAAATACATATAAAACGAACTTTTTATAGCCGTTAA
Source organism: Bacteroidia bacterium (assembly GCA_025996835.1). Taxonomy (GTDB): domain Bacteria; phylum Bacteroidota; class Bacteroidia; order Bacteroidales; family Azobacteroidaceae; genus Azobacteroides. The sequence continues at coordinate 27,401 of BNTU01000028.1, forward strand.
AATATTTAAATCAATGTCTTCCTGCGAAAGCAAGCCCTTTTCTTTTTCTAATTGTCGCATACGCAACATTTTACGAGTTAAGTTTACTTTCAGTTCTTTGGTATAAAATTTAACGTCAAAATCAAAAATGCCTTTTAATGGGTTAAGAAAATTACCTGTTGTATTGTCAATTAAAGATGATATGCTTTTTTTGATGTCATAATTATCAGATTGTCTTAATTGCAAAAAAGATTCAATTAAAGGCAATTTATTTTGTTCATAAATACAGTCAAGGGTTGTCCAGTAGTCTTTCATTGCCATCAATGTACTAAAAAGGTCTTGATTGTTTTCCGCTTTAATGTTTCTGTATAAATCAATTAAGTCTTTAGATTTATCATTGATAAAGTAGTGCTTGGCATTTGCAACGGCAAAATAAACCGCACCGCTGCCAATGAATGGTTCGTAAAAGTGGTCAAAAATATGTTTGTACTGATAAAAAATCATCTGTGGCATGTGCGATTGGATTATTATAAATATTCAAAATGCTATCGTAATCTCTTACTTTATATCTATCTCTGATGCGGGTATATGGCTCACAAGCCAATTCTTTTTCTACTTTTTTAAGATGCTCATTTTTGCAAAGGATGTAAAAAGACAAATTAAATTCAATCAACTGGATGCTTCTTTTTAGTGCAGGTTCTAATGTTCCAATACTATCGACAATTTCAATTGCACGCTTGGGATATTGAAACCCTTTATCATTAAACCATAGCACATCAATCCTTTTAATGGTATCAAGTATTTCGGAATAAGTAAACTGAGGTAGTGTTGGAAGTGTTGAAATGTCGGAAAGCGACAAATTATTGTATTTTGCCGAAGGGTCGGCTGTAAATGTTTTTAGTTTTAGAAAATTGCCAATCTCAACACAAATACCTTCCATATAAGAGTGCATTCTAACGGTATCTTGTTTTATTTCTTCAACTTTTTCTTCTTGAAAATCTAAAAGAGCAACCATTCCCAAACCAACTTGTTTGAAAATATTATTTTTATACGCCTCTCTATACAAAACACCACGAAAACCGGACTCCCAATCTTTCATTCTCTTTGCATCGGGATAATACTTTTCAACTTCATTGTAAATTATCTCCCAAGTAGCGATACCATTATGGTCTTCTAATACTTTTCTTATCGCTTCAACTTTTGTCATTTTTTAATCTGTGTTTTTGTAAAATATCATATTCTTCAAATGAAAT